>NZ_JBEKCZ010000107.1:0-17827 GCF_050014615.1 Bradyrhizobium sp. | reverse complement strand
CAATACGGCGATAGCGGGCGGCGGATGGGTCGCGGTGCATGAAGACGTCACGACACAGAGACTTCAGGAGAAATTGGTCGCGGAAAAGGCTGCTGAACTCGAACTCATCAATGCGCGATTCAACGCGGCTCTAAGGAACATGTCGCAGGGTCTTTGCCTGTTTGACCCGGAACAGCAGGTTGTCATTGCCAATGCTCGGTATGCCGAAATATATCGCCTTGCCGAGGATCAGGTAAAGCCCGGTACGACGCTGAAGCAAATTCTTGATTTTCGTCGCGAGAATGGCACCCACTTTGCGACAGATCCAGATGCCTATGTCAGTGTCAACGTAAAGCTGGCAAGCGAGATCCACGAGCTTGCAGACGGGCGGGTCGTCTCGATCAAACGCCAACCGATGGCCAATGGCGGGTGGCTGACCACGCATGAGGATGTTACGGCGGAAAAGCGCGGCGAGAAGCTGCTGGCGGACAAGGCCGCTGAACTTGAGGTAATAAATACCCGCTTTGCCGCCGCCCTGAGCAACATGTCGCAGGCCATCAGCATGTACGACCGGGACCGGCGGCTCGTGGTCTGGAATCAGCGTTATGCGGAGATCTATCGGTTGCCGCAGAAACTGTTGCAGGCTGGCACTCATGTGAATGCAATCACGGCCGACCTTGTCGCGCGTGGCGTTCTCAAGGGCGATACGGACCGGGCCGCGATCGACAACAAGATCGTGGCCATGGACCAGATGCCGATCGATTCAAGTCGCGTTGAGGAATTTTCGGATGGCCGTCTGATGCTGATCTCCCGGCAGCCGATGGCGGATGGCGGCTGGGTGGCGACGCATGAAGACATTACCGAGCGCCGGCGCGCGGAGGCCGAGATCGTTCATCTGGCGCGACACGATGCGCTGACGGGACTGGCCAACCGCGCGGAGTTCAATGCCAAGCTTGAGGAAGCGAGCAAGCGACTGAAGCGCGGCGGTGGCGCCGTCACCGTCATGATGCTCGACCTCGACAAGTTCAAGGCCGTCAACGACACGCTGGGACATCCCGCCGGCGATCAATTGCTGGTCGAGGTCGGACGGCGCCTGCAATCCACACTTCGCGAAACCGACGTGCTGGCGCGGCTCGGCGGCGACGAGTTCGCGATCATCCAGGAGGGCGGAACCAGTCAACACGAAGGGGCGATCGCGCTCGCGCTTCGGATCATCAGCGCCATCTCGCAGCCGTTCGATCTCGACGGTCAGATCGCCGGCGTCGGCACCAGCATCGGGATTGCGCTGGCTCCGGAACATGGCGTCGAGCCTGAGCAGCTCATGAAGAGCGCCGATCTCGCACTCTACCATGCCAAAGCCAATGGCAGAAATGATTTCAGCATCTACCACACGACAATGCTGGAGGTTGCTCATACGCAGCAGTCGGCGGAAGGCGAACTGCGGGACGCCATCGCGCGGGAGGAATTCGAGCTGCATTACCAGCCCGTGATGGATCTCAACACGCGACTGCTCTGCGGCGTCGAGGCGCTGGTTCGATGGCGGCACCCGACCAAAGGTCTCATTCCACCCGACCGGTTTATTCCGCTCGCGGAATCGACGGGCTTGATCGTGCCCCTTGGGGATTGGGTTCTACAGCAAGCTTGTGCGGATGCCGCTTCGTGGCCTGCGCATCTCAAGATCGCAGTCAATATTTCGGCGGTTCAATTCAACAAGGGAAACCTCTTTGACGTCATCTTGTGCACGCTGGTAGAGACCGGCCTTGCGCCGGAACGGCTGGAGCTGGAAATCACCGAAACCTCGCTGCTTAAGAGTCAAGAAGCGCATTTAGCGACCATACGCCAGTTGAAGAATCTCGGAATATCGCTGGCGCTCGACGATTTCGGTACCGGCTATTCTTCGATGACCTATCTGACCAATTTTCCGTTCGACAAGATCAAGATCGACAAGAGCTTCACCCAAGGCGCTCTCAATCGCCGCGAATGCGCGGCGGTGGTGTCCTCGGTGCTGGCATTGGCCCAGGGGCTCGGCACCATAACGACCGCCGAGGGGATCGAGACCGAGGAACAACTCGCATACATGCGTGAGGCGGGCGTCGACCTTGCTCAGGGATATCTCATCGGTCGGCCCGTTCCAATCTCTCAGCTCGACCTGAATAATACGCCGTTGGCGAGAACAAGGGTGGCGTAGCCGCAAGACGTCACCTCGACAATTGTGATCGGCGGTTTTGGAGGCGAAACATGAACTTGCAAAATGATCTGCAAAGTAATCTGCAAGATAATCTGATTGACGAACTCGAGAGTGCGTTGGCCAGCAAGGATATCTCGCGCCGTGCCGAGATCCTGAAGAGGGTGACCGACCTCTTTGTTCTCGGATCGGGCAAATTCTCCGAAGATCAGGTTGAACTGTTCGATCGCGTGATGGGGGCGCTGCTCGAAAACATCGAGCACGCGGCTCGCGCGCAGTTCGGAAGCCGCCTGGCCAGACTTACCGACGCGCCACCCAAAGTCGTTCGTGTCCTGGCATTCGATGCCGCGATCGAGGTCGCCGGACCGGTGCTTGCGCATTGTGAGCGACTTGACCAAAATACCCTGGTTGAGAATGCCAGCACCCAGAGCCAGGATCACCTGCTGGCGATCTCCGGCCGCAAGGTCCTGGCTGAGGTGGTGACGGACGTTCTGGTGGACCGCGGAAACCGGGCCGTTGTTTCCAGTACCGCCAGAAACGGCGGCGCGCGATTCTCGGAATTCGGCATTTCCTCACTGGTCAGGAAGGCGCGCGACGACGGGGCGCTTGCGCTATGCGTCTGGTCACGCCCCGACATTCCCCGTCAGAACCTCGTCAAGCTGTTCGTGGACGCCTCGGAAGTCGTGAAGGGTCAGCTTTCACAGGCGGACCCTCGACGAGCCGAGCTGATCAAGTCCATGGTTGTCAAGGCGTCCGACCAGATACAGACCAAAGCGCGGATCGGCTCCGGCGATTTCGCGCGGGCGATGTCCGTTGTGAGCGCGCTTAATGCCGCCGGGAAACTGGGCGAAGCACAATTGCTGGCGTTCGCCAGGGAAGGAAGCTTCGACAAGGTGGCGGCTGCGCTGTCACTGATGTGCGATCTTCCGGTCGGGCTGGTGGAACGAGCTTTCGTGCAGCACCAGACCGAACAAGTCCTGGTGCTGGCAAGGGCCATCGATATTTCGTGGGAGACAACATTGACTCTTCTGCTGTTGCACGCCGGAGTTAACGGCAGCTCCCGGCAGCAACTCGATCAGTGTTTTACCAGCTTCTCCCGGCTTCAACCGAAGACCGCCAAGACCGCGCTGCAGTTCTATCGCATGAGGGAGAAGGCAAGCCGTTCGACGGAGTGACGTCGGGTATGGCTTGGGCGCGATCTCCGGTTGAAATGATGCGGGCCATTTCTATTCACGGCGTCCCGAATAGTCTGTCGCGGATGACCGCGATCAGTCGGCCCGCAAAAACAGGCTGTTGCCGGTAAAATTGCGGTACATTGGATGATTGACGAATCAATTTTCTCCCGGATCGGACGGGTGCAGCCTTTGCGGATCAATCATGCCTTTCTTACAGCCAGCCAATCCTCTGAATCGTTCTGCGGTTTTTCGCACCTCGGATATTGAAAAGTTCAAGAATGCGGCTCTGCCAAGGTTCGGCGCGACGCGTTCGGAGATATCCGGACCCGATGCTTTCGAGGCGCACGGAAGATTTGTCGAGCTTCAGGACATCGCATTATTGTCGGCAGCGAGTAACTCGTCCGTAGCCGCGGATTATCCGGAGTTCGACTTTGCCCGCTTGTCGATTCCGCTGACGGGACGAGGCGTCACGACAATTGGCCGCGAGACCATCGAGATCAATCAACACCAATCCTGCGTCACCTCGCCCGGGCGCGCGACGCGGGTACGGTGCGGCGAAAACCACGAATGGCTGAACCTGCGGATCAAGACAACGGCCCTCAGGAAGAAACTGACTTCCATCCTCGGCGCAAGGCCCAACGGGGACTTTCAGTTCCGACCGGTTCTAAACCTGGATCATCCGCGCTCGAAGGGGCTGTGTCAGCTGGTTGGATTTTTTGCTCAACAACTGAATTCGGACGCCGAAGAGTTACCCCCGCTGGTGCTGCAGGAGCTGGAGCAGGCCATCGTAACCACTTTCCTGTTCGCGAGCCGTCATGCGTTCAGCGGTTCACTGGAACGGGACTCCAGGGAGGACTCGCCCTGGCAGGTTAGGCGCGTGGAAAATTATATCGAAGCGAACTGGAATCGGGCGATCAGCATCGACGATCTGGTTGAGATCACGGGCACAAGTGCCCGCGCGATTTTCAGGGCATTCCAGCGCGGCCGCGGCTACTCGCCGATGGCTTTTGCCAAGATGGTTCGGCTGCAACATGCGAAGGAGTTGCTTGTCGCCTCGAAGGGAAACGCCACCGTCGCGGCTGTCGCCCTGCAATGCGGCTTTTCAAATCTCGGGCATTTTTCACGGGAATATCGCGAAGCATTCGGAGATCTGCCGTCGACGTCGCTGGCGCGGTCGAGATCGATGCCGAACTGAACCAACGCGGAACGCATCGTCGGCGATGAATCATTCTTCGGTGGCCGCCATGTCTTGCCGCGTTCGGCGTCAGCGGGGTGTTGCGGTGCTTGGCTGCGTGCGCGGGGTTGGCGCCGTTGCTGCCTTTTCGCTATAGGGACGTTGAGGAAAATCCCTCGAGACGTCACCCCATTCATCCCCTCAAGCGGAGTCATGTCCTTTGTCCGATCGTATCGACGCCTGGACCCACATATTTCCAAAAGCCTATTTCGCCCGGCTGCAGACCATGGCGTCGGCGGCGGGTCCGTTGCGGCGATGGCTGGAACTGAAGCCGCTCTACGATCTCGACCACCGGTTCCGGCTGATGGACGGCTTTGCCGGCTATCGACAATTGCTGACACCGTCGATGCCGCCGATCGAGGATCTGGCCGACGGGACGCTCGCGGTCGACCTGATGAGGCTGATGAACGACGGTCTCGCCGAGTTGGTGGCGCTGCACCCCGACCGTTTTCCGGCCTTCGCCGCCGCGCTGTCGCTGCACGATGTCGATGCGGCGATTGCCGAGATCAGCCGGGCCGACCGGATGGGCGCAGCCGGTTTCCAGCTCTGCACCCATGTGCGCGGGTTGCCGCTCGATCATCCGCGTTTTGCGCCGGTGTTCGACGAAATCGCCCGGCGCCAACTGGCGATCTGGCTGCATCCGGTGCGCGGCCCGACGCCGGACTATCCCAGCGAAACCAAGTCGCGCTACGAGATCTGGTGGTGTTTCGGCTGGCCCTATGACAGCAGCGTCGCGATGTCGAGGCTGGTGTTTTCCGGACTGTTCGACCGCCATCCGGATCTGAAGATCATTACCCATCACATGGGGGCGATGATTCCCTATTTCGCCGGCCGGATCGCGCAGGGCTGGGGGCTCGAGATGGGATCGCGTACGCCGCCGGCCGATGCCGATCTGCTGCCCGGTCCTCTGCAGCGGCCAGCCGAGGAATATTTCCGGATGTTCTTCGCCGATACGGCGCTGTCGGGCGCCGTGGGCGCCACCCGCTGCGGTCTCGACTATTTCGGTGCCGACAGAGTGGTGTTCGCAAGCGATTTCCCGTTCGACGCCGAAGGCGGCAGTTATCTGGTCCGCGAAACCATCAAGGCGCTCGATGCGCTCGAATTGAGCCAGGCCGTGCGGCACCAGATCGACATCGGGAACATATCGAAACTGATCCATCGCGATTAGCCCACCCCGACCGGCATCGGAATTGACCGGCGCGCGGCCTGTACGCCCCTGTCCGGATTAGCTAAAGTTTTGCAGCAGTCTTCCCGGGGGGCGGAAAAATGGCCAAGCGCGGCCAAAAAGCAAAGACGCGCGCCACGGCGACCAAGCGCAAGAAGCCCGTCCGCAAGGCCAGACCCGCCAGCACCAAGTCTGGCAAGACTAAGTCTGGCAAGACGAATTCCATCGCGCCCAAATCCGGGCCGCCCAAATCGAGCAGTCCGAAGTCGAGTAGTCCCAAGGCGAACCATTCCGAATTCGAGAATGCGCGGCTGAAAAGCGAGCTTGGCGCCGCCCGGGATCGCCAGGCCGCCAGCGCCGAGGTGATGCGGCTCATCAGTGCGTCGCCGGGCGATGCCGACCAGACGCTGCGCCGGATCGCCGAGATCGCCGAGCGGCTGTTTCGCGCATCGAGCGTCTCGCTGCTGATCGCCGACGGCGAGCACTGGGGCCGAACCATCCGCGTCGGCGCCGGCTCGGAGCGGATCGCCACCGCGCTGCCGATGGCGCATGTCGCGATCATGCCGCAGTACATGCCTGGCGCGGTCTATCTCGAAAACCGCCAGGTCCATGTTTCCGACGCCGATGATCCCTTGGCCAATGCCCGGTGGCCGGGGCTGGCTCCGGCGCGGGCAGCCGGCACCCGAACCATGTCCGGCACGCCGCTTCGGAGCAAGGGACAGGCCATCGGTGCGCTGATCGTGCACCGCGACCGCCCGGTGCCTTTCACCGAGGATGAGCTCGCGCTGCTGCAGAGCTTTGCCGACCAGGCCGGAATCGCAACCGAGAACGCCCGGCTGATCAACGAGACCCGGGAGGCACTGGAGCGGCAGACCGCGACCGCCGATGTGCTCAAGGTCATCAGCCGTTCGGTTTTCGATCTGCAGACCGTGCTCGATACGTTGGTCGAGTCGGCCTACAAGCTCTGCGGCGCCGGCGTGGGCCTGCTCTATCTGCGGGGCGATGAGGCCTTTGAGTGCAAGGCGATCGCCGGCGTGGGCGTTGCGGAGGCGAGCCTCGTCTTCAAGGGGCGCCCGATCCGCGCAGGCCGCGGCACGGCCGCGGAACGCGTGATCCTGACCGGCGAAGTGCACAGCATCCCCGACTTTTTCGAAGATCCGGAGCTGGATCCCAGGGTCAGGGAGATGATCCGAAACGCCAGCAGCTCGGATTCGAGCATCGGCAAAATTCGCTCCACGCTGGCGGTCCCGATGATGCGTGACGATGCCGTTCTCGGCGTGATGGTTATCGGGCGTGCGCAAACCGGTCCGTTTCCACCCAGCCAGATCGAGCTTTTGCGCACCTTCGCCGACCAGGCCGTGATCGCCATCGAAAATGCCCGGCTGTTCGACGAGGTGCAGGCACGTACCAGGGAACTCGCGGCGTCGCTCGACGAATTGCGTACCGCGCAGGATCGCCTGGTGCAGACCGAGAAGCTGGCTTCACTCGGTCAGCTCACCGCCGGCATCGCCCACGAGATCAAGAACCCGCTGAATTTCGTCAATAATTTCTCCGCGCTGTCGGCCGAATTGGTCGACGAGCTGAACCAGGTGCTGAAGCCGGCCGCGCTCGACGGCAAGGTGAGGGAAGAGATCGACGATCTCACGCAGATGTTGAAGGGCAATCTCGAAAAGGTGGTGCAGCACGGCAAGCGGGCGGATTCGATCGTCAAGAATATGCTGCTGCATTCGCGCGAGGGCTCCGGCGAGCACCGGTCTACCGATATCAACGCGATTCTGGATGAGAGCCTTAATCTCGCCTATCATGGTGCACGCGCCGAGAAGCCGGGGTTCAATATTACGCTGCAACGGGACTTCGACGCTGGCGTCGCCGCGATCGATGCGTTTCCACAGGAAATCACCCGCGTATTCCTCAATCTGATCACCAACGGGTTTTACGCCGCGGCCAAGCGCAAGTCGGAGACCCCTGATTCCGGTTTCGAGCCGGTACTCACCGCCACAACGAGGAATATCGGCCACTCCATTGAAATCCGCATTCGCGACAACGGTACCGGCATTCCTGCCGACGTGAGGGAAAAGATTTTCAATCCGTTCTTCACGACCAAGCCGGCCGGCGAGGGCACCGGGCTCGGCCTTTCGATGAGCCACGACATCATCGTGAAGCAGCACGGTGGCAGTATCGACGTCGCGACGGTGCCCGGCCAGTTCACCGAATTCACCATTGTTTTGCCGAGAACGTTCCCGTCATCATGATTACCGCCTATGGCGATCCCGAGACCAGACGCAAGGCGATCGAAAGCGGCTCGAACGAGTTGACTGATCGATGGGCGACGGAAGCTAGCTTGGGACGCAGTTGCCATAGGGTTTCCGCGATCATTTAATTCGATGACGTGTATAATATGATACATACAACCATCGAATCATGTGATTGCATCGCTGTCATCACCGCCCAACCACAGGCGCTAATACGGTGACAGAGAGTGTTGTGCTCCCGCCTTTGATCGGAGGGTACACCATGCCCCAGTCAAAGCAGCTACTGCCGTCCGTCCGCTACTCGCCCACGGTGCCGTGGATTGGGGCAATCGCGACCAGCTTCCTGCTGTGGCTGTTTTTGGTCTGGTGTATCCTGCAGGTCTCCGTTGACCTGTTTTGACCCCCGGCGGGAAATAAACCAAGCCGTCCGTTGCCGGACGCAGGCCGAGGAATGTCATCGCCTGATGCTGCTGGCACAGAGCGGAGCCGAGGCTACGATCCTGACCAGCCTTGCGCGAAGCTGGAAGATGATAGCCAATCAGACCGAGCGATATGTCGCGATCATGAAAAAGGACGCGGCTCAAAGAGACAGGGCTGTCTCGGTGAGGGAGCGGCCCAATGGCGGTGGCCGGATCAATATCGGGCAACGATGATGATTGCGATCACGATCAATGCCGCGACCAGCCAAAGAGCGTGATCGAGAGATTTCGATCCGGGCTTCGCGCTATGGTCCAATGGCGGCATCGGCTAGGTCGGCGACTGCAATTCGCCAACGAGCCAGGCGACATCTCCGGATTTCGCTGGATCTGACGCAATCGCAATTTTTTCGACGTAGTCGCATCTGGCGCAGTCGAACGCGCGAAGTTCAAATCCTGTCGGACCCGGCAAGATATGCGCGAGCGCCAGACGTGTTTGGCATTTCGGGCAGCGGAGTCGCTCGATTGCGAGCAGCGGGATCGCAGCCAGGTAATCGGTCATTGTATTCCACCTTTATATGCCAGGCGGGAGCGAGAAACTCTCAGTCGCCGGTAGATGACGAAGAGGATCGTGATCGCACCAGCATGCTATCACGGTTGCCGGAGTCGCTGGTCAATATTGATCAGATTCTGAAAAAATCGAACCTCGCCGGTTTCACGTCCAAATTGACGTCGCGTCCCTTACGTCCGTGGTCGCAAATCGCCCTACATAATTTGGCGTCGGATGGTCAAAATCGGACAGACTTTTCCGGCCTGGCGATCGAAGATGGCTGTGGCGGTCGGTAGGCGCAACGAGGGAGAGAGGGACCTGCGATTGCGCCATCAGCGAGTGCACTGAGAGACGGCCAGGAGTGCCAGCCGGACGAGCCAAATCGCCGCCAGTCCCTCGTCTGGCCTTACGGGGGAGTCCCGTATTCGCTATGGGGCTCCCTCATGCCGTTCAAATGCCCCGACTACCTCAAGTAGTGCTTCATTGCCGGCGTTGAAACCGCTATAATGCGTGGCGCGCAGGTTCACCCGAGCAAAGCAGGTTCATCGGAGCACAGGAGGCTTCCGTGGGGAAGCTCGCCAGTGACGGGTTCGACCCCCAAGCCTTTCTCTCCAGGGTTGGGGCTGGCAAGACGATTTTGAAGTTTGAGAAAAATCAGCCCATCTTCAAGCAAGGAGATGTGGCAGACGCGGTTTTTTACCTTCAAAAGGGTAGCGTCAAGCTTACTGTCCTATCGGGGCAGGGCAGGGAAGCGGTCGTCGGGATTCTGGAACCGGGCCAGTTCTTCGGCGAGGGGTGCCTTAACGGCCATCCATTGCGCATCGCGACCACAACCGCGATGGAGGCCTCTGTGGTCACCTCAATAACCAAACAGGCGATGATCGCCGCGCTTCATAGCGAACCGAAATTTTCCAAGCTGTTTATGGCGTATCTCCTGACACGCAACAGCCGGATCGAAGAGGACTTGATCGATCAGCTGTTTAATTCGAGCGAGAAACGGCTGGCGCGCCTGCTGCTTCTGCTCGCGCATTTCGGCAAGGAAGGCAGACCTCAGCCTATTCTATTGGACGTCAGTCAGGAGACATTGGCTGAGATGATCGGGACGACCCGATCCCGCGTGAGCTACTTCATGAACAAATTCCGCAAACTTGGACTGATCAGCTACAACGGAAAGATAGAGGTTCACAATTCGCTGTTGAACGCCGTTTTGCGTGAAAAACCCGAGATCGAGCGGGAGGATCCATCAAGCGCGGTCTGACCGGCCGTGGCTCGATGAACCGGCCTTTTCAGAGCGGCCCTCGCCGGACGGTTCGAGGCGGCCACCGTTTCGGGATTGCCAGGTGCGAGCGTCGATCCAGCGGCATGAATTCAGGACGGAAATCAGGTCATCTCGCACTGCGGCAAGAGACAAGACCCTGGTGTTCTTGCTAAACAGCACTGGATGAGCATTTCCCTCCACCCCGACGCACCGCAGGACCGGGCGCTGGCAGCCGCCACGCCGGCGGCGGGAGCGGCTGTGCAGCCCAGCTCATCCGGCACCAAAATCCGCAGCCGGCTGTTTACCAAATACGTCGCGCTGTTCGTCGCGGTGGTGGCCGCCGCGCTGCTATCCAACGGAATTTTCGAGGTTTTTTTCTATTATCGCGAGCACAAGGCGGCGCTGATACGGATTCAGCACGAGCAGGCCGAGGCGGCGGCGGCGAAAATCGGCCAGTTCATCAAGGAAATTGAAAGCCAGCTTGGCTGGACCACCCAGTTGCCATGGTCGGCGGGCTCGATCGAACAGCGCCGCTTTGATGCGTTGCGGCTGTTGCGGCAGGTGCCGGCCATCACCGAACTGGCGCAGGTCGATTCGACCGGCAAGGAACGGTTGCGGGTATCACGGCTCGCGATGGACGTCGTGGACAGCGGGCTCGACCTCTCGCAGGACCCCAAATTCACCGAAGCGGTCGCTCACAAGGTCTATTATGGGCCGGTGTATTTCCGCCGGGAATCCGAACCCTACATGACGCTGTCACTGGCCGGCACCCGCAAGGATGCCGGCGTCAGCATTGCCGAGGTCAACCTCAAGCTGATCTGGGACGTGGTGTCGCAGATCAAGGTCGGCGAACACGGCCATGCCTACGTTGTCGGCGCGCAGGGGCGCCTGATCGCCCATCCGGATATCAGCCTGGTGCTGCGCAATACCGATATGTCCAGACTGATGCAGGTGCAGGCCGCGCAAGCCGGACACGCCGGGACCGATCCCGAGGCGCTGGAAGGCACCGAAAATATCCAGGGCCAGAAGGTCCTGACGGCATCCGCGCCGATCGCGCCGCTGGGCTGGACGATGTTCGTCGAATTGCCGGTGGAGGAGGCTTACGCCTCGCTCTACGCCGCGTTGCAGCGCCTTGCCATCGTGCTGGCGGCGGCGTCGATTTTCGCGGTGCTGGCAGGAATATTCCTGGCCCGGCGCATGGTCGGCCCGATCCAGGCATTGCGCGCCGGCGCCGAGCGCATCGGCGCCGGCGATTTCGCCCAGCGCATCTCGATCAGGACCGGCGACGAACTCGAAGGCCTCGCCAACCAGTTCAACGACATGGGCGCCCGCCTGCAGGAATCCTATGCCGACCTGGAGAACAAGGTCGAGCAGCGGACCTCGGAACTGACCGAAACATTGCAGCACCAGACCGCGACCTCCGAGGTGTTGCAGGTCATCAGCCGCTCGCCCGGTGAACTTGATCCTGTGTTCCATACTATCCTGGCCAGCGCGACCACGATCTGTGA
Source organism: Bradyrhizobium sp. (assembly GCF_050014615.1). GTDB lineage: Bacteria > Pseudomonadota > Alphaproteobacteria > Rhizobiales > Xanthobacteraceae > Bradyrhizobium. Next base: position 6,105 of record NZ_JBEKCZ010000107.1, on the reverse strand, counting down.
CGCCCAGTTCGGCCTGTTGCTGCTTTACGAAAATGAAGGTTACCGTTGTACCTCGACGTTCAACCTGCCGCCGGCCTTTGCGGAAACCTTTTTACGCAATCCGGTGATCTATCCGCCGCCCTCCGACCCCTTGGGGCGACTCGCTCTGACCCGGCGGCTCGTTCACGTCGCGGATGTCACGCAAGAACCAGACTATCTGGCGGGTTTCCCGCCGATCGTGGAACTGGCTCAACTCGGCGGCGCCCGGACCCTCCTGCTGGTGCCGATGCTGAAGGAGGACAGCCTTGGCGGCGTGATCGCGATTTTTCGGCAGACCGTTCATTCGTTTTCCGACAAGCAGATCGATCTGGTGACGAGCTTCGCCAGTCAGGCGGTGATCGCCATCGAGAATGCCCGCCTGCTCAGCGAATTGCGCGAGCGCACCGACGATCTCAGCGAATCCCTGCAGCAACAGATTGCGACGTCGGAGGTGTTGCGGGTTATCAGTTCGTCGCCGGGCGAGCTTGAACCGGTGTTCGAAGCGGTGCTGGCCAACGCCACCCGCATCTGCGGCGCCAAGTTCGGCAACCTGTTCATTTACAAGGACGGTGCATTTCACGCGGTAGCGGTGCACAACGCGCCGCCGGCCTATGTCAAGGCTCGTATGGGAGTGCCAATTATTCCAGCGCCGGACATGGCGCTCGGTCGCGTCGCCATAACGAAGCAGGCAGCACAAGTCGATGACTTGAGGGCGCTGCCGGGTTATCTCGCCCGCGACCCCCAGATCGTCGCCGGCGTTGAGCTTGCCGGCGTACGGACGATGCTGGCGGTGCCGATGCTCAAGGAAGATGAACTGGTCGGTACGATCAACATCTACCGCCAGGAAGTGCGGCCCTTTACCGACAAGCAGATTGATCTGGTGACGAGCTTCGCCAGTCAGGCGGTGATCGCGATCGAGAACGCCCGCCTGCTCAACGAATTGCGCGAGCGCACCGACGATCTCAGCGAATCCCTGCAGCAGCAGACCGCGACCGCCGATGTGCTGAAAGTCATCAGCCGCTCGGCGTTCGATCTGAAATCGGTGCTCACCACGCTGACCGATTCCGCAAAGTCGTTGTGCGGCGCATCGCTGGGGATCATCTGCCTGCGCGAAGGCGAGGTGATGCGGCTGCAGGCCGAGTCCGGATGTACGCCGGCCTTTGTCGATTTCATGCAGGCCAACCCGATCAGGCCCGGTCGTGAAACCATCACCGGCCGGGTTTTCATGGACGGCAAGCCGGTCCACGTCGCCGACGTGCAACTCGACCCCGAGTATAATTTTGGTCAGGCTCCAACAATCGGCGCCTACAGGTCGGTGCTGGCGGTGCCGTTGATGCGCGACGGCGCGGTCGAAGGCGTGCTGCTGCTTGGAAGGCCGGAGCCCGGACCGTTCAGCCAGCGCCAGATCGATCTGGTCCAGACCTTTGCCGACCAGGCCGTCATTGCCATCGAGAACGTACGTTTGTTCGAACAGGTACAGCAGCGCACCAAGGAGCTTTCGCTCTCGCTCGATGAGTTGCGTACCGCGCAGGACCGCCTGGTGCAGACCGAGAAGCTGGCCTCGCTCGGCCAGCTCACCGCCGGCATCGCCCATGAGATCAAGAACCCGCTCAACTTCGTCAATAATTTCTCCGCGTTGTCGGCCGAGTTGATCGACGAGCTGAACGATGTACTCAAGCCGGCGCCGCTCGACGGCAAGGTGCGGGAAGAGATCGACGAACTCACGCAGATGCTGAAAGGCAATCTCGAAAAGGTGGTGCAGCACGGCAAGCGCGCCGATTCGATCGTGAAGAACATGCTGCTGCACTCGCGCGAAGGGTCGGGCGAACACCGGCCCGCCGATATCAATGCGATCGTCGAGGAGAGCCTGAATCTGGCCTATCACGGCGCGCGGGCCGAGCGTTCCGGCTTCAACATCACGCTGCAGCGTGATTTCGATCCGGGGGCCGGCATGATCGACCTCTACCCGCAGGAGATCACGCGGGTGTTTCTCAATCTGATTTCAAACGGCTTCTATGCCGCCGCCAAACGCAAGGAAGCGGGCGACGAGGCTTTCGAACCGACGCTGCGCGCGACCACAAAAAACCTCGGCAACAAGGTTGAAATCCGGATTCGCGACAACGGCACCGGAATCCCGCTGGAGGTGAAGGAGAAGATGTTCAATCCCTTCTTCACCACCAAGCCGGCGGGCGAGGGCACCGGGCTTGGCTTGTCGATGAGCCACGACATCGTGGTGAAACAACATGGCGGCAAGATCGACGTCGATACGCTGCCTGGCGCATTTACCGAATTCATTATTACGCTGCCGCGAACCGCGGCGCAGTCGCAGGCTGGAGGCATAAATTGAGCGTTTACATACTCGTCGTCGATGACGAGCCCGATGTTGAAGCGTTGTTCCGCCAGCAATTCCGCCGTGACCTGAAATCCGGGCGCTTTACCATGGAGTTTGCCCCCTCGGCGCCCGATGCACTGCTCCGGGCCGCCGATATCAAGGACCCGTCGCTGATCCTGATTCTGTCCGACATCAATATGCCCGGCATGAGCGGGCTCGAAATGTTGCCCAGGGTGCGCGCGGAACGGCCCGACGTTCCCGTCATCATGATTACCGCCTATGGCGACGCTGAAACGCGCCGCAAGGCGATCGAACGCGGCGCGGTGGGTCTTTTGACCAAACCGATCGACTTCGCGCTGTTGCGTCAGGAGATCGACATCCGTCTTGGACAGGCCGCATGACCGCAACCATCCTGGTCGTCGATGACGAGCCCGATCTTGAGGCCCTGGTGCTGCAGAAATTCCGCAAGCAAATTCGCGACGGCGCAGTGGCGTTTGTATTTGCCCACGATGGCATCGAGGCACTGCAATCGATCGCGGACCATCCGCAGGTCGACATGGTGGTTTCCGACATCAACATGCCGCGGATGGACGGCCTGTCATTGCTGCAGAAGCTGCAGGAGGCCGAAGACAGGAAATCGACCATCATCGTTTCCGCCTATGGCGACATGAGCAACATCCGTACCGCGATGAACCGGGGCGCTTTCGACTTTCTGACCAAGCCGATCGATTTCGGCGATCTCGAAATGACCATCGACAAGACCATCCGTCACGTCGAGACGATGCGTGAGGCAAGCCGCCGCCAGCTTGAGGCCGAGCGCGCGCATGCGTCACTGTCGCGGTATTTTTCGCCGCAGATCGCCTCCCGGCTGGCTGCTGTCAGCGAAAGTAACGGCATGGAGGTGCAATGGCGCGAGGTCGCGACCATCTTTACCGATATCGCCGGATTTACGTCGCTGGTGGAAACCGCGACACCTGAAGTGCTGGGTGCACTGCTCAACGAATATGTCGGCGGCATGACCGATGTTGTGTTTGCGCATGAGGGTACGGTCGCAAAGATCATCGGCGACGCGATCCAAATTCTCTTCAATGCACCGGGAGACCAGCCGGACTATGTAACTCGCGCGGTTGCCTGCGCGCATGATCTCGATATCTGGGCCGAGGAGTTTCGCGGGCGCTGGCGGGCCAAGGACGTGAATTTCGGTATGACCCGGATTGGCGTTCATGCCGGCCCCGCTCTGGTCGGCAATTTCGGCGGCAGCCGCTTCTTCGACTACACCGCCTATGGCGACACCATCAACACGGCGGCGCGGCTTGAGGCCGCCAACAAGTTTCTCGGTACCCGTATTTGCGTCAGCGCCGCGGTCGCCGATGGTGCCAAGGAGTTTCGCGGCAGGCCGGTCGGCGATCTCCTGCTGCGCGGGCGCAGCGAGCCGCTGCGGGCTTATGAGCCGCTGCCGGAGGCGACCTTCAAGGGGGCCGCGACCGCGCAATATTCCGAGGCATTTGCCAAGCTCGAGGCCGGAGATGCCGCGGCGATGCCGGCATTTGCGGCGCTGGTGGGGTCGTATGCCAGCGATGCACTGGCCGGCTTTCACCTGCGGCGGCTGCTCAACGGAGCCAAAAGCGTGCGCATCCAGCTGGAGTGATCGCGCAAGCGAGGCAGTTGGACTAATATATTCTTTTGCAGCGATACGATATCGCCCCTGAGCCGGGCAGGAGGAGCCTCGTGAAACCCAGGTCACTGGTTCGATGGTTGTCCGTGTTGGGCGTAGCCGCCATCCTGGCGGGGCGGACGGCGGCCGCTGCCGATGTGCAGGTGATGATCTCGTCCGGTTTTTATGGAGTCTATTCTGAACTGGGTCCGGCGTTCGAGCGCGCGAGCGGTCATCATCTGGTCACGACGCGCGGTCCATCGATGGGTGACTCTCCGGAGGCCATTCCCACGCGCCTCGCGCGCGGCGAGGCCGCCGATGTCGTGATCCTGGATGGAGGGGCCGCCGATGAGCTGGGCAAGCGAGGGTTGGTGCGCGCCGACAGCAAAACCGTGCTCGCCCGCTCGCTGATCGGCATGGTGGTGCGCGCCGGGGCCGAAAAGCCGGATATCAGCAGTGTCGAGGCGCTGCGGAACACGCTGCTGGCGGCAAAGTCCATCGCCTATTCGGACAGCGGCAGCGGCACCTATTTGTCGACGACCCTGTTTTCCAGGCTCGGCGTCGCGGACCAGATCGCGGGCAAGAGCCGCAAGGTACGAGGACCTCCGTCCGGCGAGCCGGTGGCCGCGGTGGTCGCGCGTGGCGAGGCGGAGATCGGCTTCCAGCAGGTCGCCGAGCTGATCCATGTGCCCGGAATTAGCTTCGTCGGCACCATTCCGGCCGAGGTCCAGCCGATGTTTGTATTCGCGGGCGCTCTCGCTGTTACGGTCCGGCAGCCCGAGGCGGCCACGGCGCTGCTGCGTTTCCTGGCTTCGCCCGAAGCGGCGCCGGTGATCTCAAAGGCCGGGCTGAGGCCGCCCTCGGATCGATAGCAGATGCCTTTGGTTTGAAATACGCGGGGTTTGAAATGCGCGCCGACGCGAAGGTGGGGCGATATCGGGGCAAAAATCTTCGGGACAAGAATCTTCAGGGCAAGAATCTTCAGGGCAGGAATTTTATGCCGTAGGTCTTGCCGCGACGCCAAACGACTTCGCATCGCTCCCGCTTCGGATGCGTGGGCACCAGCGCCAATTCGAAATTGTCCCTGACATCCATCGCGTCATCGGCCACGATCCTGGCGCCGCCCGGCGAGACGTCCAGCACAAAGCATTCGCGTTTCGTGAGCCCGTCGTCGACCGTCATCCAGGCCGGCCGTTTGCGCAACAGCCGTCGCGGTTCGCGCTGTACCTTGGTCCTTGATTCAACAACAGCCATCATGACCACCCGTCATTGGACGTGACCGCGATCGGCTCGGCGATCGTCAAAACAGGTCACCAGATTGACGGTGATTTCGTAAAGTTTCCTTAGCGTATTGCCTTGCAATTTATCGGTTACGGCCGTTTTGGCAGCCGTCCTGGCTCCGCCATCGAGCTTCCGCTAGGGCTGCGCCGCGGCGCTCTTCACCTCGGTGCTCTTGGCCTTGAGCGCCGCGATGGCTTCTCGGACGTCCGGATCGAGGCCCGCGCCACCGGCTTCGAGATGGGCGAAGATCGCGGAGAGCATCCGCGGATCCCAGAATTTCTTGATGTGGTCGGCAATTCCGGGAACCGCTTTGTCGTGGCCCTGGCTCTGGAAGAAATGTCCGATTTGATTGGCCATATAGATCAGCCGGTCAGGCGACATGGACGACTCCATCGGCGGCACCGCCGAAGTTAATGCGGTCGGGATGGGTGAATATCTCGAAGCCGTCGGTGCGCGCGATGGCGGCGAGGGTAATGCCTGATGCATCCGCCATCCGCACCGCCAGCGCGGTCGGCGCCGAAACCGCAACCATCACAGGCGCGCCCATCGCCGCGGTCTTTTGCACCATCTCGACCGAGACCCGGCTGGTCAGCAACACAATGCCCTCGCTCGCCGAAATGTTGTCCTGCGCCAGCGCGCCGGCCAGCTTGTCGAGTGCGTTGTGGCGGCCGACGTCCTCGCGCAGGGCGACAATGCCGCGCGCCGGTGTCCAGAACGCGGCGGCGTGGACGGCGCGGGTCTCGATATTGATCGTTTGCAACGGCGGGATGCCCTGCATCGCGGCCATCACCTCCCGCGCGGCGAATGACCGGCCCGGCGC
>NZ_JBEKCZ010000106.1:0-19126 GCF_050014615.1 Bradyrhizobium sp. | reverse complement strand
CGCGTAAAACAGTCGTGCAGGCTCTTGAATTCGGTCTTTTTGGCCTCGGACAGATCGAGATCGGAGAACATCCGCCAGCAGGCGATCGAGGCGTCGCGCACCAGCGGATTCTCGATCTTGCTGAACCAGCCCATGAACCGCGTCAGCGCCGCCCGCGGGATCCGGTTGGTCAACAGGAAGTTGAGGTCTTCCTGTTGCGTCAGGGCGGCGATCAGACCCCGGACTGTCATGATTCTGTTAGATGGACCGGCTAGCGCTGGTGGCATGGATTCGTCTCTCCCGATTCTGTCTTTATCCGCCGCGGCGGTCGCCGGCGCGGCCGTCGTCTTTCCGAAACTGCAGGCGCGCCTGGCGCTGTCGCGGGCCAAGCACCGCTCGCTGGCCGGACATTCCAAGATGTCGAGGCGGGTGGCGCGGCTGATCCCGTTCTATGAATTCGACGACCATGATTTCTTCCGTTCCGACGGCGCGCCCGACGCCGTCGCCACCCAGCGTCATGACGCCTTCTTCCGGCTCGCCGGCATCTACCAGGACCGCTTCGCCCGCAGCCGGCAGATGACACAGCAGGCCGCGGCGCACATCTCCGACCTGCAATTCACTGAAGCCTACCGGGTCCCGTTCCAGTACAGCCGGCTGGTGCGCGAGCACCTGGGAACCGGCGCGTTCATGGAATCCTCGGCGGGGGTCACGCTGACCGATCCCGACGGCAATGTGTTCTACGACCTGACCGGCTCGTATGGCGTCAACATCTTCGGCAACGACTTCTACAAGGAATGTATCGCCAAGGCGCAAGAGCGCGCCCAGGCGCTCGGGCCGGTGCTCGGATCCTACCACCCCGTCATCACCGACAATGTCACCCGGTTGTGCGAGATTTCCGGGCTCGACGAAGTCTCGTTCCACATGTCCGGCACCGAGGCCGTGATGCAGGCGGTGCGGCTCGCGCGCTATCACACACGCCGCAGCCATCTGGTGCGGTTCGCCGGCGCCTATCACGGCTGGTGGGGCGACGTGCAGCCCGGCGTCGGCAACCCGATTTCGCCGCACGAAACCTACACCCTCGCCGAAATGTCGGAGCGCACGCTGCATGTGCTGCGGACCCGGCGCGATATCGCCTGCGTGCTGGTCAATCCGCTGCAGGCGCTGCATCCCAACGCCGGAGCGCCCGCCGATTCCGCGCTGGCCGACAGTTCGCGCGCCGCCCGTTTCGATCGCGCGGCGTATACGCAATGGCTGAAAGCGCTGCGGGAAGTCTGCACCGAGCGCAACATCGTGCTGATCTTCGACGAGGTGTTCGTCGGCTTTCGGCTCGCCGCCGGCGGGGCGCAGGAATATTTCGGCGTGCGCGCCGACATGGTGACCTATGGCAAGAGCCTCGCCGGCGGGCTGCCGGTCGGCGCGGTCTGCGGGCGGAAGGACCTGATGCGGCGTTTTCGCGAGGATCACCCGGTCGATATCTGCTTTGCCCGCGGCACCTTCAATTCGCATCCCTACGTCATGACCGCGATGGATGAATTCCTCGGCCGGCTCGCCAGCCCCAATTTCCGCGCGGTCTATGACGGACTCGACGACACCTGGAACGCGCGCGCGAAGCAATTGAACGAGATGCTGGCCGCGCAGGATCTGCCGGTCCGGGTCGCCAATTTGTCGTCGATCTGGAGTGTCCATTATACCGAGCCGTCGCGCTACAACTGGATGTTTCAGTATTATCTGCGGGCCGAACAGCTGGCGCTGAGCTGGGTCGGGACCGGCCGCCTGATCTTCAGCCTGAACTACACCGACGCCGATTTCGCCGAGGTCGCCAACCGCTTTGTCGCCGCGGCCGTAAAGATGAAACAAGACGGCTGGTGGTGGCACGACGCCTCGCTCACCAACAAGAACATCCGCCGGCGAATCCTCAAAGAGATGCTGAAAAGAAAATGGCTGCGGCAAGCCTGACCGCAGCCATCTTTCGACCGGATACGTTTTAGGCGTGTTCGACGTGCTTCTCGAGGCCGGGATCGATCAGTTCGCCCTTCAGCAGGAACAGCGGCGCCTTGTAGTAGAGCCTGAGATCGCTGAACGGGTCGGTCAGGATTTTCGTCATCCAGACCAGACCGGTCTCGACGTCGCGGATGAAAAACAGATGGACGGTGCGGAACAACAGCCCGCCGATACCGATCGCGAGCCAGATCTTGGCGACCTGGCGCATGAAATCGGCCGGTGAGGCCCAGGGCGTGAAGATTCCGAACAGCGTCGGGTCGACATACAGCACCAGCGGCGACAGCGCCCAGATCGCCATCAGCACCACCTTGCGCTGCAGGTTGTAGCCGACCTTGATCTCTTCCTTGTGCTCATGGGTCGCCTGGTTGACGTGGTCATATCCCTTGGGCTCGAAGAAGAAATGGCCGGCCTGGCGCGAGGTCATGGAGACCAGCCAGCCGATCAGCGCGGCGATCACCGGATCGAAAAAGATCATCACATAACCGACCAGGAAACTCGCCGCACTGACGAAGTGCAGGCTCTGGTTGATCCGGCTGTGATGATAAAAGCGATGGTCGTCCCAGCGCTGGGTTCGCAATTGTTCTCGGAATTCCTTGATCATGCTTTCCCCCAAAAAAGGTGGTCGTTAATTGGTTTACAGCGATTCGATGTACGGCATGTGACATCATCATAATGACATATGACGTTTCGCAACGACGCGGGTACGATGGCGCCGCTCGCCCGAACTAGGCGGCGACCGCCGGTGGAAGCTTGCGGAAACGGATCAGCGAGAAGTGACCGAACGGCGGCACCGGGCGACGCTCGACCAGTTCCACCCCATGCGCCCCGGCCGCCCATTGGGTGTAACGCGACCACGCGAAATCGGTCCGGAAGCCGAGCTGGCGAACCACCGGCTGCAGCCGTTTCTCGATGAAGTGACGCATCCCCGCATCCGCGCTGACCCGGCTGAGCAGGATGATCTCGCCGCCCGGCCGCAGCACCCGCGCGAATTCGTCCATCGCCGCTTCCGGATTCGGCACCGCTGTCACGACATATTGCGCCATCACGACGTCGAAGGAATTGTCGGGAAATTCGAGCTTCTCCGCATCCATCACCGCGAGACCCTCGACATTCTTGAGGCGAAGCTCGGAAACCCGCGCCTTGGCCTTGCGCAGCATGCCCTCCGAAATGTCGGTGCCGAAGATGCGCAAATTGGGCGCGTATTGCGGCAACGAGATCCCGGTGCCGACGCCGACCTCGAGCACGCGGCCGCCGATATGGTTGGTCGCGGCGATGGCCGCCCGCCGGCCTTTGCTGAACACCCCGCCAAACACGAGGTCATAGATCGGGGCCCAGCGGTCATAGGCGGTCTCGACCATCTCGCGGTCGAAGTCCAGCGGTGTGGTTCCGTCAAGTTTGATGATCTCTGCCATGATATCCTTCGCTCGCTATTCCAGGTGATCCGATTGGTCTGCAAGTGGTCTGAATGTCAGTCTTGAACCTTGGCCTTGCACGTTAGCCTTGTACGTTAGCCTTGCACGTTGACTTTGCACGCTAGCCCTGCACGGCGCTTCTGCCGGCCAGACGGTGAGCCGGCCGCAGCGAGCGGCTCGGCTGCAACGCCGACAGATTGCCGATGAACTGCCTGGCGCTGTTTTCCCAGGAGCGTTCCAGCGCGAAATTCCGGCAGGTTTCGCGGGACATGCCGAGCGCGCGGATGCAGGCGCGGCGCAGGTCTTCGTCGAGCGCGCCGACGGGATGATCCGCGATCACGTCCAGCGGGCCCGTCACCGGAAACGCCGCGACCGGCGTCCCGCAGGCCAGCGCCTCGAGCTGCACGACGCCGAACGTGTCGGTGCGGCTCGGAAACACAAAGACGTCCGCCGCCGCCAGATGCGCCGTGAGATCCTTGCCGGTTTTCTCGCCGAGAAACCTGGCCTTCGGATAGCGGCGCTGCAACTCCGCGCGCTGCGGTCCATCGCCGACCACGACCTTGGAGCCCGGCAGATCAAGCGAAAGAAATGCCTCGATATTTTTTTCCACCGCGACCCGGCCCATGGTCATGAAAATGGGCCGCGGCAGATCGAGCTTCGCAGGCTCGTCGGGCACGAACAGCTGGGTGTCGACCCCGCGTCCCCAGAACCCGAGCTTCCTGAAACCCTTGGCGCTGAGTTCCTGCCGCAGCGAGGGTGTGGCGATCATGGTCATGGCGGCGGCGGCGTGAAAATGCCGCAGCACCGCGTAGCTGAACGAGGCCGGGATGATCGAGCGCACCGCGATGTATTCAGGAAAGCGCGTCGTATAGGACGTCGTGAACGCCAGTCCGTGGCGGCGGCAATAGGCCCGCACCGACCATCCAATCGGCCCCTCGGTCGCGATGTGAATGGCGTCCGGCGCCGCCGCCTCTATCCTGGCTGCGATCTTGCGCCGGTTCGGCAAGGCGATGCGCAGCCCCGGATAGGTCGGAAGGCCGACGGACGGAAACCCGTCGGGGGTCAGGAATTCAATGTCGGCCCCGAGCGTGGCGGCGCTACGCGCCAGCGAGGTCAGGGTACGCACCACGCCGTTCACCTGCGGGTGCCAAGCATCGGTCGCGATTAAAATCCGCATCGGGGAATCCAGGAGCGTTACTGATTCTTAATTTCCCGACGTTGTGCCAAGGATATTTCAAACGTGTGACGTCATGGACGCCGCAGGCCTCCTTTTCACAACGGCCGTGCCAATTTTCGTGTCCCGGTGACACAGGAATGAAACAATTCCTGAATCCGACCAAACCATTTTGGCCTTTTGGGGCAAATGTCCCGAAATGTTTCTGCTGTAGTGGTCGAGGTTAACGATGCACCGAATGGGTGCGCGAGCGATCCAACAGGGCTGTCAAACAGGGGCCATCAGATGTTCAATCCCAGGACCATCCGGCTGAATTGCCGCCGTGCCGCCGCCTTCGGGGCACTGGCGATCGGCGCCATCATGGTTTGCGGCGCCGCCACGGCCGCGCCATTGCCGCTGTTTCCGTTCTTCATGGAGCCGTCGGCTCCATCGGCCCCGCCGGCGGTGCAGTCGGCTCCAATAGAAGATGACACCGCCAGCGCCGAATTGCCGGCACGGCTGAAGCGCCAGATCGTCAGCTACGCCACGCGCGAGGCGCCCGGCACCATCATCATCGATACGCCCAACACCTATCTCTATTATGTGCTGGGCGGCGGTCAGGCGGTCCGCTATGGCATCGGCGTCGGCCGCGACGGCTTCACCTGGTCCGGCACCCAGTCGATCACCAAAAAGGCTGAGTGGCCGGATTGGACGCCGCCACCGGAAATGATCGCGCGCCAGCCCTATCTGCCGCGCCAGATGGCGGGCGGTCCCGGCAATCCGCTCGGCGCCCGCGCCATGTATCTCGGCGGCACCGTGTATCGCATTCACGGCACCAACGCGCCGGGGACCATCGGCACCCACGTGTCGTCCGGTTGCATCCGTCTCACCAATCAGGACGTCACTGATCTCTATGCGCGGGTCAACGTCGGCACCAAGGTGATCGTGCTGCCGATGGATCGCCGCGCCGACAATGCGGACCGCAAGCCGAGCTGATTCCGCAAGCCCGCCACAGAACAGACTCATCAATGAAAACGGCGTGTTGATCGCGCCGTTTTTGTGTCTGGCAGGAAACAAACGCCGGCATCGTCCCGACATTCGCCGGCCCTTCAATTTACCGGGATCGCCCCGCTCTGGCGTCGCCTGACCCCGCCCTATAGACTCGCCGGTTCAAATCAGTCCGGGGGGACGATGCGTCTGCCGATGCGGCTTAGGATAATTCTGCTTGCGACCGTGGTGGTCGCGGCCTCGTTTTTCGTCAGCCTGAAGGCGATGGACTGGCTGTCGGGGCGTGGCACGGTAGCAGCGCCGGTGCTTGCCGAATTGGCGCCGCTGCCACCGGCGCCCCGCATCTCCAGCATCATCGCAACGGTCTCGGTTTCGATACCGGCCATTCGCGACGCCGCCGACCGCGGCGCGCCGCGCAACTTCGCAGGCAAAGCCGACAACCCGGTGTCGCAGATTCTGCAGAACGCCGACATCGGCTGGACCGCGTCGCGGGGGCCGATCGCGGCCACCGGGGCGCAGGATGTGTTGTCGCTGACGACACCGCTGACGGGAAAGCTGAACGTGACCGGATCGCTGTCGTCGAAGGCGACGGGCGCGGTCGGCGACGCCCTCGGCGGCCTGCTCGGCGGCAACGTCGCCAAGCAAATCGGCAGCGTGAACATCAAGGCGCTCAATGCCAGCGCCGAGATCAAGGGCAATATCACCATCACCTCGCGGCCAAGGCTTGCCGCGGCCTGGCGCATCGAGCCGAATTTGGCCGGCCAGGTGACGCTCAGTGACAGCAGCCTGACGGTGGCAGGCGCCCGCGTCAACGTCCCGGCGCAGGTCAAGCCGCTGATCGACAAGAGCGTCGCCGATCAACTGGCCGCGGCCGGCGCGCGAATTCACAACGATGCCGCGTTCGAGCGCAATGCGCGGCTGCAATGGGCCAAGGCGTGTCGCTCGATTCCCCTGCAGGGCACCGCCGCCTCCTCATCCTTGCCGGCGCTGTGGCTGGAGCTGCGGCCGACCCGCGCCATCGCGGCGCAGCCACGCGTCGATGCATCAGCGGTCACGCTGACACTCGGCATCGAGGCGGAAACCCGCATCACGCCGACGCAGACCAGGCCCGACTGTCCGTTCCCGGAGAAGATATCGATCGTGCCGCCGATGTCATCAGGGGTCAGCGTCGGCATCCCGATCGACATACCTTTTAGCGACATCAGCAAGACCCTGGAGGCGCAGCTCGCCGGCCGCACCTTTCCGGAGGACGGCTCGGGCTCGGTCGACGTCGTCGTGAAGCGCGCATCGGTGGCGGCGTCGGGCAACCGGCTATTGATCTCGCTCTTGGTCAACGCCAGGGAGAAAAAGAGCTTGTTCGGCTTCGGCGGCGAAGCCACCGTGCATATCTGGGGCCGGCCGGTGCTCGATCAGGCGCAGCAGACACTGCGGCTGACCAATTTCGAACTCGCGGTCGAATCCGAAGCCGCGTTCGGGCTGCTCGGCGCCGCGGCACGCGCCGCCATGCCGCATCTGCAAAAAGCGCTGGGGGAAAAGGCGACCATCGACCTCAAGCCGTTGATCGGCAGTGCGCAAAAGAAGATCGCAACCGCGATCGCGGATTTCCAGAAGAACGAGGACGGCGTGCGGATAGCGGCCGACATCACCAGCCTGAACCTCGCCGACATCGCCTTCGATTCCAGGACGCTGCGCGTGATCGCGGAGGCCGCGGGCGCCATCAATGTCACCATCACCGCGCTGCCGGGGCTGTGACCAACCTGTTCTGCTTCAGCCGGCATCCAACAAAAGGTTGAGTACGGGCCCGCCCGCATTTTAATCAGCCCGGCGCGTTCCCTCGCCGCCTTCGGCTTTGCCGGCCGCTCTGAAGCCGGGTAAAAGACAGCCATAAGCCTCAACAAGAGCCAAGCCTCAACAAGAACCAAGGGAGATGAGACCATGAAATCGCTTGCAGCCATACTGGTGGCCGGCCTTGCTTTTGCCGTGTCCGGCAGTGCGGCGACCGCGCAAATTTCCGACGACGTCGTCAAGATCGGCGTGCTGACCGACATGTCCAGCCTCTATGCCGACTCGACGGGCAAGGGCTCGCTGGTCGCCGTCCAGATGGCTGTCGCCGATTATGGCGGCAAGGTGAAAGGCAAGCCCATTGAGGTGATCGTCGCCGATCATCAGAACAAGCCCGACGTCGGCGTCAATATCGCCCGCAACTGGTACGACAACGAGAAGGTCGACGCGATCTTCGATGTCCCGACTTCGTCGGTTGCGCTGCCGGTCTCGGCGCTGACCCGCGAGAAGAACAAGATCAACATCAATTCCGGCGGCGGCAGCTCCGATATCACCGGCGTCGCCTGTTCGCCCAATACCGTGCACTGGACCTACGACACCTATGCGCTGTCCAATGTCGCCGGCAAGGCGATGGTCAAGCGCGGCGAGGATACCTGGTTCTTCGTCACCGCCGACTACGCCTTCGGCATGGCGCTCGAGCGCGATGCCGCCAACGTCGTCAAGGAGAGCGGCGGCAAGGTGCTGGGCGATGTCCGCCATCCCCTGAACTCGTCCGATTTCTCGTCGTTCCTGCTGCAGGCCCAGGCCTCCAAGGCGAAGGTGATCGCGCTGGCCAATGCCGGCGGCGATACCACCAATGCGCTGAAGCAGGCGTCGGAATTCGGCATCACCAAGGGCGGCCAGAAGATGATCGCCCTGCTGCAGGAGATCACCGATACCCATTCGCTCGGCGCCCGGGAAACCCAGGGCCTGATCGTCACCGACGCGTTCTACTGGGACATGAACGACGAGACCCGCGCCTTCTCGAAACGCTTCAACGAGAAGGTCGGCCACATGCCCACCATGATCCAGGCCGGCCTGTACTCCGCGACCATGCATTATCTGAAGGCGATCGAGGCCATTGGCACCGACGAAGCCCCGAAGGTGATGGCGCAGATGCGGGCCACGCCGATCAACGATTTCTTTGCCAAGGACGGCAAGATCCGCATCGACGGCCGCATGGTCCACGACATGTATCTGTTCGAGGTCAAGAAGCCCGAGGAGTCGAAGAACGAATGGGATCTCTACAAGCTGCTCGCCACCGTCCCCGGCGACGAAGCCTTCCGTCCGCTCGACAAGGGTGGCTGCCCGCTGGTCAAGACGAATTGAGAAATATCTCCCTCTCCCCGCTTGCGGGGAGAGGTGAAGACAGTTGTTCGCATCAACAAAAGCGCGCCCGGCAAAACCGGACGCGCTTTTATTTCAGAAGCACGCGTAGCCCGGATGAGCGAAGCGATATCCGGGGTCTTTCTGCTGGTCCCGCATATCGCTGCGCTCATGCGGGCTACGGCTGGTACTTTTTGCCATGCTTCGAGACGCCGCCATGCGCGCTCCTCCCGCGATAACGGCGAAGCCGTTACGCGGGGATCAGGTCGTGATACATCCTGCCCCGACTACGGCTCAGGCTCCCTCGAATTTGAACGAGACTTTTAATTTGGCGCGGTAGGCTTCTATCTTTCCCTTGGCATCCAATTGCAGATCGAGCTGGACCACCTCGGCCACGCGCAGCTCGCGGAGAGATTTTCCGGCCCGGTTGACGGCCGCCGCGGACGCCTTTTCCCAGGATTCCTTGCTGGTGCCTATCAGCTCGATAACCTTGTAAACGCTATCAGCCATATCGTCCTCCCGTTCGGTATTAGGCAGGACGCAGGTGCGCCTGCCGGCGGCAAGCGTAACATCGCGATACCAGCGCTGAAAGGCGCAATCCGGCAAGGCAAAGCGCGCCCGGCGAGGCCGGACGCGCTCTTGAACCCGATCGATTGAACGCGGCTTACATCGAATATTTGAACTCAGGCATCGCCTTCAGCTCATCCCTGGTCGCGTTGAACAGAGCATGATCCGGATACCACGGACTGGGCTTCGATGCCGTCGCCGTGGCCGCAGAGCCCGTCGTTGTCGTCGACATCGGCTGGCTGTTGTTTCCGGCCGTACCGGTATAGGCGACCGGCTCGTTGACGAATTTGATCTTCTCGAAGGGTATCGCGACCAAATGCTCGCCGACGCCGAGAATACCGCCGACGCCGATCACCACCGCCTTGATGTTCCCGCTCCTGTCGGTGAGCAGATCGTTGATCGAGCCGACGTTCTGATTGTTGTCGTTATAGACATAAAGGCCGACCAGCTTAGACGCGCGCCAGTCGCCCTGGAACGAGGAAGACATCGTCGAGGGCGCCATGTTGCTGCGGTCGGTGGTCGCGGTCGGAGTTTGCGCAAACGCAACGGACGCAAGCAACACCGACGCGGCCAAAGCGACCGGGATATATTTTACCGACATATGTTTTCTCCCTGATATCAAATGGTCTGGAGAGAACACGTCACCACACATGCCGTTCCAATTTGTCGCGCTTTTCGATTGCTGCGCTGCAGATGATCAACAAGGTCTCGCATCGACCTGGTTCCGTGGAACACATCAGGGCCTTGGCACGATGTTCGATCAGAAGCCGCCCCAATAGGGCGGGATGCCGTAGTAGCGATGCAGTTCGGTTTCCTGCGAACGATCGCCCCAGTCAAAGTCCGCATCGGCGCGGAACGACGGCGCGCGCCGCAGTTCGTCATCGTCGATGTCGAGCTGGTAGGCTTCGAACCTGGTGTTGTAGGTGAGGCGCGCCCAGGGCAGCGGCAGCAGATTGGTTCCCATGCCAAGGAAGCCGCCGAAACTGAGGATGGCGTAGGATACCTTGCCGCTGATCTTGTCGATCATCAGCCGCTCGATATGGCCGATTCTTTCGCCGTTTGGCCTTCGCACCGCGGTACCTTCGACGCGGTCGCTGGCAATCAGCTGGTGCGATCTTGTCTTGAGGTCGGTCATCATCACCCTCCCTCCGGGTTGATGAGCGGAACCAACGCGTCAGCCGCCGTCCGGTTCCAGCGCGGCCGTCATAGGCCCGGCGCCCGGGCGGCCTACCGCGGCTGGGGCGATACCGCGCGAAACTCGATGCCGTGCAGATTGATCGTTGGCGCGATACCGAAATGATTGCCGCCAAACACCTTGATGCGCCGGTCGAGCTCAGGCTTCGAAATGTCGAGGGGAATGTCGCAGATCGCGCGATAGGCGCGGCGGGAATATTTCGTGGCGCCCCATTTGATCGGACGCGTCGGCGGCGGTTCCGGATTGGTGACCAGCCATTTCGACAGGCGCCAGAACAAATGCGCGAGATGCGCATAGGCCAGCCCCTCCAGGCCAAGCACCGAGATACCGGCCGGGATCGGAAACAGCGCGACGTCGATGATCGGGCCCGCATCGACCTGTTCGACCATGACATGGGCGGTGACGCCGAATTCCGTGACCTGATCGTAAAGCGCGAAATGCGCGGGCGCCCAACCGGGATAGCTCGGCGGACCGGGATGAAAATTGAATGCGCCGTAGCCAAGCCGGGCGAGAATGCTGGCGGGCACGATTTCGGGCGTCACGAACGCGACCAGCCGCCCCCGCGCCAGCTGATCCAGACTGAGCGCGGCCAGATCGTCGCGGGTCTCGACCGCGATCACCGTCAGCAGCGGATTGTGCGCCTGCAATAGCGACCGCAATACCGATCGCTCAGCCGCACCCGCAAGAAGAATAATGGTATCGAGCATGCGTTCTGCGGTTTGCTGCCGCCGTTTGATGCGCTGACCGGTATCAGGTCTTTGGATCAGCTCTTTGGGTCAGGTCTGGTAGTTGATCAGAAGCGAAATCGAGGAAATGCTGCCGGCGGCGGCGGATCCGCTCGCGCCATAGGATGAGGACGACGAGGACGACAGCGAATCCTGCAGCGATTGGAGAAACTGCTGCAGGACATTGTCAGTGGAGCTGCTGCTCGATGAGCTGCTGGTACTGCTGGTGCTGCTCGTCGATGACGAACTGTTTGTCGACGTCGTCCCGCCATGGCCGCCATGGTGATGGCCGTGGTGGACCGAACCGGTGCTGTCCGAACTGCCGGTCTGAGCCGCAGCGGTGAGAGCGGATGCCGCATTCGCACCGTCGGGCGGAGGTGGCGCGCCGGCGCCGTTGGCGAACGCCGCCGTGAACACGCCTTGCAATTCGGTGGCCTGCGCGCTGGTCAACTTACCGCTGGCAACTTCGCCGGCGATCAGGGTGTTGATCTTCGACTGCAGATCGCCGGGAGACGAATTCGTGCTGCTGGAGGAGCTTGAACTGCTGGCGCTGCTGCTGCCGCCTTGCAGCGCGGAATTGATATCCGTCAGCGCGGAAGACAACGCGCTCTGGTCGGACGAACTGATGGTGCCGGAGGAGACTTCGGTCTGCAGCTGATTCTCCAGCTGCTGCAGCGGCGACAGGTAATTATTGTTGGAGGTCGCGGAGATTGAGGTCATGATGGCTCCCAAGGTTCTTGCCCTGCGCCGCGACATTAAGGTTAATGTTGTTAACGAATTCTTCTTATCGCACCCCTGGGCCTGTTGCCCGGTGTTGCGTGGTTAACTTCAGAAACATTCGGAAACAAATCTATCGTCAGTTGCCACGAATCTCAGGCAAAGACTCCGCATGGCCACGGCAGCATCGAACATTCTTGTCGTTGAAGACGACCGCGAGACGCGGGCGCTGATCGCGAAATACCTGCGCAGCAACGCCTGCAACGTGATGACGGCAAACGACGGCCGCGAGATGGCCCGGACGATGACCGATCATCGCGTCGACCTTGTCATCCTCGACGTGATGCTGCCGGGCGAGGACGGCCTCAGCCTGTGCCGCAAGATCCGCGCGGAATCGCAGATACCGATCATCATGCTCACCGCGCGCGGCGAGGACGTCGATCGCATTCTCGGACTGGAGATGGGCGCCGACGACTATCTGGCCAAGCCGTTCAATCCGCGCGAATTGCTGGCGCGGATCAATGCGGTGCTGCGCCGCCAGGCGGCCGCCCAGACGGTCAGCGCCGCCAACGGCGCGACCGCCCTCACCTTTCTGGGCTGGCGGATCGATCTTCGGCTGCGGGAGTTGCGCAATCCGGCGGGCGCGCGGGTGGCGATGACCAGCGCCGAATTCGACCTGCTGCGAACCTTCTGCGAGCGGCCGGGCCGCGTGCTGTCGCGCGACAGCCTGCTCGATCTCACCCAGGGGCGCAACGCCGGCTCGTTCGAACGCAGCATCGATGTGCTGGTCAGCCGCATCCGCCGCAAGATCGAGCCTGATCCGCAGGACGCCACCATGATCAAGACGGTACGCTCCGGCGGCTATATGTTCACCCCGGCGGTGGATCCGATCGCGGTCGCTGCAGACGGCGCGTCATGAAGCTGCTCGGTTTCCTGAACCTGAAGAATATCAGCGGACAGATCGCGGCCCTCGTGGTCGCCTCGATCGTCGCCATCCACCTGATTCTCACGACCACCTTTTTCTTCAGCCGGCCGGACCAGCCGGATCCCGGGATCGACCGCGGTCACGCCCAGTTTGCCGCGGCCATGCAGCTTCTCGGCGCCGCACCCGCGGCCGAGCGGCCACGGCTTGGCGCCGACATCGCGCGGGCATTTCCGCAGCTCGACATCGAAAGCCTGCCGCCGGGCCCGGTTCCCGCGGCGAGCGATACGGATGGCCTCGACCTGCGCGGCCTGCATCGCCGGCTCGACAGCAGCTACCGGATCTTCCCGCTCGCGGGAGACAGCCACCGGGTCGGCATCGCGCTGCCGGACGGCGCGATGATCTCCGCGAGGATCCTGCCGGATCAGCGGCAACGTCCTCCGTTCTGGGGCGGACCGTGGATGCTGACATTGCTGTTCGCCATCGTCAGCGTCAGCCTGCTCGGGCTGTGGGCGGCCCGGGCCCTGACCGCGCCGCTGTCGTCGTTCGCGAAGGCCGCCGAAAGCTTCAGCCTGAATGGCGCCGCGCCGCCGCTGCCGGAGCGCGGTCCCGAAGAAATCCGCTCCGTCGCCAAGGCGCTGAACCGGATGCGCGAACGGATCACGACCCTGATCGACGACCGCACCAAGATGCTGGCCGCGATCAGCCATGACCTGCGGACCCCGATCACCCGGATGCGGCTGCGCTCGGAATTCATCGAGGACGACATCCATCGCCACCGCATGCTTGGTGATCTCGACCAGATGCGATCGATGCTGGAATCGGTGCTTTCCTTTTTGCGCAACGACCGCAAGCTCGAAGCCATGACGCTGGCCGACATCGCCTCCACGCTGCAGCTGATCACCGACCAGTTCACCGACATGGGACACAAGGTCACCTATGACGGCCCCGAGCACGCCATGGCGACGGTGCGGCCGGACGATCTGCATCGCAGCGTCACCAACCTCGTCGAGAACGCGGTCAGGTTCGGCGCGGTGGCCACGATACGCCTCAACGTGTCGCCGGATACCGTGACGATCGAGGTCGAGGACGACGGTCCCGGCATTTCCGATGCGCGCAAGGATGTGATGCTGGAACCCTTCATGCGCGGCGACGAGGCCAGGAACATGGACGAGGCCCAGGGTTTCGGCCTCGGGCTTTCGATCGCGCGCAGCATCGTGCTGGCACATGGCGGCCAGCTTTCGCTCAACGACCGCCAGCCGCATGGGCTGATCGTTCGCATTGAGCTGCCGGTTCGCCAGCCCAACCGGCTATCGGCGGCGTGAGCACGCTTTGTTCAAGCCGCGAGCGCCTCGCCGTCCTGCTGCGCCTCGTCGAAAAAGGCCACCGCCTCGAACCGGTAGTCGCAGGCCCAGCAGTGCCAGAGATAGGCCGCGCGGCGCGGGCCGGCTTCGATCCATTCCGGGGCCGATATCGGCTTGCCGCATTGGGCGCAGGGATTTCCGAGCGGCAAAGAGCCGGGGTCGATGCTGGCCATGATGCGTCTCCCTTTTTGCTTTTTGTTTGAAGCGAATTGTTTGAAGCGAGTTGAACGCGGTTGGGACAGGTTTGCTGTCGGATGCCACCGCTCCGTCGCGTCGCAAATTCTGGGAGAGCATTGAGTCTTTTGAACGACGAAGCGTCGCGATGTCGTCGCTTTGGGAATGCCGGATTTTGGCCACATCAATGCCCGGTAAGTGTGGCAAGCGGGATCGGTCTAAGGATTCCACACCACCAGAACCCGCGGCGTCGAAGGCCATTTCCCCGAGGCTGTTTTCCAATGAAACGACTGTTATCGCTGGCCTGGCTCGCCGCCATCGCGGCGCTGTTATTGCCGGACATCGCGCTGGCGGGGCACGCCGAATATGATGCGCTGGTTGCAAAGCACGCCAAGGCCAATGCGGTGCCGGAAGCGCTGGTGCACCGCGTGATCGTGCGGGAAAGCCGCTATCAGCCAGATCTGGTCGGGCGCGGCGGCACCATCGGCCTGATGCAGATCAAGCTTTCGACCGCGCGCAGCCTGGGCTACACCGGGACCGCCGAAGGGCTGCGCGATCCCGAAACCAATCTCACCTATGCGGTGAAATATCTCGCCGGCGCCTTCCGCGCCGCCAACGGCGATCACACCCGCGCCGTGGGCTACTACGCCAGCGGCTATTACGCGGCCGCCAAACGCCAGCGCCTCGAACATGGCAGGCATCCCGAACCGCTACTCGCCAGCGCACCGCCGAAACAGGCGGATAAAAGCCCGGCTGACGCTGGTGCCGAGCAGGATCCCGCACAGTAAGCCGGTGCAAACCGGCGACGCGCGCGTTGACACCCCCCCGCATCGGATTACATTAGCCCTGTTCCGAGGGGAGCTCCGATGAGGAGCTGAGAGACCGCACGCTCAAACCCTGTTGTCAGGATGCAAATCCTGCGCGCAGAGCGCGAGACCGCGGTGACCCTTTGAACCTGATCCGGGTCATGCCGGCGAAGGGACAGGGATGTATCAGAGTTCAGACCCACAGCGCGGGCGTTCGCCCGTAGCAGCGCCAGAGCAATCCCCCGTTGCCGTGATCGGCGCCGGGATAGCCGGCGCATGGCAGGCGCTGCTGTTCGCGCAGGCCGGCCACGCCGTCACGCTGCATGAGCGCAGCGACGCCGACATGACGCAATCGACCAGCTACTGGGCCGGCGGCATGCTCGCGCCCTGGTGCGAGGCCGAGACCTCGGAACCCCTGATCACCAGGCTCGGCATCCGCTCGCTCGATCTGTGGCGTGAGCATTTTCCGCAAACGCCATTCAACGGCTCGCTGGTGGTGGCGCATGCGCGCGACCGCGCCGATTTTGAGCGTTTTGCCAAACTCACATCCGGCCATCGCCGGCTCGACGCGCGCGGCCTCGCCGGGATCGAACCGTCGCTGGAGGACCGCTTCCGCGACGCCCTGTTCTATGCCGACGAGGGCCATGTCGAGCCGCGGCGCGTGCTGCCGCAATTGCATGCGCGCCTGGCCGCGGCCGGCGGCACCATCCAATTCAACAGCGACGCGAAGCCCGACGAACTCGACGGCATCGTGATCGACTGCCGTGGCCTCGCCGCCCGCGACAGCCAGCCGGAGCTGCGCGGCGTCAAGGGCGAGATGATCATCGTCGAAACCTCCGAGGTCGAACTGGCGCGCCCAATTCGGCTGATCCATCCGCGCTGGCCGCTCTACGTGATTCCGCGCGGCGACAACCGCTTCATGCTCGGCGCCACCTCGATCGAGGCCGAGGACACCGGCGTCAGCGTGCGTTCCGCGCTGGAACTGCTGGGCGCGGCCTATGCGGTGCATCCGGCCTTCGCCGAGGCGCGCATCCTCGAATTCGGCTCCGGGCTGCGCCCGGCCTATCCGGACAATCTGCCGCGCATCGCGGTTCATAACGACAAGATCGCGGTCAACGGACTTTATCGCCACGGCTTCCTGCTGGCGCCGGCGCTGGCGGAGCTGACGCTCGGCTATGTCGCACGCGGCGTGATCGACAATGAGGTGATGCAATGCGCGTGATCGTCAATGGCGAAGCGCGCGAGATCGCCTCGAGCCGCGTCGACGCGCTGCTCGGCGAACTCGAATATCAGGGCACGCATTTTGCGGTCGCGCTGAACTACGACGTGCTGCCGAGGAGCCAATGGGCGCAGACGCCGCTCAAGACCGGCGACGAGATCGAGATCATCACGCCACGGCAGGGAGGGTGAGATGGGTGAATTTTGTTCAACTCTCGTTCGCGCAAACTCTCTCCACGTCGTCCCGGCGAACGCCGGGACCCATAACCACCGGCGGTCGTTGTTACCAAAGCTCTCTAACCGTATGCCTCAACGAAACGACACGGCGTATGGGTCCCCGCTTTCGCGGGGACGACGAGTTGAGGGGGAGTCGGCCCATCACATTCAGCCGTCATCGTCCGGCTTGACCGGACGATCCAGTACGCCGCGGCTTCTCGATTCAGCCTCAGGCGCTTCTGGAATACTGGATCCCCGCTTTCGCGGGGATGACGAACTGTGGGATTTGATACCATGCTGAAATTCTACGACCGCGAATTCTCCTCGCGCCTGCTGATCGGCAGCGCGCTGTATCCGTCGCCGGCGATCATGCAGGCGGCGATCCGGGCGTCGGGCGCGCAGATCGTCACGGTGTCGCTGCGGCGTGAAAGCGCCGGCGGCAAGACCGGCGATGCGTTCTGGTCGCTGATCCGCGAGCTCGATGTGACAGTATTGCCGAACACCGCGGGCTGCCGCAGCGTGCGCGAGGCCGTGACCACGGCGAAGCTGGCGCGCGAATTGTTCGGAACGTCCTGGATCAAGCTGGAAGTAATCGCCGACAACGACACGCTGCAGCCCGATGTGGTCGGCCTGGTCGAAGCCGCCGACATCCTGATCAAGGACGGGTTTGAAGTATTTCCCTATTGCACCGAGGATCTCAGCGTTGCGATGCGGCTGGTCGATGCCGGCTGCAAGGTGGTGATGCCATGGGCGGCGCCGATCGGCAGCGCCAAGGGCATCACCAATCGCGACGCGCTGAAACTGCTGCGCGACCGCCTGCCTGATATCACGCTGGTGGTCGATGCCGGCCTGGGCGCGCCCAGCCATGCCGCGCAGGCGCTCGAACTCGGCTACGACGCCGTGCTGCTCAACACCGCGATCGCCAAGGCCGCCGACCCCGTCGCGATGGCGTCAGCCTTTAAATCCGGCGTCGAGGCCGGACGCACCGCCTATCAAGCCGGGCTGATGGAAGCCCGCGACTTCGCCTCTCCTTCCACTCCAGTCATCGGGACCCCGTTCTGGCATGCCGTATCCTGATCGCAACGCGTATCCTGATCGATTTTATCCTGTCGTCGATACCGTCGCCTGGGTCGCGCGGCTGGCGCTGCTTGGGGTCGGCACGATTCAGTTGCGCGCCAAGGGCCTCGACGAGTCCGACGCACTGCAGACCGTGCGCGACGCGATCGATCCGACGCACTGCAGACCGTGCGCGACGCGATCGAGATCATCAAGGGCACCGCGGCCAAGCTCGTGGTCAATGATTACTGGCGCGCGGCGATCGCGGCCGGCGCCAAACATCTGCATCTCGGCCAGGAAGATTTGGCCGAGCTTGCCGATGCCGACCTCAAGGCGATCCGCGACGCAGGATTGACGCTCGGCCTGTCCACCCATGATCACGCCGAACTGGAAACCGCCTTGCGCGTAAAACCCGACTACATCGCGCTCGGGCCGATCTTTCCAACCACGCTGAAATCGATGCGCTTCGCGCCGCAGGGCATTCCGAAAATCACCGAATGGAAAAAGCGCATCGGCGACATCCCACTGGTCGCGATCGGCGGCATCAAGCTCGAGCAGGCGCGCGAGATCTTCGCCGCCGGCGCCGATTCGATCGCCGTGGTCAGCGACATCACCCAGAATCCCGAGCCCGACGCGCGCGTGCGCGCCTGGCTCGGACTAAACGCGGAGGCCGCGTGATGATTTCGAAATTAGCCCAGCCGTCATTGCGAGGAGCGCAAGCGACGAAGCAATCCATCTTTCAGCGGCTTCGTAGCCATGGATTGCTTCGCTGCGCTCGCAATGACGATCAACACCTCGACAGATAGAAATTCAAAGGAGGATCCCATGAACATTCGCTCCAATCCCGACACCACGCTTCCCGCCGTGACCACCGGCCCGCTGGCCTCGTCGCGCAAGATCTTTGTTGCGCCGGACGAGGCGCCTGATCTGCGCGTGCCGCTGCGCGAGATCATCCTCAGCGAAGGCGCCGGCGAGCCGAATCTGCCGGTCTATGACACCTCGGGCCCCTATACCGATCCGGCCGTGACCATCGACGTCAATGCCGGACTGTCGCGCCCGCGCATCGCCTGGGTGAAAGAGCGCGGCGGCGTCGAGGAATATCAGGGCCGCGACATCAAGCCGGAGGACAACGGCAATGTCGGCGCCTCGCATGCGGCGAAATCGTTCAATGCGCATCACAAGCCCCTGCGCGGCGTCGGCGATCACATGATCACGCAGCTTGAATTTGCCCGCGCCGGAATCATCACCAAGGAGATGATCTACGTCGCCACCCGCGAAAATCTCGGCCGCAAGCAACAACTCGAACGCGCCGAAGCCGCGTTGGCCGACGGCGAAAGCTTTGGCGCCTCGGTGCCGGCGTTCGTGACGCCGGAATTCGTCCGCAGTGAAATCGCCCGCGGCCGCGCCATCATCCCCTGCAACATCAACCACGGCGAACTCGAGCCGATGATCATCGGCCGCAATTT
>NZ_JBEKCZ010000105.1:0-17936 GCF_050014615.1 Bradyrhizobium sp. | reverse complement strand
TCCCGGCGAACGCCGGGACGACAGGGCGTCACGACCTCTGCAAGATCAAGCTCAGCTCCAGCTCGCGGAAGCTGAAATAATTCTTTCGGATCCACTGATGCAGTTCGGTGGATGAATCCTTCTCGTTGCGCAAATATTCGGTGAACGAGAAGTTCAGCCGGTCGATATAGGTCTTCAGGAACACCGGCAAAGCGGCGATACGGACAACCCTGCCATCGGCCATCGCCGGGGGCAGCTCGCCGCGTACCACATGTTCGTTGTCGATGGTGACGAGCGCGGTTGGCGGAATCTGCTCTTGCAGCATCGGATAGCCGCGCGCCGAAGCCCGGTCGGTATCGGCGACGAACAGCACGATCGGCGAGACGCCGCGCCGCGCGGCCTCCTTCATGAACCCGATTTCGTCGGACATCTTGAAGAATTCGTCAAAGGCGTGAAAGCCGAGATCGATCACCTTGGCGATCCCGTCATTGACGATCAGGCGGTCCATCAGTGCCATCTTCCCGAAGGTATTGTCGACCTCGGCGGTCTCGGTGATCTTCGGAAGGTAGTCGAGCAGCGACGGTTCCTTCAGGTTGATATCGAAGGCCGCGACGGTGCCGTTTTTCAGCAGCAGGAATTCGCTCAACAGCCGCGCCAGCAGCGTCTTGCCGACCAGCGGGCGGGGCGAGCAGATGATGTAGACGGGTGTCGGAGGCATCAAGGCTATATCAGGCGAATTGTGCGCCTAATCCAGCCCAATCATATCAACCGCGGCATTATTTTTCGCCGCCGCGCATGCCGGATTTGCTGGAGCCGACCAGGTCGGTCAGCTTGATGCGGTCGAACTCGCTCCAGACATTGGCCAGCCAGTGGCGGACATAGCCGCGCAGCACGAACGAATAGTTCGCGGCCTCGTCGCTGGTGCCCTTGTTGGCCACGAATTTGAGGAACGGCACCGAGGCGACTTCGACCTGTTCGTAGGCCATTTCATTGAGCTTGGGGATGGTGAGCTCGGTGGCGTCCTTGATGCGGTGGAAATAGGAATTGTAGGTCGCCTGATCCCACTCGAAGAAGCTGGTGTTGTTGATGAAGTTCTTCACCAGGAAATATTTCGCGCCCTGCATGAAATTCGCGGTCTCCGCGATCTCGTCCAGCGAGGCGATCGAGGGGCCGAGAATGTGGAACACGGCAAAGGTGATCTGCCCGGTCTTGGCGGCATCGAGAAAGCCGATGTCGCGCAACGAGGCCAGTGCCGGCGACAGCAGGCCGGCGCGGACGTCGATCACGGTGACCGAGGGGCTGACCGCGTTCAGCGTGTCGAAGATCTTCATCTGGTCCGACGTCGTCGTCATGTCGACGATTTCGGTGATATCGGGGTGAAAGCGCTTCAGCGTGCCGCGCGGGGATTCGGTATCGAAGGCGCGGGTGGGTACGTTATTGGCGCTGAAATAGTCCAGCAGGGTTCGCGAAACCGTGGTCTTGCCGACCCCGCCCTTATCAGCGCCCACCACAATCACTACCGGCTTCGCCATGAACTTCCCTTGCGCGCGATATTATGCCCTGACCGCCGCTTCTATACACGATGCGATCAGAATGTCCCTGTGCCTGCTTTAGGCGGGAACATGGCAGAAACAAGGGAGAATTCAATTCATTAGACGGCGGTTAGGGTTAATCGTGCCGATGTCGTTAACGCCGTGGCGGGGTTGCGGCGGCGCGCATAGCGGTTTGCGGCGCTAGTGTCGGCCCCAAGGACCGGCAGGGGGACCGGCGGGATTGACCCAGGGTCCCTGGGCGGCACCTGGCGGCGCGCCGGCGGGATCGGTGGCGTTACCCCAAGGACCTGACTGCGGACCTGGTTGAGGACCTGACTGACCCGAGGGCAATGGCGGCGGGGTTTGACCGTTGGCCGGCGGCAGCCGCGACAGATCGTCCGGCAGGTCCGAAGGATCGGACGGCAGCGCCAGCCGCCCGGGATCGTGCCCGCCGGCGAATTTCACCAGCGCCTGGACCCGCGAATCGACCGAAGGGTGGGTCGCGAACAGGTCGGAAAAACCCTCGCGCGGGTTGTCGAGGCACAATTCCATCACCGCCGAGGTGGCGCCGGGAAGCTCGCCGCGGTTCTCGATCTTGCGCAGCGCCGAGATCATGGCGTCGGGGTTCTTGGTCAGTTCGACCGATCCGGCGTCGGCAAGCAATTCGCGCGACCGCGACAGCGCCAGCCGCACCAGTTGCGACAGCAGCCAGGCCAGCGCGATCAGCGCGACCGCGATGATGATGACCAGGATGGCCCCGCCGCCGGAGCTTTTCCTGTCGTTGCCTGACGATGAAGAAGATGACGACGATGAACGGGAGGACGACCACAAGCCGCCGCCATAGTAGCCGAAATTGGTGAAACTGCGGAAGAACAGCTCGGCGGCGAAGCCGACCACGCCGGCGATGATCACCGCGATCACCATCATCTGCACGTCGCCGTTGCGGATGTGGGTGAGTTCGTGGCCGAGTACCGCCTCGATCTCCTGGTCGTTGAGCGCCTTCAACAGCCCGGTGGTGACGGTGACGGCATATTGCCGCTGGTTGAGCCCGGTCGCGTAGGCGTTCAACGCGTCGCTGTCGATGATTTTCAGCTTCGGCATCGGAATGCCGCGCGAGATGCAGAGATTTTCCAGCAGGTTATAAAGCCGCGGCTGCTGTTGCCGCGTCACGTCCTCGCCGCCGGTCACGGCATCGACGATCGATTGATGGAAGAAATACGCGATCACGATCCACAGTGCGGCACCTCCCGTGGCATAAGGAAAAGCCTTGATCAGGTCGCGCGCCGCCGCCGCCAGATAATAGTCGACCGGCGCGCCGCTATAGATCACCACTTCGGCGATCAGCGCGCCGGCATAGACCATGACGTAGATCAGGACGAACAGCCCGGCGAGCAGCAGCATCGAACGAAATTTGTTCGATGCGATGTGCGTGTAAAGACCATAGGCGGCCATGATGCGCTTCCGCTAACCACTGTCATTCCGGGGCGTCGCGAAGCGGCGAACCCGGAATCTCGATCTGGAGATTCTCCGATGTGCAATTGCACATCGTAGTTCACGCCGCTGGCGTGCCCCGGAATGACTGGCGCAAATGTGGATCACTCTCAGAACTTCACCGTCGGCACCGCCTCGACTTCGGTCCTGCTGGCGCCGAGATCGAAGAAATCCTTGCGGGTAAAGCCGAACATGCCGGCGAACAGGGCGGCCGGCATCTGCTGGATACCGGTGTTGTATTCCTGGACCGCGTTGTTGAAGAAGCGGCGGCTGGCCGCGATCTTGTTCTCGAGGTCGGACAATTCATTCGCCAGCTGCTGGAAGTTGGCGTTGGCCTTGAGGTCGGGATAGGCCTCGGACAAGGCGATCAGCTTGCCGAGTGCGCCGCTGAGCTGGTTTTCGGCGGCGGCGACCTGTCCCGGTCCCTGCGCCGACATCGCGGCGCTGCGGGCCTTGACCACGTCGTCGAGCGTGCCGCGCTCATGCGCGGCGTAGCCCTTGACGGTTTCCAGGAGGTTCGGGATCAGATCGTGGCGCTGCTTGAGCTGGACGTCGATGTCGGCAAAAGCCTGGCCCACGCGCTGACCGAGCGCGACCAGGCGGTTATAGGCGCCGACCGCGAACAGAATGAGAATAACAATGACGCCGAGAACGATCCAGCCGGACATGGCAAACAACTCCTGATGAGACAACGAATGCGGGCAGGGTAGACTAAAAAGCAGACGCGCGGCAGCCCGCCGCGAGATGGGTACCCCCTTGGTCGGGCGCAAGGCGGGTTTAGTTCAAGGGGACAAGTTAAAGGGAAAGGTTTGCCCGCGGGGACGGCCGCGTCCCTTAAGGCGTGAACTGATAAACCTTGCAGCCTTGTCCGCTTTGGGGGGCAAAGCGGAAAACATCTGCTCGGGCGGGTACTCCCGGTTTTGACCCACAACGGCCTCGTGCCGGTTCATTCAAAGTTGAACATTTTATTACGTAGAAGGTAGATAAACTCGATGTATACAACCAAGCGTTAGCCTTATCGCGGTTCGCTGGGATATAAAGATTGGTGGACGGGATCATCTTTTCTAATGGCATTCCCATCACTCGACCTAACGGATTTGCCGCCCTCGCCAAGGTTGAGGCGAGCGATACGCGTGAGCTTGTTGCTTTGCGCACCGGTAGCGATGATTTCGCTTGTCACAGCTGGAGCCATCGAAACGGTCGCCTTGAAGCAGCCCCAAGTTACTGACCCTCCTTACGTCCACGCTCACAAAATTAAAGGCCGTGTTCGGTTCTTCACGGAACGGCAGGAAGAGATCTATGCGGTGGCGAAACCGCTGCAGTTCCCCTCTTTTGTCGTTGGTTTCGTATTAATGGTGGCGTTCGTCCGCATTGAAGAGAATTTCAAGAAGCAGAAGCAGCAAGACTTTCTGGATCGGGCCGTGAGATGAAATGCGTTCTGTGCACGATATGTGAGACTGCGCGCGCGACCTTCAACAAGAAAATGGACGCTTGGCTCCACGCGCAGAGCAACAATATTGAAATCATGGAGCGAGAGACGGACCCGGCGGCGATACATCAAGCTTACGAGCAGACTGATCCGGCGGAATCATTCAGGCAATATCTTGCGCTCGCCGAAAAGGGGTCGGTTTGGTGTATGGCTACGGCCGGGCAAATGTATCACACAGGAACCGGCACTACACAGGATTGGGCGCAGGCTGAAAAATGGCTGGTTCGCGCATATCAAGCCGGATCGGATTACGGCCTGATCTGTCTCGGGTGTCTTTACGAACGGTCGGAACGCTCCGAGAAGGCGCAAGAAGTGTATAGGGCCGGGGTCGCGCGCGGCTTTGTGCCTGCGATGGTCTATCTGGCGGCGAGCTACCGGAAATCTGCAGACTGGGCGCAAAGGCGTCACGAGACGCTGAAGCTGCTTGAGCATGGTCAGGCTGCTGGTGATCTTTTCGCGCGGCATTGGCTCACAACGGCCATGGTCCGCGGTTGGTTCGGGCTACGGTGTATTCCCGAAGGCATCCGGCGTTTGCCCGGTGTTGCTCACGATATGGCCGCTCTTGTCGAGGACGAGACTTCAACATTACAGGGTGACAGCAAGACGCGGTCGGGCTTCATCCGCCGTCTCGCAGCACAGCTCTGGCTGATGGGCGCCACTCGACACCTAGCGTCATAACAGCGGACCCGGTCCCGTCGGCGATCTCATTGGTGAGACAACAAACACGGGTCAACCGAACAGGTTGGTTGACTTCCGGTTATGGCAGATTTTGTTGTAAAAGTCGGTTGAGAGAGGCCACGAAGCGTGATTCCGTTGTGTTGACGCGAATCGCGGCGAGGTCGATCCATGATGGGCCGTCTGAAGAGTGACCAAGGTCAACCGTTCTACGAGTTTCGCTTCGATAACTCTTACATTCCCGTGTATGCTTCCTTCCAGCTTCTTTTCCCGACGAGAAACCGCGCGAACAAGCCAACAAAGCGGCCTCTTTCGCGCGGGCGAGAATCGATCTAGGTTCTCAACCCTGAGCAGCGAACCGGCGATCTGCTTCGGTGCATCGAGGCCAGGGTAAATACGGCTCTGTTCATGGATTTGTTTGCAGCACGTCGCCGCGCCTGACAGTGACGATCTGCCAAGTATCTGCTGCCAAATGTCTGCGGCCAAATACCGGACTGCGGCCTTCGATGTAAGTCAGCGAGCCGGATGATGAAGTTCTTGTCGAATGACGCGGCTGCGAAGATCCCCGCGCTCATATTTTCGGGCTCCTTTGTTCTCCTCGCTGCCACCATGAGCCGTAAGATCAACGTATATGACGAAGGTCAAATCCTTGTCAGTGCCATGCGTGTGGCTCAAGGCGAGGTTTTACATCGGGACTTTTATGAAATTTACGGCCCCGCGCAGTTCTATATTTTAGCCGGCCTTTTCAAAGTGTTCGGCGCTTCGATCCTGGTGGATCGCGTGTGGGACACGATCGTCCGCGCGATGATCGTTACGACGGCTTTCCTGATCGTGCAGCGCGGGGGGGCGCGGCGTGAAGGCTTGTTCGCCGCCGGGCTCGTTCTGATCTGGTTGTCTTTCCTCGGATATTACGCATATACGGTATTTCCTGCTCTGCTTTTCGCGTTGCTCGGTGCGCTGTGCCTGCTGCCGGTCTTCGAGGATCGCCGATCGCCGCCGCTGCTCTTCAGCAGCGGGCTCTGTATCGGCGTCACCGTTCTGTTTCGCTATGATGTCGGGTTTTATACCTTTGCAGCAGTGACGCTGGTCACCGCCGGCTATGTGCTTTCGCGGCCGCTCCCACTTGGCGTGCGCGTAGCCGGTTTGCTTCGTGTGCTGCTGCCGATTTACCTTGGACTGGGGATCGTCTGTATCCCGGTGGCGGCAGCATATGTATCCAACGGCATACTCCAGGACTTCCTGTTTGAAGTTATCTATTTCCCGGCACAAGCCTACAGACGCATGAGGGCGATGCCGTTTCCCGACCTCGAAACGTTGCGCGCAGTGCCGACGCAGATCGGGGTATATCTGCCGTTCTTCGTCTGGTTGGCCGCGCTTTCCACCGTCCTGTTTTCTCGGCGATCCCCAGGGAGTCCCGAAGCCAACGCCGCCCGCCATTGGATCATGCTCCTGCTTGGCTTGTTATCGGCGCTATTCTATCTAAAGGGGCTTGTTCGCCCCGCCCTGATCCAATTGGCTCTGTCGATCGTGCCGGCGCTGATGCTCTCGGCTATGTTGCTTCAGGCAAAACGCAGGTCGCCGGATCGCCTGCCGGCCATAGCCGCCGCCTGGGCTGGGCTGTTCATCGTCCTCTTGCCAACCTTCGTCGCGACCGCACAAGACGGGTATGCGATGGTTCAAAATGCCATCTGGATTACGCAACGCAGCACGTGGAGCGCCGCTACCGCGGACACGCCGGCAGACATCGCCTCGTGCCGGCCGGTGCCGGGTCTGCAACGCGTGGCCTGTTTCGAAATCGATCAGGCGCGCGCGGATGCCATTCGGTATGTTGAAGCTCATACCCGGCCGAACGATGTGATATTCGTTGGATTGAGCCGTCATGATCGCATCCTGGGAAACGATCTGCTTTTTTATTTCGTCGGCGGGTGGATACCGGCCACAAAGTGGCATCACTTTGATTCCGGCCTGCAGTCAAACAAGGAAATCCAGACTGCGATGATTGGCGATTTACAAGCCGCCAAGCCGCCTTACGTCGTGCTCGAGTCCGAGTGGGAAGACTTCAATGAACCGAACGAAAGTGCGGTGAGCAGCGGCGTCACGCTGCTCGACGATTTCCTTCGTTCAAATTTTCAGCCGGTGCAGGTGTTCGGCAAGTTAAGGGTTCTTCGGGCAATGGGGCGATAAGGAAGCCGCGCAGGCGGCATCCCTGTCCGCCATTCGCAGGAACCCTAATGTCTGCCTCCTGGCCGGCAGCACAGACCGGACATCGAAAGTCTACCGCTCAATGTCCGCTTGCTCGACCGCGTCGCCCCAGCGCCAGCGCCGGGCGCGGGCGTAATCCGGTTTGGTGCGGCTGGGTATCCTGGCCAAAGCGAGACCCTCCGCTGTGCAGAGTTTCGCTGATACTTCGACCTTGCTGACGGCAGGCTGCGCCAGCACGCGGGCGGGATGCTGCGTCACGGGGGCGCGTGTCAGCGCGACATAGCTGAACTTCTCATCTTCAAAAGGAAGCTCCGCACCCTTGATGTGTTTATGCGCGCGCAAGCGGGGCAGGCGCTGGGTGAAGTGACACCAGTCGGGAGGCGTCAGCGGACATTTTCCGTCGTGCGGGCAGGGCGCCGCGACATGCGCACCTGACGCGATCAACTGTGTACGCAACGCGATGATCCGCGCGTAGCCCGCGGGCGTGCCGGGTTCGACGATCAGGAGCGTATCGCGGGTTTTGGCCCAGATCAGCTCGGCGAGCGCGCTGCGTTCCGCGTCGCTGAGTTCGGCGATCACGTAGCTCGCGATCACCAGGTCGGCCGGCTCGGCCGCCGCCAGCAGGGCGCGGGCTTCACCGCGTTGATAGATCAACTCGCGCAGCCGCGTGCTGTCGCGGCCAAGATCCAGCGCCAGCGCGCGCAAAGCGGCGTTGGCATCCAGCAGCGTGAACTCTTTCAGCGACGCAAAGGCCTCGGCCGCGGCCCAGCTCGCTGTGCCCGGTCCGGCGCCGATATCGAGCAGGCTGGTGGGTGCGAAATGCGGCGTGATTTCGCGCAGCGCGTTCAGGCTTGCGGTCACCGCGGCATAGGTCGCGGGCATTCGCGCCAGCGCGTAGGCCAGCGCGTCGGTCTCGGTTTTGATCGCGCCGGAATTGCCGCCGTCGCGGTAGGTTTTTGAGATCAGCGAAGCGCGTTCGGCCGCGTCGTTGCGCGAGAGGCCGTGCAGTTTCGCGTCGAGCGCGGCTTTGAGTTCGGCGGGAAGGTCGGGAGCGGTCATCTTTTCTTCACCCTCCCCTGGAGGGGGAGGGTCGCCTGCGTGAGCAGGCGGGGTGGGGTGAGCTCTCAACCTGGCACCATGCGAAACGTGAGACTATCACCCCACCCCGCCGCTCCTTGCAGTCGCGTCGACCCTCCCCCTTCAGGGGAGGGTAAGAGAAGGTCACGCCACGTGCTGATCGAGAATCTTGACCGCGTCTTCGAGATCGACCGAGACCAGTTGCGACACGCCGCGTTCGGCCATGGTGACGCCGAACAGCCGGTTCATCCGCGCCATCGTGATCGGATTGTGCGTGATGATGATGAAGCGGGTTTCGGTGGTGGACGTCATCTCGTGCAGCAGGTTGCAGAACCGCTCCACGTTGTGATCGTCGAGCGGCGCGTCGACTTCGTCCAGCACGCAGATCGGCGACGGGTTGGTGAGGAACACCGCGAAGATCAGCGCCAAAGCGGTCAGCGCCTGCTCGCCGCCTGATAACAGCGACAGCGTCTGCGGCTTCTTGCCGGGCGGCTTGGCGATGATTTCAAGGCCGGCCTCCAGCGGATCGTCGCTCTCGATCAGGTGCAGCGCGGCCTCGCCGCCGCCGAACAGTTCGACGAACAGCCGCTTGAAATGGCCGTTGACGATTTCGAACGAGGTCAACAGCCGCTCGCGCGCCTCGCGGTTGAGGCTCTGGATACCCTGGCGCAATCGCTTGATGGCTTCCACCAGATCGTCGCGTTCGGTGGTCAATGAGGTGTGCTGGGTTTCGACCTCGCGCAGTTCCTCTTCGGCGCGCAAATTGACCGCGCCCAGCCGTTCGCGGTCGCGCCGCAGCTTTTCGAGATTTTCCTCGATCTCGGCCAGCGGCGGCAGCTCCGCGCCCGGCTCGATCTCGGCGAGACCGGCCACGCCCTGCGGCTCGACTTCGAGCATGTCATGGATTTCGCGTTCAATATCGATCAAACGGCGCCTGGCGCCGTCCATCCGCTCTTCGGCGCGGGCGCAGGCCTCGCGTGCGCCCGAGAGCGCCTCGAGCGAGATCTTGGCGGCGCGATCGGTCTCCGCCATCATGTTCTCGGCGGTGGCCAGCGCGTCGGCGGCGACCCGGCGGGCGGTCTCGGCGGATTCGATTTCACTGATCAGCGCGCGGCGCTTTTGTGCGAACAGCGCCGGCGCATTGTCGAGTTCGGCGCGCTCGGCTTTGACTTCGGTGACGCGGGCTTCGATGGTCGATATCTGGGACGCCGCGCTCTGCCGGCGCTGCTGCCATTCGTTGCGCTCGGCGGTGATCGCCTGCAGTCTTCGATCCGCCAGTTCGGCCTCGCGCGCCAGCGCCTGGGCTTCGGCCCGCACCTGGGCGGCCAGCCGGCGATGGCCGTCGATATCGCTGCGAACCGCCGCGAGCCTGGTTTCGGTCTCAAGGCCCGGCGGCAATTCGGCCAGTGCCGCGGTCGCGCTCTCATGCGCGCCTTCGGCTTCGCTGCGGTCGGCGGCCAGGCGGCTATGGGCTTCGGTCAGCGCCGATTTGCGCGCGGCGTGACGATTGATCTCGCGTTCGGTGCTGGCATGACGTTCGCGCGCGGCATCGGCCTCGCGCTGGGCGGCCCGCCACGCGTCGCGGGCGGAGGTTTCCGCGGCGGACGCCGCTTTCAGTTCGGCTTCGGCGGCTTCCAGCGCCTGACGCCGGGCGGTGGCCTCGAAGCGGGCCTGCTCCAGTTCGGTTTCGATATCGACCAGCCGCGCGCGCTCGGCCAGACGCCTTGCCGCTCCGGTTGGCGCGTGCGCGGCCGCGACGAAGCCGTCCCAGCGCCAGACGTCGCCTTCCAGCGACACCAGCCGCTGGCCGGTCTTGAGCTGCGACACCAGCGTCGCGCCACGATCGCGGGCGACGACGCCGATCTGCGCGAGCCGCCGCGCCAGTTCTGGGGGCGCTTCGACGCGCGACGCGAGGGCTTCGACGCCTTCGGGCAGAGCAGGATCGCCCTCGGTCACGCCGATATTGGTCCAGCGCATCGGGGCCGAGGGATCGACCGGGGCATCGAGATCGTCGCCCAGCGCGGCGCCGATCGCCTTCTCATATCCCTTGGACACGGTGACGCCGTCGATGATCGGCGGCCACAGATTCTTGGTCTCGCCATTGACGAGTTTGGAGATCGTGCGCGCTTCGGTCTCCAGCCGTTGCACGCGCTTGTCGGCCTCGTTCAGCGGCGCGCGGGCGGCCTCCAGCCGGGAGCGGGCGGCGACATGGCCGGCTTCGCACGCCTGCGAGGCGGCTTCGGATTGCGCCAGAGACTGCTGCGCGGTTTCCATGACACCGGCCAGCGTGGCGAGGTCGCCGTGACCGCTGGTTTCCTGCGCCAGCTTCTGCTCCTCGCTCTGGACATTGGCGATGTCCTGGTCGAGCCGCGCCAGCCGGTCGCGGTGGCCGCGCACGCTGCCCTCGAGCTGGTTGCGCTTGGCGGTGAGGTCGGCGAGCACCGTGGTCAGTTCGGAGAACAGCCGCTCCGCCGCCGCCAGCGTGGTTTCAGCCTCGGACACGCGCTCATCGACGCCGCTGCGTTTATCGACGCGCGACTTGATCTCTTCCTTCAATTCCGCGTCTTCGGTATCGAGCCGCTGCAGCGCGACTTCGGCGTCGGCGCTCTGTTGTTGTTCGCGGGCGACGTCGGCCGAAAATTGCGTCAGCCGGCGATCGAGCTCCGCGACGCGCTCCTTGGCGCGCTCTTCCTCGCGGTCGAGCGTTTCGCGCGCATTGGTGAGGCGTTGAAGTCCGGCTGCGGCGCGGGCTTCCGCCTCGCGCAAGGCCGGCAGTTCGGAGGCGCGGATCGCCTGGATCCGGGCGGCCTCGGCCTGTTCGCGGGTGCGCTCCGCCATCTCGCGAACGCTGAGGTCATGGACCTGGGCGGCATCTGCGACATCGGCATTGGCGCCGAGCCAGCGCAAATGGAACAGCATCGCCTCGGCCTTGCGCACTTTGGCGGCGACTTCGCGGTAGCGGATCGCCTGCCGCGCCTGCTTCTTCAGGCCGTCGATCTGTCCGGCCAATTGGCCGATCACGTCCTCGACCCGGGTGAGATTGGTTTCGGCGGCCTTGAGGCGCAACTCGGCCTCGTGACGGCGGGCGTGAAGCCCGGCGACGCCGGCGGCGTCCTCCAGCACCCGGCGGCGCTGCTCGGGTTTGGCCTGAATGATCTCGCCGATCTTGCCCTGGTGCACCAGGGCCGGTGAGCGCGCGCCGGTGGCGGCGTCGGCGAACAGGATCTGCACATCCCGGGCTCGAACGTCGCGGCCGTTGATGCGATAGACCGAACCCGCCTCGCGCTCGATGCGGCGCGAGATTTCCAGCATCTCGCGGTCGTTCACCGCCGCCGGCGCGGAGCGATCGGAATTGTCGATCGTCATCACCACTTCGGCGTGGTTGCGCGAGGGACGGTTGCCGGAACCGGCAAAGATCACCGCGTCCATGTCGGCAGCGCGCAGCGATTTGTGTGAGGTTTCGCCCATCGCCCAGCGCAGCGCCTCGACCAGATTGGATTTGCCGCAGCCGTTCGGCCCGACCACGCCGGTGAGACCGGGTTCGATCACGAAGTCAGTGGGTTCAACGAACGATTTGAAACCGTGAAGACGAAGGCGCGTGAGTTTCATGGACACGATGCTCTGTTGGCAGGACACGAATCTCCCTGCCGGGACAATACCATAGAAGGCAATGTCGGTGTGTGGGCGAGTCGCTCTTTGCGGCTCTCATGGGAGCGACAATGGCGAGGCCGGGGCCGGAGGGCAACCGGCGCCCGGGGCTTTTCCCAAGGCTTTTGTTTCGAGGCTTTTATAGAGGGTTTTGTTGAGGTTATCCCCAACTGTTGTGGCAGCGAACACTGCAGAACCACAATCACCGGCGTCCCCGGAAAATAAGTGTCCAATAGATGACCAAATCGCCGCGTGTCCGTGAAGTGCGGCCGGTCAGCTCTTGAGCAGCGACTTGATCCGCTTGTCGAATTCCTCGAACGAGGTCTCGCCCTTGATCATCTCGCCATTGATGAAGAAGGTCGGCGTCGAGTTGACCTTCAGCACCTCGTTGGCGAACTTCTGGTCGGCGACGATCTTGTCGAGCAGGGCCTGGTCCTTGA
The DNA here is from genome assembly GCF_050014615.1 of Bradyrhizobium sp. Taxonomy (GTDB): domain Bacteria; phylum Pseudomonadota; class Alphaproteobacteria; order Rhizobiales; family Xanthobacteraceae; genus Bradyrhizobium. The sequence goes on along the minus strand of NZ_JBEKCZ010000105.1, from coordinate 5,403 downwards.
GGCAATCATCGACGGCCTGCTGGGTGAGGCCGGCCTGCTTGCCGATCCGGGTCAGGGTTTCGGTGGTGTTCTTCATCACCCAGTCGCTCTGCTGCTTGAACAGCAGGTCGGTGACCGCGAAGTATTTTCCGGAATCGTCCTTGGCGATGCAGCGCGACAGCATCGAGCCCGCCGCGGCCTTGATATCGAGAGGGAATTCGCGGAACACGTAACGAATCTTGCCGGTGTCGATATAGGCCGACTTGATCTTCGGGAATACGTCCGCGTTGAAGGCCGCACAATGCGGGCAGGTCATCGAGGCGAATTCGGTGATCGTCACCGGCGCATTGGCGGGGCCGAGCGCCATGTCCGGCAGCGATACCGGCTTGGCGACATCGGCGGCGCCCTGCGCCATCGCCTCAGTGATCAGACGCAGCGGCGAGAACCCGGCGAGCAGGCTGAGCCCGGTCAACGACAAAGCGGCGGTGAAGGCGCGGCGGGTGATGATCAAGGTCTGCTCCCGGATTGGCGCGTTCACGCCGAAAAAGAACCCCAAGGGTACGGTTCAAGGGTACGGTTCGAAGGCTGTTGGCTAGCTTGAAACCACAATTGTGGCAATGGCAGGCCACGAGCGCTGGACCTGATGGCCGGCTCAATTTCGCTTGATCAAGGCGCCGAGCCGCGCCAGCGCGGCCCGCAGATCCTCGTCCTCGACGGCGGACAGGGATTTTGCGACTTCCGCCACCGCCGCGGCGTCCGGCGCAAGGGAGGCTTTCGGCGCCTTCCGGCGCGCCAGCGGCGCCTGGCGCAGCGCCAGGCGTCCGACCGCGTTCCACCCGAAAAAGCGGTTGACGCGTTGCAGGATGACGTCGGATCCGTGCTGGATTTCCAGCGCCATCGGGCCGTCGACCCGCAGCACCAGCGTGGCCGGTTCCTGATTCTGCCCCTCCACCGGCCGCGGCCACTGGATCTTCAGGGGTTCGGCATGGGCGGCGATTTCGGGGCCGGCGATTTCCGCCCAGCGCGTCACCAGCTCGCGCGCCGCAAATCCCTGCCGGGCATAGGCATCGGAAAAGACGTCGCTGAGCAGGACGGAAAGCGGTTTGGCGCTGATCGGGCCGGGTTTGGACATGGGTGGCTTTGTGTTTCTTTGTGCTTCAGTCATTCCGGGGCGCGCGTGACACGCGCGAACCCGGAATCCAGAAGTTATCCTCGCGAGATTCCGGGTCTGGACCTTCGGTCCATCCCGGAATGACGTTATATGACGGCATGAGTCTATCAGGCGCGGCCAGCAAGCGAAAGAAAGCCTCTTCCTTCGAGCACGAAGAAGCTAGTGCCGCCCGTCCCGCGCTGCTGCTCGACTGGTACGACCGCCATCGCCGGAGGCTGCCGTGGCGGCCGCTGGCCGGCGAACGCGCCGATCCCTATTGCGTCTGGCTGTCGGAAATCATGCTGCAGCAGACCGGCGTCAAGACGGTCGGACCCTATTTCGAAAAATTCCTGGCGCGCTGGCCGGACGTCGGCGCGCTCGGCCGCGCCTCACTCGATGACGTGCTGCGGATGTGGGCCGGGCTCGGTTACTATTCGCGCGCGCGCAACCTTCATGCCTGCGCGGTGGCGGTGTTGCGCGATCATGGCGGGGTGTTTCCGGACACCGAGGAGGGCCTGCGCACGCTGCCGGGGATCGGGCCCTACACCGCGGCCGCCATCGCCGCGATCGCCTTCGGCCGCCGCACCATGCCGGTCGACGGCAATATCGAGCGCGTGGTGTCGCGGCTGTTCGCGGTCGAGGAAGCGCTGCCGCAGGCCAAGCCGCTGATCCAGCAATTGGCGGCGACGTTGCTCGGCCCGGACGAAGAGTCACGCGCTGGCGACAGTGCTCAAGCCTTGATGGATCTGGGGTCCTCGATCTGCACCCCGAAGAAGCCGGCCTGCGCGCTCTGCCCGCTGAATGACGGCTGCGCAGCACGCATCCGCGGCGATCAGGAAGCCTTTCCGCGCAAGGCGCCGAAGAAACCGGGCGAGCTGCGCCGTGGTGCTGCGTTCGTGGTGACGCGTGGCGGCGAGCTCTTGGTCCGCACCCGTCCGGAAAAAGGTCTGCTCGGCGGCATGACCGAGGTGCCCACTTCAAGCTGGCTCGCCGCGCAGGACGACAAGGCCGCCTTGGCGCAGGCGCCTGACCTGAAGGGTATCGCGCGCTGGCACCGCAAGACCGGCATCGTCAGCCACGTGTTCACGCATTTTCCGCTGCAGCTTGTGGTCTATACCGCAAAAGTAGCCACGCGCACGGGCGCGCCGCGGGGAATGCGCTGGGTGCCGATTGCGACACTCGCAGATGAAGCGCTGCCGAATGTCATGCGCAAGGTGATCGCGCACGGGCTTGGTGAATAGCGGGCTCGGCGAATAAGAGTGCTACCCCGTGCTCGTGCGCTGGCCCGGTGCAGGCATCGCCACGATCGGCGGCCGGGCGTTGAGGCCTTCGACCTGAAAGCCGGCGACGCGCTTGTAGTTGGCGGCGATGTCGTGCAGTTCCTTGACCGACAGCACGTCGGTGACGACCTTGTAACCGTCGGGCGCGCGCTCCTCGACCATTTGCATCACCTGCTCCGGGCCGTTGCGCCGGTTGAGCATCACGAGGTCGGACGTCGCGGGCCGGCGCTCGGCCTCATAGGCCAAGAGCGCCGCGCTGGTCGGACCATGCGCGAGAATCTCGCGGGTCAGAACCCGGGCGTCGAGGATCGCCTGTGACGCGCCATTGGAGCCGATCGGGTACATCGGATGGGCGGCGTCGCCCATCAGGGTGGTCCGCCCGAACGTCCATTGCGCAATCGGATCGCGATCGACCAGCGGATATTCATAGGCGTGCGGGCAATTGCGGATCAGGCCGGGCACGTCAAGCCAGTCGAAGCGCCAATCCCTGAACCATGGCAGGAATTCCTCGAGGTTGGCGGCGCGGTTGTAATCCTCGCGGCGCCACTGATAGGTTGGCGGCATATGCCGCTCGGCGACCCAATTGATCAGGAATTTGCCGTTGGCGTCGGCCTGCTTTGAAATCGGGTAGCAGACGAATTTCAGGATCTCGTGGCCGGCCATGATCATGGTGCGGCCCGACAGAAACGCATCCGACGCGGTGATGCCGCGCCACAGGATGCGCCCGTTCCAGAGCGGCGGCCCTTCCTGCGGATAGAGTTTTTCGCGGATCGCGGAGTGAATGCCATCGGCTGCGATCAAGAGCGCACCGTCATGGTGGCCCACGGATTGGCCGGTCGCTCTGTCGATGAAATCAGCGCGGATGCCGTCCGAGGTCTCGGTCCAGTCGTTGAGATGATGGCTGGTGAGAATATTTTCGCGGCCCAGCCGTTCGGTCACGGCATCGAGCAGGATCTGCTGCAGCGTGCCGCGGTGGATCGAGAACTGCGGCCATTTATACCCGGCCTCGATCCCGCGCGGTTCGCACCAGATCGGCTTGCCGTGTTTGGAAAAATACGCCAGTTCGCTGGTGCGCACGCCGGCGGCATCGAGCCGGTCGAGCAGGCCGAGTTCGATCAACTCGCGCACCGCATGCGGCAGCACGTTGATGCCGACGCCGAGCGGCTTCAGCTTCGCGACGCTTTCGAAGATTTTGGCGGGCACGCCAATCTGGTGCAGGCTGAGTGCCAGCGTCAGCCCGCCGATGCCGCCGCCCGCGATAAGGACAGTCATATCACGCTCCTGTTACGGATGGCGTCATGACACGACAGGCGGCAAGGGGGCAACTGCGAAGGGCCCAAAACGCTTAACCCGGGCGCCGCTTCGATCGATCGAGCCCATGCCCGGTTTCCAGCATCAGCTTTCGCAACCAGATTGAGCCGGGGTCGAACTGGGCCCGGGTCGGAGTGAACATGAATTGTTCGTCGATGCCGGGGTCGAGCGGTGGCGTGACCGTCTTCAGCGACAGGGGTTGCGCCAGGGCAGCAATCAGCCGGCTGGGGACGAAGGCGACCAGATCGGTGCGCGCCACGATATGCAGCGCCTCGATATAACCGGGCACCACCAGCGCAATGCGCCGCTCGATGTCTTTGCTGCGCAGCCAGTCGTCGATCAGGTCGATGTTCTGGCCGCGGATGATGACCGCGACATGCCGCGCTTGCAGAAACACCTCGCGCCGCGCAAGCCTCGTCCCTGCGGGATGACCGCGCCGCACCGCGAGCGCATCGCGATCGGTATAGAGCAACTGGCGGTGAAATCCCCTGAAGGCGTTGCCGATCGAGATCACGAGGTCGATCGTGCGCGCGAACTCCGCAGTGAAGATCGCGGAGCTGCGCCAGGGCACGATGTCGAGCCGGATGTTGGGCGCCAGCCGCGTCACTTTTTCCATCAGCGGCGGCACCAGAAGCTCTACCGCCAAATCAGGCATCATCAGGCGAAAGCGCCGTTCGCTGCTGGCGGCTTCGAAATCGTCGGGAATGAAAAGCCCGCGCACCTGATCGAGCACCTGCGCCAGCGGTCCGCGCAGCGCTTGGGCGCGGGGCGTCAGTTCCATCCTGGCGCCGACCCGAACCAGCAGCGGATCGCCGAGGCTGTCGCGCAGCCGCGCCAGCGCATGGCTCGCGGCCGGCTGCGACAGCCCGACCCGCATCGCGGCGCGGCTGACATTGGCTTCCAGCAACAGCGCATCCAGCGCCACCAGCAAATTGAGATCGAGCCCGGCCAAATTCATTAGGTGAATATATATCATATAGACTATCGATTGGAAGAATGATGCGCGGCGGGCGATGATGGCTGTATCGAAGCAGGAGAAGCCGCCATGAGCGCCGAAGCCAACAGGAAATTAATGGAAGAGATCTTTGCCGCCGCGGCAAACCCCGATCCCGCGATCCGCGACCGCGCGCTGTTCATCGCCAGCCTGGCCGACGACGTGAAATGGGTAGTGACCGGGCAATATTCGTGGTCGCGCACCTTCACCGGCAAGGACTCGATTCTGAACGACCTGCACGGTCACGTCCGTTCGCTGCTGGTCGACCGGGCACGGACCATCGCGCATCGTTTCATCGCCGACGGCGACCATGTCGTGGTCGAGGCGAAAGGCAATAACCTCACCAAAACCGGGGTCCGTTACGACAATGATTATTGTCTGGTGTTCCGGCTGGCGAACGGCAAGATCGAGGAGGTCAGGGAATATTGCGACTCGGTATTGACCGAAAAAGCGCTGGGGTGGTTTCCAGAATCGCTGGGGCGTGCCGCGGGTTGAGGCATGCTGGCCCATGAAACAAAAACGGCGCCCGCGATGGGCGCCGTTCCGTCGTCGTGGCTTGAGCCCGATTACGCCGCCTTGGTCTTGAGATGGCCGAACATGATGTGTTTGGCTTCTTCGTCCATGTCGGTCTTGAAGGCGAACTTGTCCTTCAGCGCGATCGCGCGCGCCGCGGCCGGCCGTGCCGAGAC
>NZ_JBEKCZ010000104.1:0-18112 GCF_050014615.1 Bradyrhizobium sp. | reverse complement strand
CGTCGATCACCTGCTGGCGGTCCGTGGGCTTGTGAGTGCTGAGGGTGATCAGCTTGCCGCGCTGCTCAATGTCGAAATTGGTGATGGGTTCGCCGTTGACCATGACGGCGACGGTTTGCGCGTGCAACGGCGATCCGCACCCCATCAAGATCAGGGCCGTGCAACCCAGGATGACAGCCGAAAGCCGGTCAATGAATGTGGTCGTCATCATCATATTAACCGCTGTTAACCGATCCTAAGTGCGGCCGGACCCGGAATTGGTCCTTCGGGGCGCAAGCCCGGCGCCGATTCTACTGCGTGGACGTTTGGGCTAGAGTCCGCAAGCCGAGCTGCAGCATGAAAGCGTGGCCAAGTATGGGCGGCGATGTGGTCGTGGCGTAGGAATAGGACGTGACATAATTGGCCGCCAGCACGAAGCAATCATCCACATACCCCGCGCCCACGACGTATTGATTGATCTGGTTCGCGACAAGGTCCCATCGCGCAGATCCTTGCGCCACCCAGTTGCTGGCGACCTTGACCGATCCGCTGACAAGAATGCCTTCGCGGCGCACCAGATATCCCAGATCCGGCTGAGCCGCATAGTCGCCGTACATCACACTGACCGACCAGCGGTCGAAGGAAGCGCGCCCCTCAGCCTCGAAGCGCTGGACTTCCCCGGTCGCCTGATCGATTCGCGCGCGTGTGCTGAAGGTATAAGTCCTGTTGGGTGAATAGGCGAGGCTGGCGACATAATCGGATTTGGGGGTCTGTAAACCTGAATCGACTCCGGTATTGGTCACATCCGCCACCGCGAACGAATTCATGCCGAACAGCTGATAGGATTGTCCAAACATCGCGGTGACGGAGCCGCCACGGTCGAATTGCGTTGTTGCCTGCGCGCCGACATTGGCGCGGCCGCCGCCTTCGACGCGGTCGTAGCCTGAGAATTTGTCGACGCTGAACAGATTGCTGGTGTCGAAGGTCATGCTCTGCGAGTCCTCGTTGGGCAATTTGCCCGCATAGGATTCGTTGGGACGAATGATGACCTGTGCGATCGGCTCGATCGTCGTGGTGCCCCACGGCTGAACGTTGATGAAGGGGTAGCGATATTCGAGGCCGACCGTGGGCATCACGCGCAGGGCCTGGGTGTCGCCGACCGGCAGATAGTTCGAGACGCCGGGCTGGTTCGAGATGTCGGCGTTGATCGCATCCGCGCGGATGCTTGCAAACGGCGTCCAGATTTCACCCGCGGAATCGGTGAACGACCGACGCCAGTCCGCTTCACCCGTCAATCGCGTATAGGTGCCGGGCATGCCGCGAAGCAGGCAGTTCGCAGGTACGATACTCTTGGCCGTATCGGCCGAATTTGTTGTCAGGCAGGTACCGGCGGCCTGGGCCGCGGTGGTGACCGGATCGAAAACCGCGGTTTCGCGGTTCAGGTTGGTGAAGTTCGTTTTGTAGCTGAACTCGCCGCCCAGCACCGAATGGTTGATCACGTTCGAATAGTCGATCACCGGGGCTACGATGGGGACCTGCGACTGATTACCCGAAAGACTGAGATAATAGATCGCGCGCGCGTCGAAGAAGCTGCGGTTGCCTACTCCTGTCAAATAGAGCTGGGAAACGGCTTCCGTCGGCAGCGTCAGGAATGACTGCAGCGGATCCTTGTACTGGCCCAGCCTGTAATCCGACAGCATCATATAGTCGGTCAGCACGACGCCTTCCCAGCCCCAAACCCACTTGTCGTTCAGTGCGAACTCGCCCTTGCTCTCAACGCCGCCGCGGAATTGACGATCTCCGGACTGACCGGCGAAAGCACCTGGATCCATCTGGTCGATGCCGTAGGCGCGGATCTGATAGGATCCATCCAACAGGCGCTGGCGGAACTCGGCCTGCATCAGCACGCCCTGCTGGGTGGTGAAGCGTGGGTTGATGGTCGCATCATAGTCGGGAGCGATCGCCCAATAGTACGGGACCTCAATGGCATATCCGTAGGTCGTATTCGTGGTCACGCCCGGCATCAGGAATCCCGATTTACGTTTCACGGTCGGGTCGGGCGTCGAAAAATACGGCAGATACGCCATCGGAACGCCGAAGAATTCCAGCTGTGCGTTTTCGAAGTACAGCATCTTGTCGATCTGGTCGTGAATGATGCGCATACCCTTGATCTGCCACAGCGGCGGCTTCTTCGGATCATCCTTGCAGGGTGCGCAAGCCGTGTAGACACCATTTTCGAACACGGTGTAGTTGCCGCTGGAGCGGTCGGCGCGCGTCGCGGCCATCCGGGTCGAATCGGCGGTATCGACCCGCAGCGAATCGACGAACCCGTCGCGGTAGTCGTCGCTCAAATCCATAATGTTGGCGTAGGTGATCTTGCCGTCCGCATCGGTCATGCGGATATTGCCTTCGGCATGAAGCCGCTTGGTCTTCTGATCGTAGATGACCTTGTCGGCCTCGACGCTGGTGCCGTTGTAGAACATCTGCACGTTGCCGACCGCCGACACCCGCGAATTGTTGTAATCGTAGTCCACCTCGACCGCCTGGACCAGCATCTGTCCGTCGTTGGCAGTTTTGGGCGGTTTCGGCCGGGGAGGGTTCGGATTGTAGGTGAAGCCCTGCGCCGAGGCCGGCGTCATCGCCGCAATACCGAGCACGCCGGCGGCTATGAATCCCAAAACCAGCACAAAAACGGGTGCGATAACGGCAGCCAAACGGGGTCCGTGGCGGCGCGCATCAATGCGCCGCCGGAACGCTGGCGACCTTCCTTGGAGGGCGGCGACAACGGCCACTACCCGTCCTCCTGGTACAACAAGGCCAAAAAGCCGGTGAGGCCGCCCACGCACACGGGCAGCCACGCCGAAGCGATCGGATGCATCAACTCAGCCTTGCTCAAATCCTCAGTTACTTTCGACAGAACGTAGAGCAGAAAGCCAGCTCCCACGCCACTCAAAACCATCTTTTGCACGCCGCCGAAACGGAAGAACCTCAGGCTGACGGCCGCTGCCAGCATGACCATTGCTGCCAGCAGAAACGGCTGTGCCAGAAGCTTATGATATTGCAACCGGTACCCGGCCGTGGCGAATCCCGAACTTTCAGACGAGCGGATGTAGCCAGGTAGTTGCCAAAAAGACACAGTTTCCGGGGTGGAGAAACTGTTGCGAACCTGGGCCGGCGTCAGGCTGGTGGCGAGGGAGAAGCTGTCCTCGTCGACCGGCGGTCCCTCGAGCGAGTACCGCCGCACGGTTTTGAACAGCCAGTGCCCTTCCTCGAGCGCGGCCTCCTGCGCTTCGATTCGTTCCTTGAACTGATAGTCATTATCGAACCGGAACACCGTCAGCCCGGTCAATCGCACGCCCTGCTGCTCGCTGCGGGCCGCGTTGATGATGGCCTGGCCGTCGCTGTTTATCTGATTGATCCAGAATCCGGACGCATCCTGGACGCCGCCGCCGGGCGCGGAACCGAACAGCTCCGCCTCCATCCGTTTTGAGATTTCGCGCAGATTCGCGGACATCGGATTGTAGGCCGTCGTTGCCAGAGTCCCGAGCGCGATCGCGCTTGCCAATGCCGGCGCGATGAACTGCCACGCGGAAACGCCCGCGGCGCGCGCGACCACCAGTTCCAGTCGCCGCGACAGCGCCAGATAGCAGGTCATCGCCCCGATCAGGATGCAAAACGGCATCATCTTCTCGAGCAGTTGCGGGACCCGGAACAGCGACGTTTCCGCGACCGCGATCGCGGAAGCATCAACCAGCCCCGACGTTTTCCTGACCATTTCGATGTAATCGACCAGCACCAGAAGCACGAAGATGCTGGCAAACACGCCGAGTGCCGAAACCACAAAGCGGCCGGCAAAATAACGCCCAAGCGTGTTGGTCATCATGCTCATGCTGTGGCCGGCCGCCCAAAAAGCCGCAGCAGACGCGCGTTCGATTTGTTGATCGCCTCTATCAGCCCAGCCGGCGGCTCCACCACGACGCCTCCGATGATGATCCAGAGGCTGACGCCGATGGCCGCGGCCAGCATCAGATATTGAATGGCCGGAGCGAGCGGTGATTTTACCGCCATCACGGAACAGGCGAATCCTGCCATGCGCAGCCCGAACACCGCGAGGATGGAACTGCCGATCGAAAAGTTGCGGCTTTGACGCGTGGTGCGCGGCGCGCCGAGAAAGGCAAAGGTGAGCGCCGCAAATGCAAATGGATAGACTGGCGCCATGAAGCGATCATGTAGCTCGGCGCGAAATTGTCCGGGTATTTGCAGATACACCGGATCGTTGTCCGGGGGCGCCAGCAGTTCCCAGATGTAGCGTTCGCGAATGCCCAACGCGACGTCGTGGCCCTGATTCGAGAATCTCGACATGTCGAATCCATAACGGCCGAACGCGACCAGCGCCGGATCGCGTTTGCCGAGCTCGAAGCGTTCGAGATTTCCATCCTCGAGAATCAGAAAGGAGCCGCTTTCGCTTTTCACGACGGTCCCATGGTCGGCAACGATGCTGACGCGTTCCTTGGGATCACGGCGGTCATCGATAAAGATGCCGACCAGCAGACCGCCCGGTTGCCGCTCGCGGATGCGCATGGTCAGATTCTGGTCGAGCTGGGCGAAGCGGCCGGGTTGCAGAATGTTGGTCAGCACATCCGCGGTGATTTCGGCATCCCATTGTTTAAGGCGCCGCATGCCGTCGGGGGCGAGGTAGGAGGCAATAAAGGCAACCATGATCGCCACCACGCAGGTGGCATAGATGAAGGGACGAAACAGCCGGAACGGCGACAGGCCGGCGGCGTTCATCACGATGATCTCCGAATCGGTCGCGAGCTTGTTCAGGGTATGCGAGATCGCGATCATCAGGGCGATCGGCGAGATGATCAGGACCAGCGCCGGAATCACCAGGCTGGTGACGCCGAGGAAGGTCAGGATGGTCTGCCCCTGGCTGGTCATCAGGTCGATGCCGCGCAACGCCTGCGTAATCCAGATCACCCCTGTCAGGCTGACCAGAACCAGCGCAAACGACGCAAGCGTCGTGCGAAAGATATACTTGTCGATCGACCCCATCGCTACCGCACGATCCCACCTTGCGAACTGGCACTGCAGCTGCGACCAAACCCCGAAAATCGGGGGTCCCCTTTGGTCGCGCCGCCATTCGTCCAGCTGGCTTACTCTCTCACTACCATCCCTTTGATCCGTCAACAAAATGGCTGCGCCATGGCGCCCTTACGATATGGTTAATAATTCGGCTTATGTGGCCGAGCGGCCACGGCGGCGCTTGGCAGCGCGGCGGCGGACAGGCCATAGTGCGCCGAACCACGCTCTTGACGGATGTGCATCGCAGCCGGGAAGAGAACATTCGAAATACCGCCCGATGGGTCACCGACCCCTGCGACAGCCCTGATTTTGGAGGATTTGCCTATGACCGACGCCGTCAAGGTCGGCTTCGTCCCGTTTTCCACCGCCCCACGCGGCATTCTGGTGGTTTTCTGCGACGATTCGTTGAAACTCGGCGCAGCGACCCGCAAAGTGCTGGGGTCGGCGGCCGATCTGGTCAAACGCGCCGCCGCGACCAGCCAATTCAAGGGCAAGAGCGGGTCCACGCTGGATATTCTGGCGCCCGGGGGCCTGAAGGTTTCGCGCCTGATCGTGGTCGGCGCCGGCAAGCTTGCTGCGCTCAAGGATAACGACTTTCTGAAATTTGGCGGCGTGGCAGCCGGCAAACTACGTGCCGGCAACGATGCCGCGACGATTATCGCCGAATTGCCGGATGGGGCCATGAAGCCCGATCAGGCCGCCGCGGTCGCATCGGGCGTGCGGTTGCGCGCCTATAAATTCGACCGCTACAAAACCAAGAAAAAGGACGGCGAGGAGGCTGCATTGCGCGCCGACATCTCGCTCGCGGTCGACGATGTGGCCGCGACGCGAAAAGCGTTCGCGCCGGATTCGCACATCGTCGATGGCGTCATCACCGCGCGGGACCTCGTCAATGAGCCACCCAACGTATTATTCCCGGTGGAATTTGCGCGGCGTGCCGCTCAATTGCGCAAACTCGGCGTCGATGTCGAGATCCTCGACGTCAAGGCGATGACGAAACTCGGAATGGGCGCGCTGCTCGGCGTCGCCCAAGGCTCCACGCAGCCGGGCCGGACCGTGATCATGCGCTGGAACGGCGGCAAGCGCGGCGATGCGCCGGTTGCCTTTATCGGCAAGGGCGTTTGTTTCGATACCGGCGGCATCTCCATCAAGGGCGCCTCCGGCATGGAGGACATGAAAGGCGACATGGGCGGCGCTGCCTGTGTGGTCGGATTGATGCAGGCGCTGGCCGCGCGGAAGGCCAAGGTCAATGCGGTCGGCGCCATCGGCGTGGTCGAGAACATGCCCGATGGCAACGCGCAGCGTCCCGGCGATATCGTGACCTCGATGTCCGGCCAGACCATTGAGATCATCAACACCGATGCCGAAGGCCGGCTGGTGCTGGCCGACGTGCTCTGGCACGTGGCGAAGAAGTTCAAGCCGAAATTCATGGTCGATCTTGCCACACTCACCGGTGCGATCATGGTCGCGCTGGGCACCGAATACGCGGGAATGTTTTCCAACAATGACGAATTGGCCGAACGCCTGAGCAAGGTCGGGCTTGAGACGGGAGAGCGGGTCTGGCGCATGCCGCTTGGCCCGGAATACGACAAGCAGATCGATTCGCAGTTCGCCGACATGAAAAACACCGGCACCCGCAACGGCGGTTCGATCACCGCCGCGCAGTTCCTGCAGCGCTTCGTCGACGGCACGCCATGGGCCCATCTCGATATCGCGGGAACGGCGATGGGTGCGCCGAAAACCGAGATCAATCAAAGCTGGGGGTCGGGCTACGGCGTTCGGCTGCTGGAGCGGCTGGTCGCGGAATATTACGAAGCCAAGAAATAGCTTAAAAGGAATAGCTTCAAAACAAATAGCTGAAAACCGGATGACGGAAGTTCTGTTCTACCATCTGCAGGACATGACGCTCGAGAGCGTCTTGCCGCCGCTGCTGGAGAAGTCGCTGGAGCGTGGCTGGCGGGTGGTCGTTCAGGCGACATCGCCAGAGCGCGCCGACGCGCTCGACGCGCATCTGTGGACCTATCGCGACGATTCGTTCCTGCCACACGCCACCTGGCGCGCCGGCGACGCCCAGGATCAGCCGATCGTGCTGGCGGTGGAGGAGGGCAACCCGAATCGGGCCAATGTCAGGTTTCTGGTCGACAGCGCACCCTTGCCGGCGGATTCGGACGCCTATGATCGGGTCGTCCTGGTGTTCAACGGCGACGACGGCGAGGCTCTCGCCGCAGCGCGAAGCGCCTGGACCGATTGCAGGACGCGGGGTTTCGAGGTCACCTACTGGCAGGCCGACGAACGGGGCCGGTGGCAGCGGCGAGAATAGCGATATCCGGCAATTAATGATAATCTGCGGTTTCGGCCGGCGCGCTTGCAAATAGCCACGGTCGTGCCGCAAAGTGATGGTGGGACAACCGTTTAGGACGGGATTGGGATTTAGTTGATCGTGCGAGACAAATACCGTCACCGCAAACGAATGCTGGCGTTGCTTGTGTTCGCCCCCATGATGGCGGGCTGCGCAGGCACGTCCGATATGTTTTCGTCCGATCTCTTTTCGCGGGATGCGGAATGGTTTTCCCGCAGCGGCAGGCTCTTCATCAAGAACGTTTCGATCGAAACGCCGCCTCTGACTCCCGACAAACCGGTCACGGCGGAGGATCTGGTCAGCGCCGAAGGCTATTGCCCGGGAATGACGACGGCAGGCGTGCCTGCCAACGCCAATGCCCTGGCCGATGGTGCGGCTGCCGCGCCTGTCCCCTCAACCACGGGATCCGTCGCGCTCGGTCATACCGAATGCGATGTCGTGCGCGGTATTGGCGCGCCTGACAACGTCAGTCTCTCGAACAATGCCCGCGGCGATCGGGTGGCGGTCATCAACTATTCGCGGGGGCAACGCGCCGGAATCTACACCTTCACGGCCGGACGCCTGACCGCGATCGAGCGCGGATCCGATCCGGTGGTCGAACCCAAGACCGCAAAGCCCAAAAAGAAAAAGCCGGCCGCGACCTGATTGTTCCGCGGCGTCTTCCATCGGCCTTGAGCCGGCTCAGCCGGTCGCTTCGTCATATTGCGAACTCGCCGTCAGCCATTCTTCCTCGGCCCGTTGCAACGCGCTCGCCGCACCCGCACGCGCCTTGCTGAGCTGGGCGGCCTGCTTCGGGTCGCGCTTGAACAGATCTGGCAGTGCAAGCGCGGTGTCGATCTTGGAGATGATGCCGTTGATGCGCGCGATTTCGGCCTCGGCGTCTGAAATCTTTTGCTTCAGCGGGATGCGCTTTTCGGCCTTGTTGCGGGTTGGCTTGTCGCGCCCGCCTTCGCGCTCGTTGCTGCCGCGGTCGCGCGAATTGGTACGCATGCCGCGTGCCGATAACACCATCCGGCGATAATCGTCGAGGTCGCCGTCATAGGCGGTAACCTTGTGATCGGCGACGACCCACAATTGATCGGCGCAGGCTTCGATCAGATAGCGATCATGGGAGACCATGATCACCGCGCCGGGATATTCATTGATTGCCTCGGCCAGCGCCGCGCGGCTGTCGATATCCAGATGGTTGGTCGGCTCGTCCAGAATGATCATGTTGGGACCGAAGAAGGTCGCCAGCCCCAGCAGCAGCCGCGCCTTTTCGCCGCCCGACAGGCTTTTGACCAGCGTATCGCCAGCCTTGCCCGAAAAGCCGATCGCGCCGGTACGGCCGCGTACTTTGGTCTCCGGGGCGTCCGGCATCAGCTTGCGAACATGATCGTAGGGCGAGCCGTCGAGATTGAGTTCATCGACCTGGTGCTGCGCGAAATATCCGACCGAGAGTTTTTCCGCCCGGGTGACATGACCCGAGAATGGCGCCAGCTTGTTGGCGAGCAGCTTGACCAGTGTAGATTTGCCGTTGCCGTTGGAACCAAGCAGGGCGATGCGGTCGTCGGTGTCGATGCGCAGAGTGACCCGGTTGAGGACGGGCTTTTTCGGATCGTAGCCGACCGAAACGTCATCGACCGCGATGATCGGCGGCGACAGCATCTTGTCGGGCACGGGAAACGAGATTTCGCGCACGTCCTGCGTCACCAGCGCGGTCACCGGCTTCATCCGTTCCAGCATCTTGACGCGGGACTGTGCCTGACGGGCTTTCGAGGCCTTGGCCTTGAAGCGATCGACAAAGGCTTGCAGCCGTTTGCGCTCGTCGGCTTGCCGCTTGGCGTGCTTGGCATCCAGCATTTCGCGCGTGGCACGCTGTTCTTCGAACGACGAGTAGGTCCCCTTGTAGAGCGTCAGCTTGCCGCGATCGAGGTGCAGGATCTGGTCGACCGAGGTGTCGAGCAGGTCTCGATCATGGCTGATCACGATCACGGTGCGCGGATAATTCGCCAGATGATCTTCGAGCCAAAGCGTGCCTTCGAGATCGAGATAGTTGGTCGGCTCGTCGAGCAGCAGCAGATCGGGCGCCGAAAACAAGGTGGCCGCGAGTGCGACACGCATGCGCCAGCCGCCGGAAAATTCCGAACAGGATCGGGCCTGATCGGCGGTGGAAAATCCGAGACCGCCGAGGATCGCGGCGGCGCGGGCAGGGGCAGAATGCGCGTCGATGTCCACCAACCGGGTTTGAATGTCGGCGATGCGGGTAGGATCGTGCGCGGTTTCTGCCTCGTGCATCAGCGCTTCGCGTTCAAGATCGGCCTTCAGCACGACATTGACGAGGCTTTCCGGGCCGTCGGGGGCTTCCTGCGCGAGACTGCCGACGCGCCAGCGCGGAGGGATGGTGATGGTGCCGGCTTCGGTGGGCAATTCGCCGCGGATCGCGTGAAACAGCGTTGACTTGCCGACGCCGTTGCGGCCGACGAAGCCGACGCGCGCGCCGGGCACGATCTGCGCCGAGCTACTATCGATCAGAAGCCGTCCGGCAATCCGGATCGAAATGTCGGTGATTGAAAGCATGCGGGCTTTTCACCGGAGCCATCAAAAAACGCAACCAGTTTATTGTGCGAAATGGCTGCGTTGCGGGCTCTGATGCTGCAATATTAGGCCTAATTCGGCATCGCGCGGCCGCCGCCTTCGTCGCGTTTGCGCAATTCGTCCAAGAGGTGCTCGAGATCGGACGACGGACGCAAAGTCTCCGGGCGAAGGTTCTGCTGCAGCCGTTCGCCTACAGCCTCGCAGATCGATCGGCTGGTCTTGCGATCGATTTTTTCGCTGTCGTCGGCAATTCGACTGTTCATGGCGAGTTCCGCATCCTTGGTCGTTTCTGGTGACACTGAACAAGTCGCGGGGGTGGGAAATGTTTCCAGCCGTCGATCAATTGCGCACTTTTCTGGTGAAATTCTGATTAAAAGGCCGCCGATGGTTCCATGCGGATGCAGAGAAAGGCCCCGGCCGTGAGGGCCGGGGCCTTTTTAGCGGTGCGCCCAGCATGGGCGCACTCTTATGGGTGCAAGTCCCACCGTGAGCTGATCACAGCGAGCGAAGCGAAGCGCAACTGCATGAGGGCGACCGAGTGTGGAGAGGAAGCGTGGAGCGAAGCTGCGGGCCGATGCACAAGAACCGGATAGAAGGCGTTGCCGACCAGGGCGAGCGGGCCGTGAACCGCGAAGCTCTCGTGATCAAGGGGAGGCGGCGTAGATCCGGCGGTCGTGCAGTGAAGGAGTGCGTTCTTACCTGGGGAGATCTCGCTTTATGCCTGAAAGGGCAACGGTGTTGAGCCGGAGCGAGAAGTCAGCCGAGGTCGTAGTGTGCGCTGGGCAGCGCATGAATCATGGGGGTTGAAGTCCCCTCGGCGCTCGGATGAGGGGCGCTGTATCCAAAAGCGGGGGTAATGCCTCGCTGGCCGGGAGAGCAAGAGGGTATGGAGAAGTCTAAACGGGCACGCAGGCGAAAGCCGGAAACAGCCAAGACGGACCTGGAGCCAGTTGCTCGGCGTATCTCGGAGGACAGGGTGTCCGGAGCGATCCGGAATCCGAAGGGTTTGAGGAGAAGTATCGGGCTGTAATCGAATGGGGGAGACCCCTGATGAACAGGTCGGCCAAAGATGGGATTAGGTCGAGCCCGCACTATGGGGGCGAAGGCATTACTCATTCACCCATCGTACCAAGGTGTTTGCTGGCGGCACGATACGGAAGATTCATGCGTGACCCCAGGAGACCTGTCGGTGTCCTGGTTTTAAACCAGGTAAGCGACCCTATAAGCGAGAGCGAAATGGGAAGTGATGCACCGCCAGGAGTCGGAGAACGTCACAGTACCTGAAGCGCGAGACGAACAACTCGCGTGACCGGCGACGGCGGATCGAGAGTGGTCCGGGGAAGGACGTTCGTGAATGGATCGAGCTTTGAGTGATCGAGGTAGATGAGAAAGGAGCGTGAAGATGGACAGTTCCCTTTGTGAAAAACCCGAACGTCACGTTCCAAGGAGACTATCCGATCATTTGACGTTCGAAGGTCAGAAGCAGAAGGTCCACTCTCTGGTGGACAAGGTATACTCACGCAAGAACTTGACGCTTGCGTGGGAGCGCGTTCGCGCCAACCAGGGCGCGGGCGGCACAGATGGGGTGACGATCGGAGAATTTGAGGCCGACCTGGATGCAAATCTGGAGCGGCTCCATCGCGAGCTCCGAGAGACGACCTATCGGCCGCAAGCGGTGCGACGACTGGAGATCCCGAAAAGAGGGGCTCCCGGCAAGACAAGACCTCTCGGCATACCTTCGGTCTACGACCGGGTCTGCCAGCAGGCGCTGGTCAATCGCCTGGAGCCGATCTTTGAGAAGGTCTTTGATCCGAGCAGCTTTGGGTATCGCAAGGGTCGCAAGACCGCCGATGCCCTGGCCAAAGTCTGGCGCGAAGTGGAGGCTGGAAACGAGTGGATCGTGGATGCGGACCTGAAAGACTACTTTGGGTCCGTGGATCACGAGAAACTCATGGCTCTCCTCGGAAAGCAAATCGCCGACAGCGGCGTGTTGAAGCTCATTCAACAGATGCTGAAGGCGGGCTACGAGGCAAAGGGTCAGCGATTCGAGACTCCACGAGGAACCCCGCAAGGAGGCGTCGTCTCGCCAATGCTGAGCAATATCCTGTTGACTCCCTTCGATAAGGAGATGAGGCACAAAGGATATCAGCTCACACGGTGGGCTGACGACTGGGTGGTGACCTGTCGCACTCGGGCCGAGGCTCAGTCGGCCTTGGCTCAAGCAACTAAGATTCTCGGAAAACTTGGCGTGACGCTCAACCGGGAGAAAACCCGGATCGTGCACATCGCTCAGGGCTTCGAGTTTCTAGGATTTAAGATCGGACGCGGCAAAGGCCGATTGAAGCTAAGCCGCGACCGCATCACATCCAAGTTGAACCGGCATAATCTCTACGCCATTCCTACGCAAAAGTCGTTGGACCGATTCAAGGATCAAATCCGGGCCCTGACGCAGAGGAGAACACCTCTGCGAATGGGCGAGTTGATTAAAACGATCAACCCGATCATCCGAGGATGGGGCAACTACTACTGCCGCTCCCAAGTTCGCAAGCGCTTCCACCAACTGGACGGTTGGATTGTTCGAAGGCTTTGGTCGCATCGCGCTAAGCGGTGGCGGAACAGCTGCTGGAAAAACTATCCCACCAAACGGCTTCTGGGTGAGTTCAAGCTGGTCAACCTTGTCTCGCTGATACCTTCTCTCCGGATCTCGCGAAGCCATTCATGAAAGCGGAATGCGGGAAAACTGCACGTTCCGTTTGAGCGGCGGACGGAGGCGAGCCCTTCAATGGGCGCCTCCTCCGACCCGACAGTCGGTGGGAAGGCGGCAAAGCTGACCCACAGGCGAAGGACCGAACGAGAGGGAGTGTTCGACGCCATGCCGATGTGGCGAGCATCGCATCAGACGCCTGCGCAAGCAGGGCGGTTCGGGGTAGGACGCGGTGAATCCGCGGGCGGCCCGGGCAGTGATGAAGCTCGCCGCCCGCGGTATGAACCGAAGGGCACAGGGTCAGCGCTGCTTTTGGCGGCGCTGACGAGAGAGAACCTGCAACGGGCGTGGAAGCGGGTGCGGGCCAACAAAGGCGTAGCCGGCGTGGACGGTCTGGACATTGACCAGACCGCCGCGCAGCTGCGCATGGCGTGGCCTGCGATTCGCGAGCAACTGTTGTCGGGGACGTATCGGCCCAGTCCGGTACGTCGGGTGACGATTCCCAAGCCAGAGGGCGGCGAGCGTGAGCTCGGCATCCCGACGGTGACGGATCGTTTGATCCAGCAGGCGCTGCTGCAAGTGCTGCAGCCCATTCTTGATCCGACCTTCAGCGAGCACAGCTACGGCTTCCGGCCGGGCCGAAGCGCGCATGACGCCGTCCTTGCGGCGCAGTCATACGTGCAATCGGGCCGCCGGATCGTGGTGGACGTAGACCTGGAAAAGTTCTTTGACCGGGTCGATCACGACATCCTCATCGACCGCCTTCAGAAACGGATCGGGGACACCGGGGTCATCCGGCTGATCCGGGCGTATCTGAATAGCGGGATCATGAACGATGGCGTGGTCCAGACGCGCACGATGGGGACGCCGCAAGGCGGACCGCTATCACCGCTGCTGGCCAATGTCCTGCTCGATGAAGTGGACAAGGCGCTGGAACGTCGGGGCCATTGCTTCGTGCGCTACGCCGACGATGCGAACGTTTACGTCCGCAGCCGCCGGGCGGGTGAACGGGTGATGGCGCTGCTTCGGCGGCTGTACGGCAAGCTGCGCTTGACGGTCAACGAGACCAAAAGCGCGGTGACCGGTGTGTTTGGTCGCAAGTTCCTGGGTTACAGCTTTTGGGTAGCCCCGGGCGGAGCGATCAAACGCAAGGTTGCCGTCAAGCCGCTGATGACGTTCAAGCAGCGCATCCGGCAACTGACCTGCCGCAGTGGCGGGCGCAGTATGCAGGATGTGGTGGATCATCTGCGACCCTATGTTCGGGGATGGAAGGCGTACTTCCGGCTGGCGCAAACACCAAGGGTCTGGCGAGAGCTCGACCAGTGGCTGCGTCATCGGTTGCGCGCCATCCAGCTCAAGCAGTGGAAGCGCGGTACGACCATGTACAGGGAACTGCTGGCGCTGGGAGCCAAGCTTGATGTTGCGCGACAGGTGGCGGCCAACAGCCGTCGCTGGTGGCGCAACAGCGGCATGCTCCTCAACGCCGTGTTGACCCTGAAATGGTCGGATCGACTGGGACTGCCCCGTCTCTCATGACCTCAACCTCTCGAACCGCCCGGTGCGGACCCGCAAGCCGGGTGGTGTGGCAGGGGAGCGACCCACAAGGTCGCCCCCTATGCCGATTCCGGATCGGACGATTGAGATCAATAGCAGCGATTAATCAGGCGCCAGCGGGGTCCCCACGGGGTCGGGACCAGTCGCCGCACATAGCAGCCGCCGTAACCATACCCACCGTAGGCGCCGTACCCATAGACCGGGCCGCCGACGTAGAAGCGTGGACCGCCCCAGCCCCAGCCGCCGCCACGCCATCCACCGTGCCAACCACCGCCACCCCAACCATGGCCGCCCCAGGCCGAGGCGGAGGTCGGCGCCAAGGCGGCTACACCCAGCGAAGTCGCGGCAACTGCAACAAGCGCGAGTTTGCGTAACATGTCGTTCTCCTCAGGTTCGGCGCTGTGGGCGCCATCAGGTGAAATGTGCTGCCCCGTAGCGCCCCCGGCTGGCGAGGCGTTCGGTTGATTGAAGCCTATGTCCTGGAAGCTGAACGAGACCGCGACGATGGTTTCAGAGAGGGTTCATCTTCGTGAAATTGTTGTAATTCTGCGCCTCCGGACCCGCCGGCGGATCCGCGGCATCTCACCTGATCGCTTGCCGTTCGCCGGCGGCGCCGATATAAGCCCGCAACTTCCATCAGCGTTTTCAAGGACGAAACCATGGCGATCGAACGTACCTTTTCCATCATCAAGCCGGACGCGACCGCGCGCAACCTGACCGGCGCCATCAATGCGCTGATCGAAAAGGCCGGACTTCGCATCGTCGCGCAGAAGCGCATTCGCATGACCCGCGAGCAGGCCGAAACCTTTTATGCCGTGCACAAGGCGCGGCCGTTCTTTGGCGAACTGGTGGATTTCATGATCTCGGCGCCGGTCGTCGTTCAGGTTCTCGAGGGTGAAAATGCCGTGCTCAAGCACCGCGACGTCATGGGCGCGACCGATCCTTCAAAGGCCGCCGATGGAACGATCCGCAAACTGCATGCGAAGTCGATCGGTGAGAACTCGGTGCATGGTTCGGACGCAGCCGAGACAGCGGCGATCGAAATCGCCCAGTTTTTCTCCGGCAATGAAATCGTCGGGTGATCGACGCCGGCTTGCACGTTAGAGCGTTTTCGAGCGAAGTGGGTACCGGTTCGCGTCAAGAAAACGCGTCAAGACAAAAAACCGGAGTCTTGGTTCTGATTCAATCAGAACCAAGGCTTTAGTCGACGATTGCTGCGGAGGGCGGCCGGTTGCGCCAGGGGGGCAGGCTGTGAATTGGCTGTTGCAGGTCCTCGATCCCGCGAATATCGGGGCGTTTTTCACCCAATTTCAAATCGACCTGCAAAAACCGGCGTTCTGGCTTGCGGTCGGCAAGATCATCTGGATCAACGTGCTGTTGTCCGGCGACAATGCGCTGGTCATCGCGATGGCGTGCCGCGGGCTTCATCCCCGGCAACGCCTGTGGGGCATGGTGATCGGCGCCGGCATCGCGGTGATCCTGCTGATCGTATTCACCGGCATTGTCGCCACGCTGATGGCGTTGCCTTATCTGAAGCTGGTCGGCGGCGTTGCGCTGCTGGTGATTGCGGCCAGGCTTCTGGTGCCCGAGGATGAGGGCGACGACGTTACCGCGGGCACCAGCCTTTGGCATGCCGTCCGGATTGTCGTGATCGCCGATATCGTCATGAGTCTGGATAACGTCATCGCGGTCGCCGCTGCCGCGAACGGGCAGCTTTCGCTGCTGATCCTCGGTCTTGCCATCAGCATTCCCATGATCATCGCCGGGGCGGCGCTGATCATGTTTGTGCTTGACCGGTTTCCGATCCTGGTCTGGCTGGGGGCCATGCTGCTGGGGTGGATCGCCGGCGATGTGATCGAGAGCGATCCGGCCGTTCATCCCTTTCTGCAGCGGCTTCTCGACGGCCAGATTGAACTCAAACTCGACGCGACGTCGGCGATCTTCGGCGTGTCGCCGCATTTCAGCCTGGATGCGGATCTCATCGGATACGTTGCCTCGGTGCTGGGCGCCGTTGTGGTCTTGGTGGTGGGATCGATCTGGCGTCGACGCAAACTGCGCCACGGCGGGCATGCCGCCTAGCTCCGAACGATCGTTCCGGAGCGGCCGAGCAACCGGGCCAGTTGCTTGAAACGGCTGCCGACGCGATCCGCGACGAGATCGACCATTCGGTGCTCGAACACCAGCATCAGCTTGCGGCCGCGGCTGCGGAAATGGGTCGCGGGCAAAACACCGGGCCGCGCCGCGGATATCAGATGGGCGACGCGAAATGCTGCGCCGAGAACGCGCGCGCGCTCGACCATGGCCGGCGGCACCAGTTCGCGGACGGCTGCCGGAGGTTCGTTTTCTTCGCTGAGGCCCGCATAGCGGTAGAATACCGACAGCGCGACAAACGCCCGGCCCTGGTGACCGATCGAGCCGAAATTTCCGTTGGTGATGAGATTGAGGGTCTCTTCGCCGCGATGGTCGGGATGTACGCGCCATCCGATGTCAGACAGCAGGCAAGCGGTATGGCGCAGACGGCGATCTTCGTCGGTTTCCCGCAGCTTGACGACCCGGACCAGACGATCAGTCCATCCGATCAGTTCCTGGGCGTGGCGCGCGGAGCGCGACATCAGCTCGTTCAGGGTCTGGGCGGCGCAGATCAATCCATCCTTGGATCGCTCGGTTTGCGGCAGCATCTCGTAGAGCAGGCCTTCGCGCACCCCGAAGGTTGAAAACACGATCGTCTTCGGTTTGGCGACGCGAATGATGTATTCGAGAACGAGGGCGGCATAGGTCAATAGCGGCCGCCTTGCGTCGGCGACGGCTTCGATGTTGGCCAACATGTTTGCGGAAGCGAGACGACGCAGGCGCTGCGCGAAACCGAGCGCGTCCGACGCCGGGATCGAATAGCCATGCATCACCCGCAGAGGATAGCCGCTCTGGATGATGTGAATGCGCGCCAGCGCCCGCCATGTTCCTCCGACCGCGTAAAACGTGCGGCCACGGCCGGCCTTGAGCTGGGCCACGCCGGAAAGATCGGTCTTGACGATACGTTCGGCGCGCTTCAGCGATTTATCCGAGGCGTCCTGCAGCGCCAAACTCCCAAGCGGAAGCGTCACGCCCTGGCGAACGCGGTTGCCGCGCACGTCGATCAATTCCAGCGAACCGCCGCCGAGATCGCCGACAATGCCGTCCGGATTGTGAATGCCGGAAATCACGCCCAGCGCCGATAATTTCGCTTCGCGTGGACCTGACAGGATTTCGATGCTGACGCCGCAGATACGTTCCGCCTTGGCGATGAAATCAGGGCCGTTGGTGGCGTCGCGGCAAGCCGCGGTGGCGATCGCGTGGACGCGGCCGACCTTCATGGTTTTGCATAACGCGCGGAAACGCCGCAGCGACGTCAGGGCCTTGGCGACGGCATCTGGCGCCAGCAGGCCCGTGCTCTGAACTTCCCGCCCCAGTCCGCACAGCGTTTTCTCGTTGAACAGGGAAACCAGGCTGCGCGTCATCGATTCATAGACGACAAGGCGCACTGAGTTCGAGCCGATGTCGATCACCGCGACGCTGGAGGCGCGTTTGCGCGGCCGCTTCACAGGTTATACCCCTTATGACGATTGCTGACGCTCGGTACGGCGCGTGAGGCGGCGTGGCGAAGATTCCTTAAGCGACTTTCCACGGCCAGACAGACTCGGATTCGTCATGAAATAATTGTGCAGGTTGAAGGGCTCTTCGCCCTTCGCGGCTTTCATACGCGTTGACGATCCATCCGGCAACAACTGCCAGCTCTGTTCGGTGTCTTTCAGATTCGCGACCATGATCTGCTCGAGAACCTGCTGATGCACCGTGGGATTCTGCAGCGGACAAAGCAC
>NZ_JBEKCZ010000103.1:0-19996 GCF_050014615.1 Bradyrhizobium sp. | reverse complement strand
CTTCTTCGCGATCGACCGAATGACACTATCGAGGTCGGCTTCGGCCATTTTGATTTCCCGGGATTTGGACGCTGAGACAGCGGGGCGGATGTGCGGAGGCGCTGGAGCGGGTGAAGGGAATCGAACCCTCGTATTCAGCTTGGAAGGCTGCTGCTCTACCATTGAGCTACACCCGCGCGCGGCCGATCAACTAACATGCCGCGCGAGCCGCCTCAACCACCGATCGGCGGGCCACCCCTTAACAGGCGGTGATTTTCCGCCTATATTGGGGCTTCCATCAACAGCGAAAGGAGGTGATCCAGTGTCTTATACCAAGCGCTGTCACCTCGCTGGGATCGCCCGCTAAGCCCCAGGGCTTGGCAACGGGGCGCTCTCAGCCCTGGACCAGCGAGTGCAAAAAATCGGGGCGCGACGGGAGCCATCCCGCCGCGCCTTTTTATTTTGCCGAAATTCGCTGTTGAAACTGTTGGTCGAAATTCCTGGTCGAAGTTCTCAGGTCAGAAGCCGCAGACATTGACCAATCGCGGGCGCTGGCCGCGCCGGGTTTCGGCGATCCGTTCGCCGCCGTTGCAGGCCGAACTGCCGTAATAGCGGTGATGGCCTGACATGTCGTGCCAGTCGCCGGCTGCCGTCGACGCCGGAGCCCGCACGCTGTCGCTGATGATCGTCGCTGCCTTGCGTAAAATGACCCTCTCCATTGGCTGTTGCGTGACTTGATGGCGTGACTTGATTGCCCGGCTTTTTGCCGTGTCGTGCCCATCAGTCGCAACGCTTTCGGAGCGCGTTCACGGCGGGTCCGAACAATCGTGTTTCCGGACTGTTTCACGGCAGGCGCCGAACCGGCATCGAATGAAACGATGCCATTCGCCATCGTGCTTCGCGCCGCAGTTACGGCCGCGCCGGCGCTTTGCGGAACACGAAATTGTTGCAGTAATCCCTCTTCTTCCAGAACCATTCGCCGTCCTGGCGCTGGTGCACCGCCGCATCGAATTCGGCGATCGGCAACAGCCGATCGCGGCACACGAAGCTGCCTTGGTAGCCAAGGGTTTCGAGGTAGGAAAACACCTCGCCGACATGGCCTGACGCCAGATGTCGATTTTCACATTCAAACACCAGCAATGGCGCATGCCGGCGCAGCATCCGCTCCGCCCCCTTGAACAGACCGAGTTCGGCGCCTTCCACGTCGATCTTGAGCAGCGTGACTTTGTCGTTGGCATCGAAATAATCGTCGAGCGCGACCACCGGTACCGACAGCGTCGTGAAGCTGCTCGCCTCCGCGGCCTTGTGCGTCAGCGACGCGCCCGGCGAATGGCCCGCGGGAACGAACAACTCCTGATCGCCGGAATGCGAATAGACGGCTTTGGCTTCGACGCGCACATTGTCCAGTCCGATCGCCCGGCACACCTCGGCCAGGCGCCGGGCAAATTCCGGCTGCGGTTCGAAGGCGACCACCCGGCCGGTTCCGCACCAGCGCGACAGCCAGAAGATGAAACTGCCCTTGTTGGCGCCGATGTCGCAGACGATATCGCCGGACCGGACATGCTGCCGGATGACGTCGAACTCCGCGGTCTGGTCGCGAAACCTCGCCTTCAGCGCGCGAACCCGAAACCGGATGCTCTCATTGCTAAGCCAGGCTTGAAAGATCGACACCGGTCAGCTTTCGCGGCGCGCGAAGCAGGAGGGCGAGCCGAGCCGTGGCTCCCATAAAGCGGCCCATCCGCTGTGGCTTGCCGAACTGTGGCTTGCCGAACTGTGGCTTGCCGAACTGTGGCCTGCCGAACTGTGGCCTGCCGAGCCGTAGCTTGCGCAGCAAGCGAAGGCTGGTGGGGGAAGAAGGACTCGAACCTTGGTGGGGGAAGAAGGACTCGAACCTTCGAAGTCATAAGACGGCTGATTTACAGTCAGCTCCCTTTGCCACTCGGGACACTCCCCCATTTAGACCCCATCGCAACCCACCCGCCGAAATGGCGGCAGCTAGGCTACCGATGACGTTAATACCGGGGGCCGATGGCGAGCTCCCGGTCGGGCGGTTTATGGCGGATGGGCGGTGGCAAAGTCAACCAACGCCGCCGGCTGATCCGCGGCCAATTCAGGCCTTTGGGACCCCAAATTGCCATTATTCGGAACCCGTGACACAAGCCTTGCCATGAAAGACTTGTCATGAACGATCGCGATCGAAAGCCCAAGTTCCGGCGCAGCGGCGGCAAGGGCCCCGACAGACCCCGCGAATCCGGCCGCCGGCCGGCCTGGCACGGCCGTGAATCCAGCCCTGACGGTCCGGTCATCCTGTATGGCTGGCACACGGTCGTGGCGGCGCTGGCCAATCCGCAACGCCAGATTCGCAAGCTCTGGCTCACCGAAAACGCGGCGCGGCGTCTGGCCGACGACAACATCAAAATCCCCGTCACGCCGGAAATCGTGCGGCCGACCATGATCGACCAGCGCCTCGGGCCGGACGCCGTACATCAGGGCCTGCTGGCGGAAGCCGATCCCCTGCCCTCGCCGGAGATCGATGCGCTGGCGCAGGAAGGCATCGTGCTGGTGCTCGACCAGATCACCGACCCGCACAATGTCGGCGCCATCATGCGCTCGGCGGCGGCCTTTGCGGTCAAGGCCATCGTCACCACGGCGCGTCACAGCCCCGAGGCGACCGGCGTGCTGGCGAAATCAGCCTCAGGCGCGCTGGAACTGGTGCCGCTGGTCACGGTGCAAAATCTGGCGCGTGCGCTGACCGAGATGAACGATCAGGGCTTCATGACCGTCGGGCTCGACAGCGCGGGCAGCGAGAATCTCGGCGCCATCGCCCTGCAGCAACCGCTGGCGCTGGTGCTCGGCGCAGAGGGCAAGGGCCTGCGACAATTGACGCGCGAGACCTGCAGCGTGGTGGCCCGGCTCGACATGCCCGGCGAAATCAAAAGCCTGAACGTGTCGAATGCCGCGGTGCTGGCGCTCTATATCGGCGCTACCAGGCTCGGCCTGATGGGTTGAACATCCCCAAAAGAAGACGCCCGCTCGCGAGTTGCGAACGGGCGTCTTCGCTGGATTCCTGCAGTTAAACGCAGCGATCAGTAATAGCGGCGCTGCGTGTGCTCGCGATAGCCGTAGTGATGCGGCGCCATCGGCATATGATAGCCGTAGCGCGGCCCATAGACGTGATGGGGCGCGTACCCATAGTGATAGCCGGTGTGCTCATGCCAGGGGCGGTAGTGATGGGCGCCGTAGTAATAAGGGTGATGGCGATAGGCATGCCAGCCCGAAACCCCGCCTTCCCGATAGGTCGGATAAGGCGCGAAATTGCCGGGACCGCTATAGGTCGGACCCTGATCGACGTAATAATACTGCTGCCGCGGCGCCGGGGCGACTTCATACTGCTGCACCGGATCGGGGAGCCGTTCATGGGCCCAGCCGCAGCTGTTGCAGCCGGAATAGGTCGGCTCAACCGGGGGCACGTAGACCTGCGGCTGTGCGCACGGGCTGACATAGGCCTGTCCGCATGGCGAGCAACCTCCGCCGCACGCCATCGCGGGCACGGCGCTCAAAGCTACCACGGCTAACGCCGCTACCAATCCTGAAATCGTCTGACGCATTACTCTCTCCTGTGGGTTGTTTCTTGTTGGCTTGGTTGTTGTCGACTTGGTTCTTGTCGGCTTGGGTTTACTGGGGAAGCTTCCGGGGTTTTCGATATTGAAAATCCTGTGGCGGGTTGGCGGGATCCTGCGGGACGGCCTCGTGGTGTTGCGGAGCGACGATGACCGGCGGCGGATAAAACGGAACGGCGGGCTGCACCGGCTGCGGGGTGGATTGCGCGGACCACGATTGATGGAAGCTCTCGGCCTGCTTCGGCCTGCCGTTCGACGGCGGTTCGATTTCCAGGCGTCCATACCCCGGCAAGTGGCCGGAACTCGGGTAGTAATGACCGACGTTCGGCTCCGGATCGACCGGATGTCCGCCATAGACCGTGGGCTGCATGTGGAGGCCCTTGCCGAGTCCCCAGTCGCCTTCGACCACGGCATAGGAAGCGTCGACGCCGTTAATGATGATGGGCACGCCGGCGCGGCCGGGAATGACGATGACGGGAAGACTGTCGGCCAACGCCGTCGATGTGGTCGCGATCAAAAAGCCCAATGCAAATGCCGCGCGCATGATGTCTGGTCCCGATTACGGGCGGTACCCTAAGCGAACGCACCGGTCCAAGGGTTAAGGCCGCCGGCCAAATTGGCGGTAAGCCTAACGCCAAAGCCTTCACGCTCCGTCAATTGCGAGCGATCGCGATATCAGACTATTAACGCCGGTTAATCCGCGCCCGTCACGTCAACGCGGTCTCGATGATCGTCCGCGCGCCGATCGCGATGGTAATGACGCCGACGGCGCCCTGCAGGCCGCTGTTGGCCCAGGTCAGCCAGCGCGCGGAAAACGCCAGCGGCACTGCAATCACCGTTGACAGCGCGCCCATCCCGATCATCGAGCCAACCCCGAACAGCGCGACATAACCGAGCCCGACCACGACACTGGAAGCCTGCGATACCGTGAGCACCAGCAGCGCCGCCGAGCCGGCCATGCCGTGCATCAGTCCGACCAGCAGCGTGCGCCAGCGAAAGCCATGCGCGTGCCGATGCGGCGCGCTCACGTGGGCGATGGTTTCACCGGCATGGCTGTGCGCATGGACATGCACCTTGCCGTCGTCGTGGCTGTGCCGATGAAAATGCACCCGGTCCCGCCACAGCCGCCACAGCACATGGGCGCCGAGGCCGACCAGCATGATGCCGACGGCGGTCTCGATTGGTCGCGACAGGTGTTCGGGGATCGCGTGACCGATCACCAGCGCGGCGCCGGCGAAGGCGAACAATGTCAGCGTATGGCCGATCCCCCAGGTCAGCCCATGCTTGACGATATCGCCGACATCGGTGCGGCGCGCGGCGATGCTGGAGACCGCCGCGATATGGTCGGCCTCGAGCGCATGCTGCATGCCCAGCAAAAAACCCAATCCCAGAACTCCAAACATCAATGGCCTGCTTTGCCCCGCCGCGCTGCTCGATCCCGCAACTTCACACCGCCTTGAAGCCGGCACAAGCCGGATCTGGAACATCCGACGCCACAGGCTCTGTTGGTGCGGCCGTCACATCTATTTGAGCCGTTCGCGGACATAAACCGAAACAAATATCGAATCTTTGCCGGTGCCCTGGGCTACGGTTGTTGGCATACTGCCGTACCGATGAAGGAGGAACGCATGACGAAACTCAGGCTTGTTGGCGCTGCCGCGGTTGTTTCCTTCGTGCTGGCGGGACCGACAATGGCGCAGACCGAAACGGCGAAGCGCGTGAACCCCAACCATGTCCAGAATGTCGCGTGCGATCCCAGGGACCCGGGAAATCCGTTCAGCCGGACCTATGACTACATGACCTGGTCCGCCTGGCGAAGGAGAGGCAGCTGGGACGATCGTGCCGATTACACCTGTCAGCCTATCCCTGTGCACCCCTTCGGTAGCGGTTTCTAGACCCGCTGATATCGCGGCAGGCGCTGTCAGCGGCGTCGACCACATAAAACCGACGGGCCGCGCTCACATCATCGGCTGGCGCAGCCTCTCAAAAACTGCGTGCGCGCATCTCTTTCGGTGCCCGCGGCAGCGAACGAGGCGCCGAGACACCATTCGTAATGAACCGCAAAATCCGTCGACCAGCGGGCGCCCTGCAGGCCGCCGCCGCAGGCCGGACTGGACAATCCGCCGCGCACCTGGGTGAGGGCGGCCTTGGCATATTGTCTGCAAAAGCCGGGATCTACGGCGTGCGCCGAGGTCGAGAGAAGAACCATCGATACAGCGAATGCAACAACCGCCGGCGTCAGCCTGTTCACCATGTCGTTTCTCCCCGGCAGGACTTGATTCTCGCGGATCGACCATAGCGCCGCGGCGCGGGTGGTCAGGTTTCCAGCGCGGCGACCGGATGTGTCCGAATCATCCGCGGCCATTGTATGCTGCAAAAAGCCGCGGGCTGCCGGCTTGGCCGAGACAAGACCAATCCTGTTGGCCGCTGAGATCTCGCCGGAGGCTACGCAAGTGCGGTCAGCCCTTGCTCTATTGATGCTGGTTTGGTGCGCCGGCTGCGCTGACTTCCAGAAGTTGGTGGCGCAGGCGCCTGCCCCCGCGTCCCAGCCAGCCCAAGTGCCGGCAATCCCACCGGCCAACCCTGCGCCGGTTGCCGATGCCGCGCCTGCCAGATTCGAATGCAGCGACGGAACCATTTCAACTTCGCAGGACGCCTGTCTGATCGCCATGGCCAAGGCCCGGCTTCCCCCATCACAGAATGTTGAGCGGACCGGCACGACGCGGTGATCGCGAAGCTAACACGCAATTTAATGGCGGGGCCGATTGATCATACCTATGTCTTGAACGGGTAGGCCCCCGCGCCTGCCCCGGATGCGTGTCAGACCGCCGCGGGGCGGACGGCGTATCCCCCCAAACCGGTATTCCCAATCAGGGACCCCGTTGTCCCGCAGGGCGTTGACATATGATGGCAGTCGTCTCGGGTAAACATACGGCTTCGGCGGTTGCACGCCCGGGCACCGCGAACAAGTTCGCGGTAGTTGAGGGTCGGCCGATGACAACACTGCTTCTGATCGAGGACGACAGCGAAACGGCGCAAGAAATTACCGCCGAACTGTCCGATTGCGGCTTTGAAGTCGTGTGGGCGGCCAATGGGATCGAAGGCCTCGACCGGGCGCGCTCATTGCGGCCCGATGCCATGATCGTCGACCGGTTGTTGCCGGGAATGGACGGCCTTACGGTGATCGAGGCGCTGCGGAAGGATCAGGTGCGTACCCCGGTGCTGGTGCTGAGTGCGCTTGGCGCGGTCGACGATCGCGTGCGCGGACTGCGGATGGGAGGCGACGACTATCTCACCAAACCATTCGCGTTCGTGGAACTGATTGCGCGGATCGAAGCGCTGCTGCGCCGTCCGGCGGAATCGCGCGAGCGGACGCTGCGGGCAGGACCGCTTGAGCTCGACCTGATCGAGCGCACCGTCAAGCGCGGAGAGCGTGTCATCGACCTCTTGCCGCGCGAGTTTCGTCTGCTCGAATATATGATGCAGCGCTGCGATCAGTTGCTGACGCGGGCCATGCTGCTCGAGGAGGTCTGGAACTACAAATTTGTTCCGGCGACCAATCTTGTCGACGTGCATATGGGCCGCCTGCGGCATAAGGTAGACGGGCCTGGCGATACCCCTATGATCCACAGTGTCCGTGGCACCGGGTTCATCCTTCGCACGGGCCAAAAAATCTAGACGGCTGGCAGCGAACCGCCGCTGTCGACGTCAGTTAAGGACATCCAGCCGGCGAGACCAGATGCGTTCACCGCAATTCATATACACGACCACCTTCCGTTGGGCCCTGACCGTGACGGCCGTGCTGGCCATTTTTGTCGCCGCGCTGTTCGGCTTCATCTACTGGAAAACCGAAGAATACCTGATCGCGCGATCCGACAGCGTGCTCGCCGGCACGCTGAACATCATTGCGGCGACACCGGAAGAGCGTCGATTGATTGCGATCAATCAACATCTGAAGGAGGATTCCCGCAGCCTTCAGCATGCCGGACTGTTCGATCCGGACGGCCGCAGGATTGGCGGCAATCTGGAGCGGATGCCGCCTGAGCTCAAGCTGAATGACACGGTTCAGAGCGTCCCCATTGTCAAGATGCTTCCGGACGGCGGGCAGACGAATTGTGTCGTCCGCGCCATCGCGAGGCGCATGCCGAACGGCAATGTGCTGGTGATCGGACGCGAAGTCGACGAAGCCAACAAGATTTCCCATGTCGTTGGCCTCGCGGTTACGCTCGGCCTGGTGCCGGCTTTCTTTCTTTGCCTGATCGCCGGCGCGTGGCTGAGCGTGCGCGCGCAAAAACGTATCGAGGAAATCAACCAGCGGGTCCAGCGCATCATTGCCGGCGATCTGAGCGAGCGGCTTCCCTATCGCTCGGTCGATGAGCCGCTTTCGAAACTCGCGATCATCGTCAACGGCATGCTCGACAAGATGGAAACGATGATCCATGCGCTCGCCGGTGTCGGCAACGACATCGCCCACGACGTGCGAACGCCGCTGACGCGCGCGCGGCTGACGCTGGAGCGCGGGCGCACCAATGCCACCACGCTGGAGCAGCTTCAGGCCGTCGCGGACAAGTCGATTGTGGGCATCGATCAGGCCCTGACGATCGTCACCGCGCTGCTGCGGCTGGCGGAGATCGAAAACAGCCGGCGGTCGGCGGGTTTCGGCGAGGTCGCGCTCGACGAGATGCTGGACGAGGTGTGCGATATCTATGAGCCGATCGCCGAAAACAAGAATATCGCGCTGCACGTCGAAGCGACGCATCGTCTGACCGTGCGCGGCGACCGCGACTTGTTGATCGAGGCGGTCGCCAACCTGATCGACAACGCCATCAAGTTTACGCCCGAAGGCGGAAAAGTGAGGGTCGAATTGCTGCACGGCGAAGGCGCGGCCATCATCCGCGTGACCGACACCGGCGGCGGCATCAGCGCCCAGGAGCGCGATGCCGTGCAGCGGCGTTTTTATCGCTCCGACAAGATCAGAAATACGCCGGGTGTGGGTCTTGGCCTCAATCTCGTGACCGCGATCGTCAAGTTGCACGGCTTTCGACTGACGATCTTCTCCGGTCCCGGGTGCCGGGTGGAGATTGCATGCCCGGACGCGCCGGGGTGGACGCAGGCGGCACCCGCAAGCCCACGACCCGAGAAACTGACGCACCCGTCGGACGCCGTCGTCGTCAGTTCGTGAAGCAGAGATTTATCCCACAGCGCTTCATTTCTTGCGACCGATATTCCCGATTGCGGAGTTGAGGCGTTTGATGAAGGCGCTGATCCACCGATCCTCGATACCTCCTTCATCGCGAGATGCGCAGTCCAGCTGCGCGAGATCTCGATCGCGCGTCGTGGGAAGCCACGGCGTAGGTGGTTGCTGGTTCATGCCGCGACCGCGCCCGTGGGATCTGCGTCTCTCTCGATTTCACAGCGGCAGACCCGGCAGGTAAAAGTCTGCCTTTCGAAATCGCCGCCCCGCGATGGATGCGGTGTGCGCCTCGTCAGGCGCATGGAATTTTTGCATTTCGGGCAGGTAAGGGTATCGGTGACGCCAAAGCGAGTTGGCATGAGCATGTTCCTTTTTGCTTGCAAGGAACCAAGCCGCTACTTTTACTGGTGTTCCGGAAAAACAACACCTAATCCGGGAATCGATCTTCTTGATCGAAAAAGGCCCTTTTGCCTGATTCAAATGCGGCCCCCAAGGGGTCGAAACAGGCCGTTACCGTGGCTCCCCACCGGGCTACCTCAACGAGATACCCGCCTCAGGTGATGCGTGCTTCGGGTCACGGATCGTTAACGATGTGTGAAGCTCTCTGTGAACATTTTAAGGATCCGTCCGTCTACTGGGCAGGAGCCTCCAGATGACCCGCAGAGACCGAGAAGAACTCAACCGAAGGCTGGCGCAAGCCCGCCGACTGGCCCTGGAGCCGTCCGATCCCCTGACGCGGGAACGGCTGGCCCAGCTGATCGAGGACCTGGAGTTTCAGCTTCAGGATCAGCGCAAGGTCGCCTAGCCGCGGCAGGACAAGTCTGTTATTCGACGGCCCGCCTGCCCGATCCACACCGGTTTGCGGCAGGCAACGCCGGAATGTTCCGGGCATCGATCGATGATTGAGTTGGGTTGGCCGGTTTAGCTCAGCGGTAGAGCAGCGGTTTTGTAAACCGAAGGTCGGGAGTTCAATCCTCTCAACCGGCACCAGCCACTCAGCGGACACGGCGTCAGCGGCCCCATCGCCCGGCTGGATTCAGCGCTCTTGACGCAGCTGCTTTCCGGGTCAGAATGGTCGACCAGCTGAATCGGAGCCGCCCATGAAATTTTTCATTACCGCGCTCGATACGTCAGGAATCATCAGGCTACGCCGGGATTCCGTGCCCGCCGCGATGAAGAAGGCCACCGAACTGTTGTCGGACGGATGCTTGAACGTTGAAATCATCACACCGGACGGGGCCGCCTACAGTCCCAGCCAGTTTGAGCAGCTTCGGGACCAGGTCAGGGCTTAGTCGATCGCGTCGCGGCCGGGATATCGCGGTCCAATCCCACCGGATGCCGCGACCGGCAGAGCCGCGCCGATCCAATCTGCAATCCATAATGCTTTCAACGGCTTCTGCTCGGTTCCGGATTTCGCCGATGCGAGTTCCGCGGGTTCCGGCATGGCCCCATGCTCGAAAGTTCGAGCGCTCAGGCGTTGTTCCCGGAAGGGAACATCATGCCAGATTACCGCGCCTACCTGATCGATTCCAATGACCGCGTGACTTCGCGCAAGGACCTGGTCGCGCCAACGGACGACGCTGCGCTGCAAACCGCCCGGCAATATGCCGACGGCGCAGACGTCGAGGTGTGGGAGCGCGCCCGCAAGGTGGGACGGCTCAGCAAAACCAACCCGAACCCAAATCCATGATTCGCATGGTCCGGACCAAAGCTCGCAAGTGCGTCGTCCCAGGCAGATGCCTGACGCCAACGAAACCCGCCGCGTCACCTCGCGTTCGCGGCTGCCTGATGGTGGCCGCGACCCGGCCCAAGCCTGGCCAAAGCCCGGCGATCGATTCAGTTCTGTTAAAATTGGCGCGGTGAGTAACCTTCATCGGCAAGGTTAAAAGTAGAGCCAGATTGCGCTCTCGCGTGCAGGCTGTATGGCTTTTGCATGTCCTCGTCATTCCACAACGCCGACAAGAGCACCCACCGCAGGGTCATGCTGGTAGGGCTGACGTTCTGTGCGCTGTTTGTGGCCTTCAGCTTCTTTGCGCGCGAGCAGCCGGAGAACAGCTACGTTCTGCAGAAGGCGGACCGGCTGGTTCGCACCGCCGGCACGCCATTGCCGGCCAATTGACCGGTTTCTTTGAAGCCGGAGGGAACCGGCAGGCCACCACCGCGATTATTCCCGACGAGATATCCGCGCGCGGATAGGAGGCGATCATGTCTCAGTGGCACGACAGCATGGTGGACCGGCCGGACGACAATGACTCGGCCTATATGACGGGCTGGACGATTTCCGGCCTCGCCGTGCTGGGCGCGATTGTCACGGTCTGGATGTTCGGCATCTAAGACGCTTGTGATTCAAGAAACCTGCCCCGTTGGCGTTTTCTGCATGCTCTTGAGCATCAGTTCGGCGAAGGTCGCCGCGGCGACCGGAAGACTGCGGCCGCGCAACTGGCACATCACGAGGTCGGCGGTCGGAAGATCGCGCACATCGACCGGCCGGCCGGTCAGGCCCATGCCGAGATCGCCTGTGGGCGCGCCGATCTCGATCTGGAACGAGATCATGTTGCAGCGAAAAACCAGCCCCCTCAACATTTCAAACGAATTGGATTCAGCGAGCGTGTTGAAGCGCAGGTCGCGCCGCGTGGTGACCTCGTCGAGGATCTGCCGGCCGCTCAGCGTGCGATCGGGCAGCGCGGCCGGATATTCGGCGCATTCCGACAGCCGAACGGTTTTCTTGGCCGCCAGCGGATGATCGGAGCGAACGATGACGACCAGCCGCTGCGGAATGCTCGCGATCACGCGCAGCGACGGCCACATCGCCGGGCGATAGACCAGCGCGAGGTCGACTTCGTAAGCCGCAAGTGCTGCCAGTGCGCGCTCATGATCCATCACCCGCAGATCAAACAGGACCTTGGGATGCTTTTTCTGGAACGCCGCGATGTGGGACGGCAGGAAATCAAGCGCCAGTGCCTGGCTGCACGCGATCTGGATCGGTCCCCGGCGCAGGCCGCGTAAATCCTCGACCTGCGACAGCATCCGTTCGGCCTCGGCGATCTGGCTGCGGGCATAGCGCACGAACATCTCGCCTGCGGTCGTCAGCCGCACGCCGCGCGGACGGCGCTCGAACAGCGGGGTTCCGACTTCGGCCTCGAGGTCCTGAATGCGGCGGTTCATCGCCGACGGCGTCAGGTTGAGGCGCTCGGCGGCCTTGCGGATCGACCCCATGCGCGCGACCTCGACCACATGGGCCAGCAGCTTCAGATGTCGCATG
The DNA here is from genome assembly GCF_050014615.1 of Bradyrhizobium sp. GTDB lineage: Bacteria > Pseudomonadota > Alphaproteobacteria > Rhizobiales > Xanthobacteraceae > Bradyrhizobium. Next base: position 7,941 of record NZ_JBEKCZ010000103.1, on the reverse strand, counting down.
GCGTCTCCAGTGAGGCCTTTTTTGCACCGCTGATGACGAAAACTAGCAGCAGATTAGCTCACTTAAAAGAGCTAGCTTGATAGCAAGACCCGGTGAGCCTGCCCGCACCCAGGCCCGGACCGGGAATTGGTCCCAGACTTAACAGGAAAACTCCGATGATCGGACACCACGCTTTTCGTGGCATGCAGGCGCTTGCGCTGGCATTGGCCTTCACCACCGGCGCCGCGGCCGCCGCCCAGGCTGACACCAAGATCAAGCTGGTTTTGAACTGGAAGTATGAGGGGCCGCAGGGAATGTTTTTCCTGGCCCAGGATCGCGGCTATTTCAAACAGGAGGGCCTCGACGTCACCTTCGATCAGGGCAACGGTTCGGGTGCGGCGGTCCCGCAAGTAGCCAATGGCGCCTACGACATGGGCTTCGGCGACATCAATGCGCTGATCGAGCTTGCGGCGAAGAAGCCGGATGAAGCGCCGGTCGGGGTCTTCATGCTCTACAATCGACCGCCCTTCACGGTCGCGGTCAAGGCCGACAGCCCGATCAAGACGCCGGCGGATTTTGTCGGGCGCAAGCTCGGTGGCGCCGCCAACGACGGCGCGCTGAAACTGTTTCCGGCGCTGTGCGCCACGGCCAGGATCGATTGCAGCAAGGTCGAGATCGTCAACATGCAGCCCAGCCTGCGCGAGCAGATGTTGATGCAGGGACAGGTCGACGGCGTGTTCGGCTATGTCACCACCATCCGCTTCAGCGCGAAACTCACGGGCGTCGATCCCGACAAGCAGTTGCGTTTCATCAAGTTCGGCGATTACGGCATGGATCTTTATTCCAACGCGATCATCGTCTCGCGCAAATTCGTGAAGGAGCATCCGGAGGCCGTGAAGGGTTTCCTCAAGGCGCTCAACCACGGCATCAAGGACGCGATCGCCGATCCGCAGGCCGCGATCGACGCCGTCGCGACCCGCGAGCCCCTGATCAAGCCGGCGATCGAGCGGGCACGGCTCGATGCGACCCTGGCCGACGAAATGAGCCATCCGGAAATTGCCAAGATCGGCCTCGGCGATGTCAGCGACGAGCGGATGACGAAGGCGATCGATATCCTGGTCAAGGCCAAGGAATTGCCGCGCACGCCCGCGACCTCGGAAATATTCGACCGCAGTTTCCTGCCGCCGGCCAGTGAGCGGCCGACCGCGATCCGCCCGGCCATGTGACGATACCGAACGGCAATTTCTAACCTTTCCAACACAGCACGGATGAATTTCCATGAAGCTTTCGCTTGGCGATCGAGTTGCGCTTATCACCGGCCCGGCCAAGGGCATGGGCGCTTCCATCACGCATGCTTTCGCGGCCGAGGGCTGCAAGCTGGCCCTGGTCGGACGGGACACCGCGGCGATCGAGCCGGTCGCCGCGCAAGTGAAGGCCGCCGGCGGCATGGCGATCGTCATCCCCTGCGATCTCACCGATGCAAAACAGTGTGAAGAGGCCGTCGAGGAAACCAAGGCCCAATTCGGCGGCCGCCTCGACATCCTGGTCAATGTCGCCGGCGGGTCGGGCCCGATCGGCAAGACCGGCGTGCAAACCACCCCGGAGGAGTTCGACGAGATCGTCACCCTCAATGTGAACGGATGCTTCCACACCATGCGCGCGGCGCTGCCGACCATGATCGCGCAGCGCTACGGCAAGGTCGTCAATGTCGGCGGCACCTTCGGCATGCGCGGACGCGCCGGACGCGTCGCCTACTCGGCCTCGAAATGGGGCCTGCGCGGCATCACCAAAAGCTTCGCGCTCGAGGTCGGCCAGTTCAACATCAACGTCAATTGCGTCGCGCCCGGCATGGTCGATGGCCCCCGCTTCCGCGACAAGGTCTGCCGCGACATGGCGCAGAAGCTCGGCATCTCCGAAGCGGAGGCCGCCGAACGCCACGCCGCCGATTACGCCATGAAGCGGGTAACGGTGGATGCCGACGTCGCCAATGCTTGCCTGTTTCTCGCCAGCGACGTATCGCGCCAGATTACCGGCGTCGATCTGCCGGTCGATGGCGGCTGGGCGATGTTGTGACGGGAGATCTGATCATGTCCGACACAGTCGATCTGGTCATCAACGGCGGCACGATCGTTTCGCCGAATTCAAGCTATAGCGCCAGCATCGCGATCAAGAACGGCCTGATCCACGCCATCGGTGCGCCGGAGGCGATGCCTCCGGCCGCGCAGACGCTGGATGCGAACGGGCTTCATATCCTGCCCGGCGCCATCGACGTTCACGTGCATTTTCGCGATCCCGGCTATCCCCAGAAGGAAGACTTCGCCAGCGGCACCGCCGCCGCGGCGTTCGGCGGCGTAACGACCGTATTCGACATGCCGAACACTTTGCCGACCATCGGCACGCCGCAAGCCCTCGCCGACAAGCACAGAATCGCGTCCGCCAAAGCCTATGTCGATTACGGGCTCTATGCGGTGCTGGGCGAGGACAGCATCGAGCATGTCGGCGCCCTGATCGAGGGCGGCATCATCGGCTTCAAGCTCTATATGGGAAACACCTTTGGCCGCATCCCCTCGCCCACCACCGGCGCGATGCTGGAAGCGTTCGAGGTGGTGGCGCCGACCGGCAAGCGGATCTCGCTGCATGCCGAGACCAATTCGATCATGGAGCGGCGGGAGTCGCGGCTGCGCGCCGCCGGCCGCGTTGAGCCGATCGCGCATCTGGCGGCGCGGCCGGCGGTGGTCGCGGTCGAAGCCGTCGCACGCGCGGCGATACTCGCCGAATGGACCGGTGCGCGTATTCACGTGCTGCATATCTCGTCGGCGGCCGAGCTGCGCCCGCTCGCCGAGGCCAAGGCCCGTGGCGTCGACATAACAGGCGAGACCTGCCCGCATTATTTGCTGCTGTCCGAGCACGACTACGAGAAATTCGGCGGCATTATCAGGGTCAATCCGCCGGTGCGCGAGGCCAGCAACCGGCAGCCATTGTGGGACGCGCTGATGGACGGCACGATCGACATCATCGCGACCGACCACGCGCCGCATGCGCCGGAAGAAAAGACCCGCGCCGACATCTGGACGGTCGATTGCGGCTTTCCGGGGGTAGAGACCCAGATGCCGCTGATGCTGACCGAGGTCAATCGCGGCCGCGCCACGATCGAAGACTACGTGCGATGGAGTGCTGAGAACCCCGCGAAGATCTGGGGTCTCTACCCCCGCAAGGGCACCCTGACGGTGGGTTCGGACGCCGACATCGCCATCGTCGACGTCGCCAGAGAATGGACCATCGACGACGCGCTGATCCAGTCGCGCTCGAAGATTTCGCCGTGGCAGGGCCGCAAGGCCACCGCGTTGCCGATCCACACGCTGGTGCGTGGACGCTTCGTGATGAAGGATCGCGTGCTGCAGGAGAATGCGCGCGGCTTTGGCCGCTCGGTTCATGCGATCCAACAGATGCCGGCCGCCATGCCGCGCAATACCGACACCACGATGGCCGCGATTACCTCCCGCAAAGAAAGCTAGTCCGATGGACGCTTCGCCAGCCCAGCCGGCGTTCCCCGCCGGCAATGTGATCGACCTCGAAAAGGTCAGAGTGACCTTTGGCAGCGACAAAAACCAGGTCACGGCGCTGGCGGAAACATCCCTGCGCATCAGCCATGGCGAATTCGTAGCCCTGGTCGGTCCCTCCGGTTGCGGCAAGTCGACCATTCTCAAGCTGGTGGCGGGGACGCTGACGGCCTCGCAAGGCCATGTGTTCGTCGCCGGCCGCGAGGTCGGCGCCAACCATGTCCGGATCGGCATGGCATTCCAGAACCCGACCTTGCTGCCATGGCTGAACATTCGCGACAACGTCATGCTGCCGCTCAAGATCGTGCCGCCGTTCAAGCAGGAATTCTCGGCCAAGCGCAAATCTGAATATCGCGACCGCGTCGAGGCCTCGCTGGCGCAGGTCGGCCTGGCCGGCTTCGGCGACAAATTTCCCTGGCAATTGTCCGGCGGCATGCAGCAGCGGGCCTCGCTGTGCCGGGCATTGATCCATGATCCGACGCTGCTTCTGCTCGACGAGCCCTTCGGCGCCCTCGACCAGTTCACCCGCGAGGAACTGTGGGAGATCATGCAGAACCTGTGGATCGAAAAACGGCCGACGGTGCTGCTGGTGACCCACGACCTCAAGGAAGCCGCCTATCTGGCGTCGCGAATCTGCGTCATGCAGGCGCGTCCCGGCCGCATCGTCGACGACAGCGTGGTTCCGTTCGCGCGTCCGCGGACCATCGAAGTGTCTTTCGAACCCGACTTCGTATCGCTCACCCAGCGGCTGCGCGAACGCATCGTGGCCGCCCGTGCCGTCCAGGAGATCGCATCATGAACGAACAGCTGCGGCGCCGCATTCTGTCGATGACCTGCATCCTCGGCTTCTTCGTCGCCTGGGAGCTTCTGTGTCTGCTGTTCCACGTCTCCGACATCGTGCTGCCGCGTCCGAGCGAGATTCTGATGACGCTGTGGACGCGGTTTCCCGCGATCTGGCCGCACGCGCTGCAGACGCTCTATACCACGCTGGTCGGATTTGCGCTCGGCATCGTGATCGGCATCCTGCTCGGCATGCTGATCGGCTCGTCGCGCCTGGCCTACGACGTCGCCTATCCGATGCTGGTGGGATTTTCCTCGATTCCCAAAGTGGCGGTGGTGCCGATCTTCGTGCTGTGGTTCGGCGCCGGCACCGTGCCGGCGGTCCTGACCGCGATGATCATGTGCATCTTTCCGATCGTGGTGAATGTGGCCACCGGGCTTGCCGCGACCGAACCCGAACTGCAGGACGTGATGAAAACCCTGCGCGCCACCAAACTGGAAATCCTGTGGAATGTCGGCCTGCCCCGGACGATGCCCTATTTCTTCGCGTCGCTGAAGGTCGCGGCGACATTGGCCTTCGTCGGCACGGTGATCTCCGAGACCGTGGCCTCCAACCGCGGCATCGGCAATTTGATGATGATCGCGAGCTCAAGTTTTGACGTGCCGCTGGTATTTGCCGGGCTTTTCATCCTGGCCGCGCTTGGCGTCGCCCTCTATGTGATCTTCTCGCTGATCGAGGGCCGCGTCACCGGCTGGGCGGTACGCAGCGACAACTTCGCGGCCGGCGGTTAGCCGATGCGACCTGTGCGCTAAAGCCAGGCGCAGACCAGCAACACATTGGCGACGCAGGCGGCCAATAAGGCCACCGCCAGCGTGAGGTGCACGCGCTCGCAGGAGGTTTGCAGGATCGTTCCCATGACGGGCGGAAACATCGGGCGATTCTAGCCGGGGAGTCTCGGGGATTATTTCTCATGTGATTCAGGACTCGTTTACGACTCAGGGACTCCCGCAAAACAGCCGCGCCGGCCCCTCGATTCCAGCTGAAATTTGCCGATTTTGACCGACTCTCGCCGAAATGCCGGCCGCACCCCGGGGCTGCAACCCTGGGGCGGCTTGGCGCGTTAGGGCAGTTTAGCGGAGCCGAAATGATGCCCTATGCGCTGTTTTGCAACGAGGCCAAGCTGAGCAAGGCCTATCCGACCGAGGCGGATGTCTGGAAGCTGGCCCGGCAAAGCGGACTCGTGGTCGACGCGGTAACCGAGCCGGACCGGCCGGCCCCCCGGCCGCTATTGGACAATGATTATGAGATCAGGTCCTGCCGTCCCGACCCGCAGGAAGATCCAGCCAGGAATCAGGCCGACGCCGAGCGTGAAGCCGAATCGGAATTACAGCTGAGTTCGTGAGAATCGGTATTCGCGCGAATCAGGAGCCGGACGGCACGGGGCAACCGTGCCAGCCGGCAAACACCGCGCTCCGGTGCCGCGCCCTACGGCGTGGCCTCTACCAGCGACGCCTGCTCCGCGGCGAGCGAAACGCAGGCTTTCCGGCGATGCAGCCCCCGGATCGCGCCCGTGATTTTAAGCACCTTCCCGACAGGACATGAAGCATCCTGCACGAAGGCAGTTTCATAGGGCGCCAGCATCAGCGGCTCGGATTTCAGGACGGTCTGGGCCAGGCACGGCGCTGCGATCGCGGAAAAAGCCAACGCTAACGTCAAAACACGCATGTTTGTTTGTCCACCAACCGGCACAGTCATAATAACCGATCGCTGGCAAAAGTTTCATGACCGACGAAAATTATTTTCGTTCGCTTGCCTCTCATGCTGCCGCAACAAAAAAGGCCGGCGATAAACCGGCCTTTTCCGTCACGATGTAAATCGGTTTCAGTAGCGCGCGGCCACCGGGCCACCCCAGCCGAAGCGATAGTTCACGCCCAGCTTGAAGGTGTGCTCGTCTTCCCGGAACTTGGCGCCGATGATCTCCGCGGGCCCGCCGGTAAAGGTGGTGCTGCCGAAATTGTAATACATGTATTCGCCCTTAACGGACCAGTTCGGCGCGAACATGTATTCGAGACCGCCGCCGACGGTGTAACCGTCGCGGTGGGTGCCATCGGTCGTAAAGGCCACCGGCGCGCCGGCAGCATTACTGGCGCCGACACCAACACCGTCGCGCCAGGCGTAACCGCCCTTGGCGTAGAGCAGCGCCGGACCCCAAGTATAGCCCAGCCGGCCGGTCACCGAGCCAAGTTCGTTGGTGTTCCCGGTCACCGTGGTTCCCAGCGGGAACGTCGTGCTGCTGCCACTGCCGCCGGCAAGCCAGCTGTACTGGGCCTCGGCACCGATCACCCAGTTGGTCGCGAACTGGTAGTCGGCACCGCCCTGGATGCCGCCCAGGAACTGGCCGTTGCTTCCCCCAAGGCTGTTGTTGCCCCCGAACGCGCCGCCGATATGGCCGCCGATGTAGAAGCCGGTCCAGTTATAGACCGCTTCCGGCGCCGTATAGACCGGAGCCTTCGTATAGGTCCGCGCCGGAAGATCGGCCGCGAATGCGGGAGCAGCGAACACGATACAAGCGGCTGCACCGAGCAGAAGTTTTTTCATGGAGTAGTTCCCCGTTATTGACGTTGGTGACATCAATCAAACAACGTGGCGGCAATTTGGTTGCTTCGTGGCACCGCCAGATCACATTTGTTTCTCAACTGTTACTGCGCAGCAACGACGCCATTTTGTTCCATCGGGATTCTCTTTTTTTGCCGACAAAACGGCCACTTCGCAGTGTTGCACTGCGTCCAGCGAGTAACACTGGAACTCACGGCTCGCCTAAAAGTGATCCAAGTTCCACGGGGCTTTTGAAGCGTCGACGGAAAAGTCGACAGAAAATCGTGGGCGGGGCGCAGGAGATCGCGAGGCGCTGTTCGTCGGCGCCAATAAATGTTGATGAAACGTTGATGAAACGCTATCGCGTCATCTTTTCCATCTCGGGAAACGCCGCATAGACCGCACCGGCGCAGAGTTCGCCGGCGTTCTCGGCCATGCGGTCGAGCCGGCCATCGACGAAAAGTATCGCGCGTTCTTTCGGCTCGCGATAACCGCCGTCGGATTCCCGCGCGGAAAAACGCAGACAGGCGACGTAACGCACGTGACCACTGACGGTACGCTGCACCGGCTCGGCCACCACAGCCTCATGCACACCCACCGGATTGTTGAGATAGGTTTTCATGAACGCCAGCAAGTCGGTGCGGTAATTATTGGGAAACGGCTGGTTGGTGCCGTTGCGATCGGCGGTATAGGACATGCTTTTGCCGTCGTCGCCGAAGCCCGGCAGGCCGCCGGCGCAGGCCGCGAGTGCGATCGGCAGCGTCAGGATCGCCACGCACTTTATCGGTATCCGCAAGCTCGATATCCCCAAGCTCGACATCCCCAAGTGATCGCCAAGCGCAATCCGTCTTTCAAAATTTCGAACCCCCCCGCGGTTCTAGACCTTCCGCGAACGAAAGGGAATCCGCATTTGCAGGCCAAATCTGCTGAAGACCAAGCCTGCTGAAGACCAAGCCTGCTGAAGACCAAGCCTGCGCCAATATAGCTGACAACCCAGCATGCTCATAACATGCCGTCCAACATAGC
>NZ_JBEKCZ010000102.1:0-34325 GCF_050014615.1 Bradyrhizobium sp. | reverse complement strand
CGCGCGCTTGCCGGTGGCCGCGGCACGCTCGTAGATATATTGCGCGATCGGCGAGGAGCCGACAAAGCCGACGGCGCGGATATCGGGATCGTCAAGGATGGCGTCGACCGCTTCCTTGTCGCCGTTGACGACATTGAGGATGCCCGGCGGCAATCCCGCCTCGATCATCAGCGCCGCCAATGCCATCGGCACGCCGGGATCGCGCTCCGACGGCTTGAGGATAAAGGCATTGCCGCAGGCAATCGCGGGCGCGAATTTCCACATCGGGATCATGGCCGGGAAATTGAACGGGGTAATGCCGGCGACCACGCCCAGGGGTTGCCGCATCGAATAGATATCGATGCCGGGACCGGCGCCTTCGGTGTATTCGCCCTTCATCAGATGCGGAATGCCGCAGGCGAACTCGACCACTTCGAGGCCGCGCTGAATGTCGCCGCGCGCGTCGGGAACAGTCTTGCCATGCTCGCGGGCCAACAGATCAGCGAGCTTGTCGTAGTCGCGCTGCGCCAGTTCGAGGAACTTCATCATCACGCGGGCGCGGCGCTGCGGATTGGTCGCGCCCCACTCCGGCTGCGCGGCACTGGCATTTTCGACCGCGGCGCGCAGTTCGGCCTTGGAAGCCAGCGCCACCTTGGCCTGGACGTCGCCGGTCATCGGTTCAAACACGTCCGCGAACCTGCCCGATGTGCCCTTGACCTCGCGGCCGCCGATGAAATGTCCGATGGTACGCATGCGTTCCTCCAAGAGCTTAGCCAGCAAGAGCCTGACAAGTGCCGATTTTGGCGGCATCTTGCAGTCTTTACGGCGTTTGGAAAGGTTTTTCAGCGCGCAGCGGATTTGCGAAATTGCCGGCTTTGCGGCGTTTCCGGCGCTCTACGACCAACGTCGAATGCGTCAGTGGCAAGAACCGCTCTAGGAACCACTTCAAGTACCGCTTAATGCGGCGCTGACGGGGCGGCTTTTCTGGCCCTGGGTTTCCCGGCTTTTGGCGACGTCGCCCGGCCCAGCACGGCCTCGCGCCCGGCGCCGAGGATATCGTCGGAAAAATCGCTGCTGCCGGCGATGCGCGCCATCACCAGCGCCCCCATCATGGTCGAAAGGATCGCCATCGCCTGCTTGCGCGCGGCCTTGCGCGGCACGTCCGGAATCTGTTCGGCGAGCATATCGATCATCTGCTCCAATTTGGCCGCAAACGCCTTTCGGGTTTTCGGGCTCTCGCGGGCGATTTCGGCGCCCAGCGTCGGTACCGCGCAGCCGTGGCCGGGATCGTCGCGGTGAACCGGCGTCAGATAGGAATTCACGATGGAGGCGAGACGCTTCTGTGGCGGGGTCTGCTCCGCCAGTTTGCGCCAGCGCTCGGTCGAGCGGTCCATCGCATGGGCAAACGCCTCGATCACCAGCGCTTCCCGGGAATCGAAATGGGCGTAGAACCCGCCATGGGTCAATCCTGCGTCCTTCATCAGGTCGGCGACGCCGATGCCATGCGCGCCCTTCTCGCGAAGCCGAACCGAGGCCTTCTTCACGATCCGCGCGTGGGTCTCGAGCTTGTGTTCCCTGGAGTATCGCATCGGCGGTCCTATAGGATGTTTGAGGTCATATAATAACATCCGCCGCCGCGGAAAGCTGTATTTTATTTCGTTGATGCGTGTCCCCGTCGTGAGATCGCATGTTCCACAGGCCTTGACAAGGCCGGGGTTTTATCCGGGATGTGGTACAACCACCCGACGTGATACCCCCTGACTTTTGGCGAGACCTTCATGCACATGCTCAATCCCTTTTGCGGCGTCGACCGCGACCCGCGCGGCGTCGTCCGCCTGACGATCTGCAACGCCGGCTCGCTCAATATCCTCGGATCGGCCGTGATCAAAGGGGTGCGCGAAGGGCTGGAAGCACTGGCGGCGGAGCGGCAGATCCGCGTACTGGTGATCGCCGGCCAGAGCGAAAAGAGCATGATCGGCGGCGCCGACATCAAGGAAATGGTCGGGCTTGACCAGGCCTCGGCCGAGACATTCATCACCGGCCTGCGCGATCTCTGCGAGGCGGTGCGCGCGTTTCCGGGGCCGGTAATCGCCCGGATGCCCGGCTGGTGCCTCGGCGGCGGGCTCGAAGTGGCCGCCGCCTGCGACTTCCGGGTCGCGGCGCACGATGCCAAATTCGGCATGCCCGAAGTTCGCGTCGGCATTCCCAGCGTGATCCATGCCGCGTTGTTGCCGCGGCTGATCGGCTGGGGCCGGGCCCGCTGGCTCTTGATGACCGCCGAGAATATCGACGCCCCCACCGCATTGGCCTGGGGGCTGGTCGACGTGGTCGCGCCGCCGGGTGGGCTCGATGCCGCGGTCGAAAAGACCGTGGCGGCTCTGCTGGAATGCGCGCCGCAAGCCCTGCGCGCGCAGAAAGACCTGATCCGGCAATGGGAAGAACTGCCGCTGAAGGAATCCGTCAACCTCAGCATCGGCGTGTTCGGGCAATCGTTCCTGACCGGCGAGCCGCAGCGGCTGATGCAGGGCTTTGTCGACCGCAAGCGCTGAGGTCACCTCACGATAATTTATCCGGCCCGCCGTTGCAAATTCCGCAGCGCATCATATGATGTATGTCATTCAAAAGCGCTCTGCCCGAACTTGAGCCCTGAGGAGCCCCGTCATGGCCACAGCTTCCGATCCGGTTGTCATCGTTTCCGCCGCCCGCTCGCCGCTTGGCAAATTCATGGGCGATCTGTCGTCCTTCAGCGCCCACAGACTTGGTTCCCATGTGATCGGCGCGGCGGTCGAGCGCGCAAAGCTCGCGCCGGAGCGGATCGACGAAGTATTCATGGGCTGCGTGCTGCCGGCCGGACAGGGCCAGGCTCCGGCACGGCAGGCCGCGCGCGGCGCCGGACTGCCGGATGCGACGGGGGCCACCACCATCAACAAGGTCTGCGGCTCCGGGATGAAAGCCACCATGCTGGCGCATGACATCATCAATGCCGGCTCCGCCGCCATCGTCGTGTCCGGCGGCATGGAGAGCATGACCAACGCGCCGTACCTCCTGGCCAAGGCACGCGGCGGCTACCGCGCCGGGCATGACCGGATCATCGACCACATGTTCCTCGACGGCCTCGAAGATGCCTACGAGGCCGGGCGCTCGATGGGCGATTTCGGCGAAGCCACCGCGGAGGCCTACCAGTTCACCCGCGGTGCCCAGGACGCCTATGCGATGGAGACGCTGACGCGCGCGCGCAAGGCGGTCGAGGGCGGCGCGTTCAAGGCCGAAATCGTGCCCATCAATGTGGCGGAAAAGGCCGGTCCGCGCACGATCGGCAATGACGAGATTCCGCTGAAGGTCGATCCCGCCAAAATTCCGGGCTTGAAGCCGGCATTCCGCGCCAACGGCACCATTACGCCGGCGGCTTCGTCGGCGAATGCCGACGGCGCCGCGGCGCTGATTCTCGCCAAACGTTCTCTCGCCGACCGCGATGGTCTGCCTGTTCTGGCCGAAATCAAAGGTCACGCCACCCACAGCCAGGAACCGCAATGGTTCACCACCGCGCCGATCCCGGCGATCCGCAAGCTGCTCGACAAGGTCGGCTGGAGCGTCGGCGATGTCGATCTGTTCGAGATCAACGAGGCGTTCGCAGTGGTGGCGATGGCGGCGCAGCGCGATCTCGCAATCCCGCGCGAGAAGCTCAACATCAATGGCGGCGCCTGCGCGCTCGGCCATCCCATCGGCGCGACCGGCGCCCGCCTGATCGTCACGCTGCTGCATGCACTCGAAGCGCACAATCTGAAACGTGGCGTGGCCGCGCTCTGCATCGGCGGTGGCGAAGCGACAGCCATCGCGGTGGAACGCATCGTTCATTAGGGGCCGGACTGATATGTCCTAAATTGAGGGAAGCATGTCATTTCAGACAGACGTCCGATCGTGTAGGATCGCCACGGTCAAGCGAACCTCAAAGACCAGCGCCTGACCTATCCCACCTCATCGTCATCCGGAATTCCGGCAAGGAAGTTTCATGATCTCCAACTGGCTGTCCGCCGCGCTCGCCCGCCGCAATATCCATTATGGCTGGGTGATGGTCGGCGTGACATTTCTCACCGCGCTGATCACCGCCGGTACGGTCGGCGCGCCCGGCGTCTTCATCGTGCCGCTGCAACATGAATTCGGCTGGACCACCGCGGAGATTTCGTCGGCGCTGTCGATCCGCTTCATCCTGTTCGGCCTGATGGCACCGTTCGCCGCCGCGCTGCTCAATCGCTACGGCCTGCGCAATGTAACGCTGTCGGCGTTGCTGATCGTGGCCTCCGCGCTGGTGATGTCGCTGGCGATGACCAAGGTCTGGCAGCTGATGCTGCTGTGGGGCGTGGTGATCGGCATCGGCACCGGGATGACCGCGCTGGTGCTCGGCGCGACCATCGCCGCACGCTGGTTCGCGGCGCGGCGCGGGCTGGTGGTCGGCATTCTCACCGCCAGCGTCGCCACCGGACAGCTGGTATTCCTGCCCCTGCTGGCCAGCCTCACCGAACGCTATGGCTGGCGGATCGCGCTCGGGCTGATCTGCGTGATGCTCGGCGTCGCGGCCTTTGCGGTGCTGATGATCATGCGCGATCGTCCCAGCGACCTTGGACTGCGACCGTTCGGCGACGAAGGCACGCAGCCGCTGCCGGCGCCGCCTCCCAACACCGCGCCGATCATGGCGGCGGCGCTCGGCGCGCTGCGCGACGCCGCCAGGACAAGAGTATTCTGGATTCTGTTCGCGACGTTCTTCATCTGCGGCGCCAGCACCAATGGCCTGATCCAGGTGCATCTGATTCCGATGTGCCTCGATTTCGGCATTCCGCAGGTTCAGGCCGCGAGCCTGCTCGCCGCGATGGGCATCTTCGACTTCTTCGGCACCATCGGATCGGGCTGGCTGTCGGACCGTTACGACAATCGCTGGCTGTTGTTCTGGTATTACGGGCTGCGCGGCCTGTCGCTGCTGTTCCTGCCGTTCAGCAATTTCACATTCTACGGCCTGTCGCTGTTTGCGATGTTCTATGGCCTCGACTGGATCGCCACGGTACCGCCGACGGTGCGGCTCACCGCGCAACGATTCGGACCGGAGCGCGCCAATCTGGTGTTCGGCTGGATTTTCGCCGGCCATCAACTCGGCGCCGGCACCGCGGCGTTCGGCGCTGGTCTATCGCGGACGCTGCTGTTGAGCTACCTGCCGGCGTTCTTCGCCGCCGGCGCGCTCTGCATCATCGCGGCATCGCTGACGCTGACGATCTCGCGGCCGCCGAAACCGGCGGCGGCGTGAAAGCAACCGCCTCGGTGGGCAAAGGCGCGTCTGCGCCGTGCCCACCATCTCTAACGATTCTAGCTGATGGTGGGCACGCTTCGCTTTGCCCACCCTACATCTGCTCACTGCCCGTTATTTGCCCCCTACGGCCGGATCGTCATATTCGTCGCCGGGCCCGGTGTGCGGATCGGTTCGGCCAATCGCGCGAATTCACACAGCAGCGAGCGGGTCTTGCGCGGATCGATGATCTCCTCGACCCAGAATTTTTCTGCCGAGCGGAACGGCGAGCGCAGTTTGTTGAGGCGATCCTCGATCTCCTTCAGCTTGGCTTTCGGATCGTCCGCCGCATCGATGTCGGCGCGGTAGGCCGCCTCGATACCGCCTTCCAGCGGCAGCGACCCCCAATAGGCCGATGGCCAGGCATAACGCAGCGAGAACCGGTCCGCCGGCTGATGCACGACGCCGGCGACGCCGAAGGAATTGCGCACGATGATGGTGCACCAGGGCACGGTGGTCTGGTTGACCGCGGCCATCGCGCGCACGCCGTGGCGGATGGTGGCCGCCTTCTCGGCATCAAGCCCGATCATGAAGCCCGGACAATCCATCAGATAGACCACCGGCAGATGGAAGGTCTCGGCAAGATCGACGAACCGCACCACCTTCTGGCACGCTTCCGCGGTCCACGATCCGCCGTAGTGAAAGGGATCGCTGGCCAACAACAATACGGCGCGGCCTTCCAGCCGCGCAAACCCCGTAATGATCGAGCGCCCGAAATTGGCGCCCATCTCGAAGAACGAACCCTTGTCGACCACCGCGTCGATGATCGGGCGCATCTTGTAGACCTGACGGCGGTTGCGCGGCACCGCCTTCATCAGCGATTCCTCGGCGCGCTCCGGATCATCGTCGCAGGGAATCGTCGGCGGCAATTCGTAGACCGACGACGGCAGATAAGACAGGAAACGCCTGGCGCAGGCGAACGCTTCCTCCTCGGTATCGACGGCATGATCGACGCCGCCGGCACGGGTCTGGATATCGGCGCCGCCGAGCTCCTGCTTGGTGAGATCCTGGCCAAGGCGTTTCACGACCGGCGGACCGGCGACGAACATCGCCGAGCTCTTGGTCATCACCGAATAATGGCTGGCCGCCAGCCGCGCCGCGCCGAGCCCCGCCACCGAACCGAGGCCGAGACCCACCACCGGAACGCGGGCCATGTTCGCGGTCGTGTACCAATACCAGCGGGTGCCACCGATGCCGCCCGGCAGATTGGCGGCGCCTTTGGTTTCGATGGTTTTCACCGAGCCGCCGCCGCCGGAGCCTTCGATCACCCGGATGATCGGCAGGCGGAAGTCATGCGCCATTTCCTCGGCCATCAGCGGCTTCGCCGAGATCGAGGCATCGGCGGAGCCGCCGCGCACGGTGAAATCGTCGCCGACCACGACCACCGGGCGACCGGCGATCTTGCCGCGGCCGAACACGCAATTGGCGGGCGTCAGATGGGTGAGTTCGCCGTTGTCGTCATATTCGGCACTGCCGGAAATCGCGCCGATCTCGTGGAAGCTTGTCTGATCGACCAGTTTGTCGATGCGCTCGCGAACGGTGAGCCGGCCCTGGTCGCGTTGCCGCTTGACCTTGTCAACGCCTCCCATCTCGCGCGCGAACGCTTCGCGCCGGGCGAGGTCGTCGAGTTCCGGCTTCCAGTTCATTCGTATCCTCCGTCTTGATGGTCTTGGTCTTGTTCTTGTTAGGCGCGGGTACCGGCAGCGCTTTGCTCTCGATGCGATCGCTGAAGATATCCCCGTCGGCGCCTTCCAGCAGGCTGCCGATCGCGGCACTCAGTTCCAGAAGCCGCGGCGCCACTTCGGTGTGCAGCCGCTTCTCGTCATACATCGCGGACAACAGGCCGATCGTGACCACGACGAAGGTCTGGTATTGCGGCGACCATAGCGGCACCCCGAGACCGTTGATATGCGGGCTCCACAGCCCACAGGCGACGACATAGCCGTGTTCGCGCAGGAAGCCGCGATTGGCCGCAAGACGCGGCCGCAGCAATTTGGCGTCATCGGGAATGTCGCGCTCCATTTCCGCCATCAGGGCGTCGCCGACATCGTCGTCGAGCGCGGCGGTATAGGCATGACCTGCCGCGGTGCTGGTCATCGCAATGCGGCTGCCGGTGCTGGAGTGCATGCCGATCGCGTTGGCGGCCCGGGCATATTCGAGATAGACGAGATCGAAGCGATCCGGGATCACGAATCCGACGGTACCGGGCAATTGTTCGGCGACATCCTGCAGCCGCAGCCGGATCAGGTTGCGCAACTGCAAGCCCCGCATCATCGCGGTGCTCATCGCGACCGCGCTCGGCCCGATCCGGTATTTCTGGTCGCGCGGCAGATAAACCAGCTGTCCCATCCGGGTCAGCGTGTGGGTCAGGCGCGAGACCGTCGATCGCGGCAGTCCGCAGCGATTGGAAATTTCCAGATTGCCGAGCCGCGCCTCATGGCCCTCGAAGCAGCGCAAGACGTCGAAGGCGCGCGACACCACCTGAATGACATCGCCCTCCCCTGCAAGATCGCTGGCGAGCATTCCCTGCTTACTGAGCCGCTCCGAACGTCGTCCCATCCCGCACCCGCTATTCCGCCATATGGAATAAAATTCCACTTGCAGAACAAACTACCTCAGGCAATCTGCGGCCACAACTGGAAGCCGGGGGCGCCCGCCCCTGAACAGGTGCGCATTCGGTCGCGCGCGGCGGTTGTCCCGGAGAGCGGAATGCCTGACATCAAGATCGTGACCGAAGTGGCGGGGCGCGTTTGCGCGCTTCCGGTCGAAATCGGAGCAAGCCTCAGCGAAGGTGACGACATTGCGTTCGTCGAAGCGATGAAGATGGAGATTCCTGTCGCCGCCCCGGCCGCGGGAAAACTGAAATCGATCCTGGTCAGCCTCGATGATGTGGTGGCCGAGGGACAGGTCCTCGCCGTGATCGAGACCTGAACGCGCTGTTCCCGCGCGCGACTTGCCGTATAACACTTGCCGCATAAAGCGTCATCGGACAGGTTTCGGCGCGCGCAGAGGCGACGTAGAGTCGGCTTGCGCGAACCTACCCGCATGACAGGACCGGACATGAACAGCTTGCGCTCGGCGCCTTCTCACAAGGCCGCGGACTGGGCCGCCGCCAAGCCGCCTTTGCTGCGGTTCCTCACTGCCTGCCACGCGGATTTCGCCTCGGAGAACGGCGGGGCCGTTGCCGACTATATCCCCGAACTCGGCAAGGCCGATCCCGATCATTTCGGCATCAGCCTCGCCACCATCGACGGCCATGTCTACGAGGTCGGGGATACCCGGATTCCCTTCACGATCCAGTCGATGTCGAAGCCATTCGTGTTCGCGCTGGCGCTGGATACGCTTGGCGCAGCAAGGGTCGAAAGCGAGATCGGCGTCGAGCCGTCAGGCGATCCTTTCAACTCGATCCGCCTCAACGCCGACAATCATCCCTTCAATCCGATGGTCAATGCCGGCGCCATCGCCTGTTCAGGGCTTATTCGGCAGGCCAAGGGCGACGGCGCCTTCGACTATATCCGTCAGGCGCTCGGCCGGTTTGCCGGGCGCGAGCTTGGCATCGACGAAGCCGTCTATGCTTCGGAAAATGCCACCGGCGACCGCAACCGCGCGATCGGCTATCTCCTGCGCAACTCCACCGTCATCAAGGATGATGTCAGTGCGGTGCTGGAGGTCTATTTCCGGCAATGCTCGGTGCTGGTGACGGCGCGCGACATCGCGATCATGGCGGCGACGCTGGCCAATCGCGGCATCAATCCCGTGACCGGCGAACAGGTGCTGACCCCCTACGCGATCTCGCGCACGCTCTCGGTAATGACCAGTTCCGGCATGTATGATTATGCCGGCGAATGGATCTATCGCGTCGGCATTCCCGCCAAGAGCGGGGTCGGCGGCGGCATTCTGGCGGCGTTGCCGGCGCGGCTCGGGCTCGGCAGCTATTCGCCCCGGCTCGACAGCCACGGCAACAGCGTGCGCGGCATCAAGGTCTGCGAGGCGCTGTCGCTGCACTACGACCTGCATATGCTCAATCGCAGCGACGATGCCCGCAACAGCATCATCGCCGACTACAACATCGGAAACAGCGCCTCACGACGCAGCCGGCGTCCGCATGAGCAGAAAATCCTTGCCGCCCATCACCACGATGTCCGGATCATCGAACTGGTGGGCACGCTGACCTTTGCCAATGTCGACTATGTTTCGCGTCAGCTGGGAACAAAGCCGCGCCCGCAATTCATTATCTTCGACCTGCGCCGGGTCGCGGCGATGACGCGCGCCGGCGCCCGCCTGCTCGCCGAGGGCCTTCGCGAACTGGCCTTGTTCCATGTGACCGCGATCATCTCCGGCATCAAGCGTTCTTCGGCGGAATGGCAACCGCTCGGCGAATGGGTCAAGGGCGTGTCGAATTTGCGTAACTACCATCTGCTCGACGAGGCCATCGAATGGGCCGAGGACCAGATCGTCTACCGGCACGGCGGCGTCATCGAGTCCGTGGAGGTTACCGAACTTTCCGAGCAGCCGCTGCTGGCAGGATTGACCGCGGACGACCTCGCGCGGCTTGCCGCGCTGGGCACGATCAGAACCTATCAAGGGGGACAGCGGATCATCGCCACAGCCGAACCCGCGACCTCGCTGTTCTTTCTCATAAGCGGCGTCGTCCACGTCAGACTGCCCGACGGTATCCGGCTCGCGACCATCGCCGCGGGCATGGCGTTCGGGGAGATGGCGCTGTTTGAGACGCACCGCTCGGCCGATGTGCTGGCCGACAATTCCGTCACCGCTCTTGAAGTGCCGCTGCGCGATTTTCAGCGCTTTCGCGAGGAGCATCCGCGCACCGGCGAACGCATCATGCGCAATCTCGCGCAATTGCTCGCCGACCGCCTGATCGTGGCCAACGCCAGGGTGAATTTGCTGACCGCGAACTGACGAACGCGCGCGCTACCCAACCACTTCCGTCACCGGCTGCATGTCGATACCAAAAGTTTCCAGGAACTTCGACGTCATGATGTAGAAGCCGACCGAGAGCTGCAGTTCGACCAGCGCCGCCGGCGTCAGCTTGGCCGCGATGGCGTTGAACGTGGCGTCAGTCGGGCGGCGCAGCGCGACGATTTCGTCGGTGAAGGCGAGCGCCGCGCGCTGCAGCTCGTTGAAGCAGGTCGCGGGCTCCCAGTCCTCCAGCGCCGCGTTCTGTTCGTCGGTCACCCCGACGTTCTTGCCGATGCGCTTGTGCGCGACGATCTCATAGGGCGCCTCGCACAGAATCCCCGTCCGCGTGATCGCGAGTTCCCGCACCACCGGATCCAATTCGCCACGGTGGCGGATCGCGCCGCCGAGACGGCAATATTGCTCAAAATAACTCGGCGAATGCGCCATCATCCGAAAGATATTGGCGTTGCGGTTTTTGCCCAGGATTTCGCGGGTGCGTTCATTCGATTTCGAAGTATCGCAATAATCGATGCGGGCCATAATTCACCTTGGGGTTCCGAGATTGTTCAATCTGCTTTGTTGAATAGCAGGTTCCATCTGAAAGAGTATCGAGCTGACGACAAGGGATCAACAGCCTGCTCGGGCCGGGCCAGCCATTGCGCCAGAAAATCGCTTTCAAAATTCCATCTCCCGCGCATAAACCGGCTGCATGCGAGCCAAAATGCCGCCGCATTGCTGTTCGACCTTGGGATGGTCGATATTCGCTGAGTGGGGACTCGTCAAAGCGGATACTCGTCGTGGGGTGTTCCGAGTAACAAATATATCGGTCGTCGGGCCTTCGCAGGCCACGATGAATCGCGCCCGAGTCTAGGGAGAATACATGAAGGAAGCCACCAAGAGGGCAGCCTCGGAGGTGCTTGCGCAGACGCTGGCGGTGACGGCTATGCTTGTCATCGCCAGCTTTGTGTTTTACTGGCGATGACAACTGCCTGCGAGGCGCGGAGGCGACGAAGCACCCAACCTCCGCTTACGGCGCCGTTGTTCTGAACAGGGATCTAGCCCTGAAACACCACGGCATCGACAACGACGCAGCCCTTGCCGGCGCTGTCGAGCAACACCGGATTAAGGTCGAGGCTCATTACTTTGGCCGCGGGATCGAGCATCAATTCGCCGATCCTGACGACGGCGTCGCAAAGCGCATCGACATCCATCGGCGGTTCGCCGCGCACGCCGGCGAATAGCGGCGCGATCCTCAATTTGCCGAGCGCCTCCCTGGCGTCGCCTAGCGAAAACGGCGGCAGCAGCAGCGTGGTATCGCGGAAAATCTCGACATATTTGCCGCCATCACCGACCGCCACCACGGGGCCGAACACGGGATCGCGATGCGCGCCGATCATGATTTCGCGCCGGCCGCCGGCCATCGCCGCGATGATGACGCCGTCGAACCGGGCCCCGTGCTTGCGGATGATTTCCTCCATCTGCGCCCAGATCTCGCCGGCCTCCTCGCGGGTCCTGACGCCGAGCTTCACCAGACCAAGCTCCGACTTGTGCGCGATATCGGCCGAACACCCCTTGACCACGACCGGGCCGCCGATGGTCTCGAATGCGGCGATGGCCTCGGCGCGCGAGCGGCACAAGCGATGCGGCACCACCGGAATGCCGCGCGCGGCCAGCAATGCGAGGCTGTCGGCTTCGTTGAGCATTGTTGTCGCCGCCGACGAAGTCGGCAGGCTGGACGGAGTGGTGTCGTTGCCGCGGATCGCCTGGCGCGCGCGGGTGCGCGCCATCAGCTCGCGATGCGCCAGGAACTGGTGCAGCGCCGTGACCGCTTCGGTCTCGGTCGGAAATACCGACGAGCCTTCCGCCGCGAATTGATCGGCGACACTGCGTTGCGTCGCGGCGATCACAAGCGGCTTGCCGGTTTGTTTGCCGAAGGCCGCCGCGTCTCGGGCGAACGCCTCGACGTCGTAGCCGGGCCCGGCAACGGGAACGCCGATCAGGAAGGCGTCGGCGGCAGGGTCCTCCGCGATCACCGGCAGGATGTCGCCGAACAGCCGGCTGTTGGACAGCAGTGCCGCCGTCAGGTCGATCGGATTCGTCGTGGTCGCAAAACTCGGCAGGATGCCCTTGAGCTTCCTGTCGGTTTCATCCGCCAGCTTCGCCATCGGCATGCCGACGGCGGTCGCCGCATCCGCCGTCATGACGCAGACCGCGCCGGAATTGCTGATGGCCACGAGCCGCCTGCCCCTGGGTTTCCAGCCCTTGAGGTAAAGCTCGGTGGCCTCGACCAGACCGCGCATATCCGGCGCGCGCCAGATGCCGTGATGCTCGAAGAAGGCATCGACCACGCGATCCTCGTTGGCGAGCGCGCCGGTATGCGATTGCGCCGCTTGCCGCCCGGCTTCGGAGCGGCCGGATTTCAGCGCGATGATCGGAAGATCACGGTCGAGGGCGACGGCGGCGAGTTCTTCCAGATATTTCTTCTCAGGAATGCTTTCGAGATACAGCAACAGCAGCTTGACCTCGGGATCCTCGGCGACCGCGACCGCGAGTTCGCCGACGGTAATGTCGGCATCGTTGCCGGTGGCATGGGTGTGGCGGACGCCGATGCCGCGCTGGCGTAAGAACCCGACCGGCACGGTTGAGAGCGCGCCGCTCTGACTCAGCATCGCGACGTGCCCTTCCGACCGGTCCATGTCCATGAACATGGTGGAGAAGCTCGCGATCGCGCCGGTACCGAAATTGGCCAGCCCCTGCGAATTGGGGCCGACGATGCGCATGCCGGCTCTGTGCGCGGCCTCGACCATCCGCCGCTCTTTCGCCTTGCCCGCGACCGCGTCGACTTCGCCAAAGCCCGAGGCCATTACCACGGCGACCTTGACGCCATGCGCGGCGCACTCTTCCACCACACCGATGGCGTTGTCGCCGGCCACCGCGACGATCACCATTTCGGGCGCTTCGGGTAAATCGGAGAGGCTCTTGTAGCATCTGTGCCCCTGCACTTCCGACCGCGACGGATTGATCGGGAAAATCCTGCCCTTGAAGCCGAACTTGTCGAGGTAATGCACCGGACGCCCGCCAACCTTATTGGGATTTTCCGATGCGCCGATGATGGCAATCGAGCGCGGATCCAGCGCAGCCTTGAGACGGCTCATGATGTTGTCCTTGTAAAATGGGGAATGAGGCGACCGGCGAACGGCACAAATCGCGCGGTCACCTCGTCGCCGATGGCAAGATCGCTATCGCCATGGGCCATCATGCGAAAGCCCTCGGCGGTATCGACCAGAACGATGTTGTAGGGAACATGGGCGCGGGTTTCCGGCGTGGCCGCGCGGCACACCAGCGAGGTGGCATAGACCGTCCCCTTGCCGCTGGCGTATTTTTGTTCCGGGTCCGCTGCCCCACAACTGGCGCAGAAGCGACGGCGGAAATATTGCGGCGTGCCGCAGGCCGAACAGGATTGATAGCTGATCGCCTCGGCGCCCGTGGTCCAGTCCGCAAGGGCTTGCTTGCTGCCGCTCATCGCGTGCGCTCCAGAAACAGGCTGACATGCGAGGACAATACGCCGCCATCGCCGTGCAGCAGCGCGACGGAGGCGTCGCGTACCTGGCGGTTACCGGCGCGCCCGGTCATCTGCAGATGGGTTTCAACCAGATGCGCCATCGCACCGCCGACGCCGCAATGGCCGTAACTGAGAAGCCCGCCATGGGTGTTGAGCGGCATCGTGCCGTCACGGCCAAAATGCCCCGCCCTCACTTGCGCCGCCGCCTCGCCGCGCCCGGCGAGACCGAGGTCTTCCAGCAGCATCGCCAGCGTGATGGTGAAGCTGTCATAGACCGCTGCATAGCGCACATCTGACATCGCGACACCGGATGCGGCCTTGGCGCGCGCGACCGCGATCTCGGCGCCGAATTCGCTCAGAGCCGGCGCCGCCGTGACATGCTGATGGGTATGCGCCTGCGCGCAGCCGCGCACACGCACGCCGGTCTCGCCGGTAGGTTCCCGGCTGACGACAAAGGCCGCACCGCCATCGGATACCGGACAGCAATCCAGCAATTTGAGCGGCAGCGCCACCGGCTTCGATTGCATGACATCGGCGACCGTGATCGCGTCGTGGAATTGCGCGCCGGGATGCATCAGCGCGTGGCGCCGCATCAGCACCGCGAATTCGGCGAGATCCTCTTGCGTCAAACCATATTCATGCATGTAGCGCGATGCGACCAGGCCATAATAGGCCGGAATGGTCGGCCCCAGCGGCACTTCGTAGTCGGGATGACCGACCTGCGCCAGCGCCAGGATCGAGGCGTCACGGCTCTGGCCGGTCAGCCGGTTCTCGCCCGCCACCACCAGCACATGCCGGACAACGTTCGACTCCACCAGATGATGCGCCAGCATCGTCATCGCCAGGCCTGTCGCACCGCCGACCTGCACCGCATGCGCATAGGCCGGCCGAATGCCGAAGTGCTCGGCGAAGACAGTCGCGAGCATGATGTGCGGCGCGACGGTGCTGTAGCCACAGAGGATGCCGTCGATATCAGCGCGTTTCAGGCCGGCATCCGATATCGCGAGGTCGGCGGCCGTGCTCATGAGGTCGAGCGACGATGAGCCCTCATGCCTGCCGAATGCCGTCAGTCCAACGCCGGTGATGAAGCTCATGGTGAGAGAATTTCGCTGGATTTCGTCATTCCAGGATGCGCCCCTTGGCGCAGACCCGGAATCTCGAGATTCCCCGATGTGCTGTGCACATCTGAGGTTCGCATCTTCGATGCGCCCCGGAATGACGACCGAAAACTCACAACCCGCGCCATCTCAACCAGCCCTCAATACGACTTCGGCAGGCCCAGCACCTTCTCGGCAATGAAGCTGAGAATGAGCTGGGGACTGATCGGCGCGATGCGCGGGATCAGGGATTCGCGCAGATAACGCTCGACGTGGAATTCCTTGGCGTAGCCGAAGCCGCCATGGGTCATCACCGCCTGCTCGCAGGCGTGATAACCGGCTTCGCCGGCGAGATATTTGGCGGCATTGGCCGCCGGCCCGCAGGGCAGGCCCTGATCGTATTGCCAGCCCGCCGATAGCGTCATCAGCCAGGCCGCCTCCAGCTCCATCCAGTTCTTCGCCAGCGGATGCTGGATCGCCTGGTTCTTGCCGATCGGACGGTTGAATACGTTGCGGGTTTTGGCATAGGCCGCGGCGCGCGACAGCGCCAGTTTGCCCAACCCGACAGCCTCTGCTGCGATCAGGATGCGTTCCGGATTCATGCCGTGCAGAATATATTCGAAGCCACGGCCTTCCTCACCGAGGCGATCTTCGAGCGGAATTTCAAAATTCTCGATGAACAGCTCGTTGGAATCGACGGCCTTGCGGCCCATCTTCTCGATTTCATGAACGGCGATGCGGCTGCGATCAAAATCCGTATAGAACAGGCTGAGGCCGTGGGTCGGATTTTTCACTTCTTCCAGCGGCGTGGTCCGCGCCAGCAACAGAATCTTTTCCGCGACCTGCGCGGTGGAGATCCAGACCTTCTGGCCGTTGACCACGTATTTGTCGCCGGTACGAACCGCGCGGGTCTTGAGCTGAGTGGTGTTGAGGCCGGTGTTGGGTTCGGTGACCGCGAAGCAGGCCTTCTCCTTGCCTGAGACAATCGGCGGCAGCATCCGCCGGCATTGCTCATCATTGCCGAACACCACCACCGGATTGAGCCCGAACACATTCATATGGACGGCGGAGGCGCCGGACATGCCGGCGCCGGACTCCGAGATCGTCCGCATCATGATCGCGGCATCGACGATGCCCAAACCTGAGCCGCCATAGGCCTCGGGAATGCAGATGCCGAGCCAGCCGGCGTCCGCCAGCGCCTTGTGGAAGTCGGCGGGAAAACCGCCCTCCTTGTCCTTCTTCAGCCAATAGCCATCGTCGAAGCGCGCGCAGATTTTCCCGACCGCGTCGCGGATCGATTCCTGGTTGGCGGTCAGCGCGAAATCCATGCGTCTCAATCCGTTGCGATGTTGGGCGCCGCTATGGTGACACCGTCGCGCACCAAGGCGGCGATCTCGTCTGCGGAAAATCCGGCTTCGTGCAAAATCTCGGCACCATGTTCGTTCAACCGCGGCGCCAGCCGCGCCGCCTCGACCGGCGTGTCCGACCAGGTGGCGGACACTTTCATGCTGCGGATTGGGCCTTCGCTCGGATGCTCGACCACCGGAAAGAACTCGGTCGCGACCAGATGCGGATCCCGCAGGATGCTCTCGAGATCGTGCATCGGCATGACCGGGACATCGGCCGTGGTAAGCAGTTCAGTCCACTGCGCCGTGGTGCGCGTCTCGAAGATGCGGGCGAGTTCAGCGTAGACCATGTCGATATTGACGGCGCGCCCGGCAAAGGTCGCGAATCTGGGATCGCTACGCAGATCATCGCGGCCGGTGGCCTTGAAGAAATTCTCCCACTGCTTGTCGTTATAGACGATCACGCAGATGTAGCCATCCGAGGTCTTGTAGGGTCGCCGGTCGCGCGACAGATGCCGCGCGTAACCGCCTTTGTCCAGCGGCGGCTCGTAGGTCAGGCCGCCCATGTGATCGCCCATCACAAAACCCGCCATGGTCTCGAACATCGGAATATCGACGCGCTGGCCGCGCCCGGTGCGGTCGCGGTGCACGAGGCTGGCGCAGATCGCGCCGACCGCCGTGAGCCCGACGATACGGTCGACCAGCGCATTCGGGACATAGCGCGGAACTCCGTCGCTGGTCTGCGCCATCAGCGCGGGCAGCGCGGTCGCGCCCTGGATCAGATCGTCATAGGCGGGCTTGGCGGCATAGGGCCCGTCCTGGCCGAAGCCGAACACGCCGGCATAGACCAGGCGCGGATTGATCTTCGAGACCACGTCGTAGCCGAGCTGCAGCCGCGCCATTGCCTGCGGACGGACATTGTAGACCAGCACATCGGCGGATGCGATCAGCCGCAGCACCGCGTCGCGGCCCGCCGGCTTTTTCAGATCGAGGCAGATGCTGCGTTTGCTGCGGTTGGTGTTGAGAAACACCGGACCCATGCCGGGATGGCGGGTCGGCCCGATCAGCCGCGTCACGTCGCCGTCAGGTGTTTCGACCTTGATGACGTCGGCGCCATAATCGCCGAGCATCTGGGTGGCATAGGGCCCCATCAGCACGGTCGTCATGTCGACGACCTTGATGCCCTCCAGTGGTCCCATGGTTCGGTTCGCTCCCGGCGACGGCGCGATATTGGTTCCCGCCATTTTCTGCAGTCTAGTAACGGCAGGCCGTCGGCAAGATCAAGGGCGGCCAGCGTATGGGGGCATGCGTAATGGGACTTCGTAGGGTGGGCAAAGCGAAGCGTGCCCACCACGCATCAAAACACGTAAAAAGTGGTGGGCACGGCGCCAACGCGCCTTTGCCCACCCTACGGCTTGCTACGAGTTCCCCATCATCACCCGCAGTTCCGTCTTCAGCACCTTGCCATAATTGTTCTTCGGCAACGCCTCGAGATAGACGTAGCGCTTGGGCCGCTTGAAGCGCGCGATCGAGGCCAGGCAGTGCGCGTCCAGCCTGACGTCGTCGGCTACGGCGCCCGGTTCCAGCACCACGCAGGCGACCACGATCTCGCCCCAGTCCGGGTCAGGTACGCCGATCGCCGAAACCTCGCAGACATCCGGATGCGTCAACAGCGCCTCCTCGACCTCGCGCGGATAGATGTTGGTGCCGCCCGAAATGATCACGTCCTTGGAACGATCCGACAGCGTCAGGAAGCCATCCTCATCCAGCCGTCCGACATCCCCGGTGCGCAGCCAGCCGTCCTTGAGGGTCTCGGCATTGGCCTTGGGGTTGTTCCAGTAGCCGAGCATCACCGCGGCGCCCTTGGCCTCGACCTCTCCGGTCTCGCCCGATGGAAGCAGCGTTCCATCCGCATCTGTGATGCGAACCGACATCACGCTTTGCGCCGGCCCGACCGAGGCCAGGCGCTCCAGTGGCCATAGATCTGCACAAAACGCTGACCCATGGTCGCGATCGCGTCCCGGATATCGGCGAGATACATCGGTCCGCCGCCATAGATGATGGTGCGAATGCCCTCGCCGGTCTCGCCGCGGCGTTTGGCGGCATCGACCAGACGCCGCACCATGGTGGGGGCGGCGAACATCACGACATTGTCGAGCTGCCGGCCAAGATTGAGCACTTCATCCGGATCGAAGCCGCCGGATTCGGGAATGACGTGCCGTCCGCCCATGCGGACGTGCGGGAAGTTATAAAGGCCCGCCCCGTGGGAGATCGGCGCGGCGTAGAGCGACGCATCGTGCGGCATCGCCTGATCGACATCGGCGAGATAGCATAGCGACATCGCCACCAGATTGCCGTGGCTCAGCATCACCCCCTTGGGGCGGCCGGTGGTGCCCGAGGTATAGAACAGCCAGGCGAGATCATTTTCCTCACGTGGCAACGGCCTCGGCGCGCCTTCGCTTTCGCGCATCGCGCGGTAGACATCGCTGTCGACCGACAGCATTTTCATCGCAGCCGGCAGATCGCCCTCAACCTCCGCCAATGCCTCGACCGTATCGTCGGAAACGAACGTCAGTTTGGCGCCGGCGTCGCCGCAGATCCAGGCCGCCTCGCGTCCGTGCAGCTTGGCATTGATCGGGATCGCGACAGCGCCGATCCACCAGATCCCGTAGAGGCATTCGAGATATTGCGTGCAATTGGTCGCGAACAGGCCGACGCGGTCGCCGGGCGCGATGTGATAGTCGCGCGACAACGCCGCACCGATCGCCGCGGCCCGCCGTGCAAAGGTGGCGTAGTCGGCATCGAGGTCGAATCCGGTCAGCAGCGCCGGCGCATCGGGGCGAAGCCGCGCCGATGCCGCCAGCCATTCGGCGACGTTCATCGCTCAGGCCCTCGGCATTTCAAGCCGCTTACTTCGCGGGCTCCAGCAGCGAGACGTAATTGGCGACCGCAGCCCCGCCCATGTTGAAGATGCCTGCGAGCTTGGCATCCCTGATCTGCATGCCCTCGGGCGCCTGACCCAATAGTTGCATCGCGCTCAGCACATGCATGGAAACGCCGGTGGCGCCGATCGGGTGCCCCTTGGCCTTCAATCCACCGGACGGATTGATCGGCAGCTTGCCATCCTTCTGGGTCCAGCCTTCCTTGATGGCGCGCGCGCCCTGCCCCCGCGGCGTCAATCCCATCGCCTCATATTCGATCAGCTCGGCGACGGTGAAGCAGTCGTGGGTTTCGACAAAGGACAGATCGGAAAGCTGCACGCCGGCGGATTGCAGCGCGCGCTGCCATGCCACGGTGCAGCCTTCGAATTGCAGGATGTCGCGCTTCGACATCGGCAGGAAATCCTGGGCATGCGCGGTCGCCCGGATGTTGACGGCCTTGCCCATCGATTTGGCGGTCTCGGAATCCGTCAGCACCAGCGCCGCCGCGCCGTCCGAGACCAGCGAACAGTCGGTGCGCTTCAGCGGACCTGCCACGAACGGATTCTTTTCGCTTTCGGAGCGGCAGAATTCGTAACCGAAATCCTTGCGCATCTGCGCATAGGGATTGGCGACGCCGTTCTTGTGATTCTTGGCCGCGATCATCGCCAGCGCGTCGGACTGGTCGCCATATTTCTGGAAATAGGCCTGCGCAATCTTGCCGAACACACCGGCGAAACCGCCGGGGGTATCGCCGTCCTCCGGCAAATACGATGCGCGCAGCAGGTTCCTGCCGATCTCCGGCCCCGGTGTCCGCGTCATCTGCTCGACGCCGACCACCAGCACGATTTTCGCCGCGCCCGCCGCAATGGCGCGAACGCCCTGATGCACGGCGGCCGACCCGGTGGCGCAGGCATTTTCGACGCGCGTTGCCGGCTTGAACCGCAGCAGCGGATCGGCCTGCAGCACCAGCGCAGCCGTGAAATCCTGCGGCGAGAACCCGGCGTTGAAATGTCCGAGCACGATTTCATCGACATCGGCGGCGGAAATCCCGGCATCGGCCATCGCGTCGGTCGCCACACGGACGATGAGACTCTCGACGGTTTCGGTATCGAACTTGCCAAACGGCGTATGGGCCCATCCGACGATGCTGGCGGTCATGGTCGTTCTCCTCATTAGATGTCGGCAAAAGATCAGGCGGCGAACTTACCACCCAATTCGTCCTCGATGTGAATCCGGATGATGTCGTCGAAGGTCTTTTCGGCGGTGGTGAAGCCGAGCGTCACCGCCCGCCTGGCATCGAAATTGCGCGGCCAGCCATCGACAATGCCGATGATGAACGGATCCGGCTCGCGTCTGATCCGCGCCGCCACTTTGTCGCCGGCCACCCGCTTCAACGCGGCGATCTCCTCGCCGACCGTGGCCGACAGGCCGGGCATGGTGAGATTGCGGCGCGCCCCCGCTGTCGCGCTATCCATGGTCGCCGCATGGATCAGGAAACCGACCGCCGAGCGCGGCGAGGCATGCCAGTGCCGGACCTCCTCGGATACCGGCAGGATCGCTTCCTTGCCGGCCAGCGGTTCGCGCAGGATGTTGGAAAAGAACCCGGACGCGGCCTTGTTGGGCAGACCGGGGCGGATGCAGATGGTCGGCAGCCGGATACCAATGCCGTCCATGAAACCGCGGCGCGAATAGTCCGCCAGCAGCAGTTCCCCGATCGCCTTCTGGGTGCCGTAACTCAACAGCGGCGTCTGAAAGAACTCGTCGCCGATGGCGTCGGGAAACGGCGCGCCGAACACCGCGATCGACGAGGTGAATACGACCCGGGGCTTGTAGCCGCCGCCGATAATCCTGATGGCATCGAGCAGCATCCGGGTGCCGTCGAGGTTGATGCGGTAGCCCTTGTCGAAATCGAGTTCGGCCTCGCCGGAGACGATCGCCGCCAGATGAAAAATCACATCGGGACGATCGGCGACCAGTTTTTCGGCCGCGCCGGGGACCGCGAAATCGCAGGTCACGGTCTCGACCGGAAAACCTGATTTTTCGGGTTTGGCGGGCGCGACGACATCCTGCAGCGTCATGCGGGTGATGTCGCGCTTGCCGAGATGCCCGTCGCGCAGCAGCCGCTCGGTCAATTTGCGGCCGACCATGCCGGCCGCGCCCAGAACCAGAATATGCAAGACCCAACTCCTTCTTGTTCTTGATTGATCGCCGCGGGCCCGCGCGCCTACTCTTTCACGGCTCCGGTCATCGCCGACACGTAATGCTCGACGAAGAACGCGTAGAGGATGACCAGCGGCAGCGAGCCGACCAGCGCGCCCGCCATCAGCGAACCCCATTTATAGATATCGCCGTCGACGAACTCGTTCACGATCGCGACCGGCACGGTTTTGTTCGGGGTCGATTGCAGGAAGGTGAGCGCGTAGATGAATTCGTTCCAGCACAGCGTGAAGGAGAATATGAAAGCCGAAATCATTCCGGGTATCGCCAGCGGCACGATGATCCGGGTCAGGATCTGCCAGCGCGACGCGCCGTCGATCAGCGCGCATTCCTCAAGCTCGTAGGGAATGGTCTTGAAATATCCCATCAAGAGCCAGGTCGAGAACGGAATCAGCAGCGTGGGATAAACGAGAATCAGCGACAGCGGCGAGTCGAACAGGCCGTAGGCCTGGATCACCGAGGCCAGCGGAATGAACAGGATCGACGGCGGCACTAAGTAAGCAAAGAAGATCAGCACGCCGACGGTATCCGCGCCCTTGAACCTCAGGCGCACGATGGCGTAGGCCGCCAGCACGCTGGCGATGATCGAGAGCGTCGTGGCCCCGACCGCGACATACATCGTGTTCCACAGCCACCTTGGATATTGGGTCTCGAACAACAGCTTGCTGATATGCTTGAAGGTCGGATGGATCACCCAGAACGGGTTGTACTTGTTCATGTCGATCAGCTGTTCGTCCGGCTTGATCGACGTCAGCGCCATCCAGTAGAACGGAAACAGCAGCACGATCAGGATCACGAACAGCGGTATATAGAGCGTCACCACGCGGCGCGGCAACGACTCCAGATAGCTCATGCCGTCGCTTTCGTCGCTCTGGCTGGCGACCGGCACCTTCGATGGCAGCGCGGAATCAGTCATTGTTCGATCCTTGCTGCCATTTCCGGCGCTGCATGCCGAACCATGAAATCGCGATCGCCGCGAGCAGGAACGGAATCATCGCGGTGGCGATCGCGGCGCCCTCGCCGAGCCGGCCACTGATGATACCGCGCTGATAGCTCAGGGTGGCCATCAGATGCGTGGCATTGACCGGACCGCCGCGCGTCAGCGCCCAGATCAACTGGAAGTCGGTGAAGGTGAACAGCACCGAGAAGGTCATGACCACCGCGATGATCGGGGTCAACAGCGGATAGGTAATGAAGCGGAAGCGCTGCCAGTTGGTGGCGCCGTCCAGCGTCGCCGCCTCGTACAGCGAGGGCGACACCGTCTGCAGGCCGGCCAGCAGCGTGATCGCGACAAAGGGCACGCCACGCCAGATGTTGGCGAAAATCACGCTGCCGCGCGCCAGATTCGCATCGCCGAGGAAATTGATGTTGTGGTCGATCAGGCCGAGCTTGATCAGCGACCACGAAATGATCGAAAATTGACTATCGTAGATCCACCAGAATGCGATCGCCGAGAGCACGGTCGGCACGATGAACGGGATCAGGACGATCGAGCGGATCACCGCCTTGAACGGCATATGCCGGTTCAACAGCAAGGCTAGATAGAGACCGATTGCAAATTTGATCGCGCTGGCGACGATCGTGTAGAGCAACGTGTTGAACACCGAGAGCCAGAAGATGGCGTCGTCCCACAGCCACTGGTAATTCTCGAGGCCGATGAAAACGCCGCGGCGGCCGATACGCTCATCTGTGAAGCTCATCCAGACGCCGAGGCCGAGGGGATAAGCCAGAAACAGGATGAGAAATGCCGCCGCGGGCAGCATGAACCACAGCGCCACCCAGTTGCGGTTGGTCCGCAGCCGCTCCCACAGCGACCGCGTATCAATTCCGGCCGCCTGCACCGGCACCGATGTCTGAAGGGTACTCATTTCGCTCCAAATCCAGATCCGAAAACGACGCCCTGCTCTTCGCTTGTCCCAAGCCGAGCGTCGCCCAGATTTCCCACAGAAACAAGCCGGCCCGCAAACGCGCGCCGGCGATCTCACCTATCGGAAGATGCGCTTGGCGGAACGTTCCGCCGACTTCATCGCCGTCTGCAGATCTTCGCTTCCGGTACAGTAATTAGCGAACATGTCGACCAGGACGAAGTCGGCAATCGCGGCGGCGGCATTCTCACCCATCTGGCCGACGCCCGCCGGTGTTTGCGCGGTCACGGCCACGTCGCGGTACGGCGTATTCTTGGGATCGGCGGTCCAGATCGGATTCTTGGTGTAATCGAGCAGGAAGGGTGAAAGATATCCCTGCGCCGCTCCAATCCAGGGATCGTACTGCTCCGGTTCAAGCATGAATGCGGTGAACGCCTTGCAGGCCTGCGGATACTTGGTGAAATTGAACACCAGGATCGGGAAACCAAGATGCAGTTCCCTGGTCTTGCCATCCACACCCGCGGGCAGATGGGCGTGATTCATATCCTCGGCGATTTGCGGATTTTCCTTCTTGGCCGTGACATAGATCGAAATGCCGTTGACGGTCAGGTGAAGCTGCCCCGCCAGGAACGCCTTGTTGTTGGAACTGTCATTCCACGACGCGGTGCCGGGAATGAAATCAGCATAAAGTCCCTTGACGTATTCGAGCGCCTTGGCGGTCTCCGGTGAATTGAGGACGACCTTGTTGTCCTTGTCGATCAGATTGCCGCCATGGGCCCACAGCGCCCAATGCAGCCAGCCATTGGCGTCGCCCGAAGCGTGTCCGAGCGCCATCCCGGCCGGCGTGCCGTTCTTGTTCATGCCCTTCACCAGATCGGCAAAGCCGCCGAGGTCCTTGGGAAATTCCTTGTGGCCGGCTTTTTCGGCAGCAGCGACGCGGTAATTCACCAGACCGCCGGTGGCCGCAACGGGAATGCCGATCCACTTGCCGTCGAGTTGGCCGTAGGCCTGGCCCGACGGAGCCCAGCCGCCGCATTTCTTGCCGAGGTAATCGGCGACATCGGTCATGTCGGTGCATTTGCTCGGGAACAGGAACGGCAGCGAGTAGAGACCCCAGACCAGATCGAGGCCCTGCCCGGTGTTGGCGGCGACCGACGCCTTGGGCTGGAGGTCGTCATAGGATTCGTTGGAGACGTTGATGGTCACGCCGGTCGCCTTCTGGAAGGCATCGACGATCTTCATGAAGGCGACGTCCTCGGCTTCAACGAAGCGCTTCCAGCGCAGCATGTTGATCTTGGCACCCGCTTCCGGCTTCCACGGCGCGCTCTGCGCCCATGCCTTCGCCAAGCCCAGCAATTGCTCGCTCGACATGGTGGCCGCGGCCGCGAGCAGCGTGCCGCCGCCCTTGAGCAAAGACCGCCGATCCGGTGTGAAATTACTCATCGTCCGCATGCTCCCTGTTTCATTGGCTCTTCTTCGACCAATCGTTTTTTGAGAATTTATAATCGCTTGCCGGTCGCCTCGTCGAACAGATGCACCAGCGCCGGGTCCGGCTTCAGCCGGACCTTGTCACCCGGCTTGAACTGATGACGTTCGCGGAACACGGCAACGACCTGCTCGCCGCCAAGCTTGGCAAACACCTGGGTCTCCGACCCGGTCGGTTCCACCACCACGATCTCGGCTTCCGCGCCATCGTCCGCGATGGTGAAGTGCTCGGGCCGCACGCCGTAGACCACGGCCCGGCCGTCGGAATTGGCAGGCGCCGACTTGAGCGGCAGTTTGACGCCGTTGGGGCCCTCGAAACCGGCGCTGCCGTTTACCTTGAGCTTGCCCTTGAGGAAATTCATTGCCGGTGAGCCGATGAAACTCGCGACGAACTGGTTATCCGGCCGATCGTAAAGGTCCAAAGGTGTGCCGATCTGCTCGACGATGCCGTCGTGCATCACCACGATCTTGTCGGCCATGGTCATGGCTTCGATCTGGTCATGGGTCACATAGACCGTCGTGGTCCGGAGCCGCTGATGCAGTTCCTTGATTTCGGTGCGCATCGCCACCCGCAGCTTGGCGTCGAGGTTCGACAGCGGCTCGTCGAACAGGAACACCTGCGGATCGCGCACGATAGCGCGCCCCATCGCGACGCGCTGGCGCTGTCCGCCCGACAATTGCCGGGGATAGCGATCGAGCAGCGGCGTCAGCGCCAGAATTTCCGCGGCGCGCTTGACGCCCTTGTTGATCTCGTCAGCGCTCGCGCCGCGCAGCTTGAGCGAAAACGCCATATTGTCGGCGACCGTCATATGCGGATAGAGCGCATAATTCTGGAACACCATGGCAATGTCGCGCTCCTTGGGCTGGACATTGTTGACGACGCGATCGCCGATTGAAATCGTCCCGGACGTGATGTTTTCGAGCCCGGCGAGCATCCGCAGCAAGGTCGATTTGCCGCAGCCGGAGGGGCCCACCAGCACGACAAAAGCGCCGTCCTCGATCGGAATCGACACGCCGTGCAGGACTTCAAAGCCGCCAAACGATTTTCGCACATCGCGAATCTGCACCGACGACATAAATACCCTCCCGAATACAACCCTAGCCCGCGGCGAATACCGCGGTCTTCTTTGATTTGACCGGGGTCTTACCAGACTTTTTCGGTGATGTCGTTGGATCAAAGTCGTAGGAGTTGGTCTTGGCCGTTTGTCTTGGCCATTAGTCTTGGCCATTAGTCTTGGCCGCGAACGTTGCGAAGCGCGCGATGACATGCAAACATTGGCTGCCCATACCAAAATGACGCACAAAAATAAGGCGTGTGCGCTGCGGGAGAACCCATGAACAAGCCGCTTGCCGGTGTCACCCGGCGCAAACTCCGTTCCAGCGAGTGGTTTAACAACCCCCACAACCCCGGAATGACCGCGCTCTACCTCGAGCGCTACCTCAATTACGGCCTGACCCGGCACGAGTTGCAATCCGGCAAGCCGATTATCGGCATTGCGCAGACCGGCAACGACCTATCGCCGTGCAACCGCCATCACCTCGAACTGGCGCACCGGGTCCGGGAAGGAATCCGCGCCGCCGGCGGTATCGCGATGGAATTTCCGATGCATCCGATCCAGGAGACCGGCAAGCGCCCGACCGCCGCGCTCGATCGCAACCTCGCTTATCTCGGACTGGTCGAAATCCTGTTCGGATACCCGCTGGACGGCGTGGTCCTGACCACGGGCTGCGACAAAACCACCCCCGCCTGCCTGATGGCCGCGGCAACCGTCAACATGCCGGCCATCGTGCTGTCGGGCGGACCGATGCTGAACGGCTGGCACAATGGCGAGCGCTCCGGCTCCGGTACCGTAGTCTGGAAAGCGCGGGAGCGGTTGGCCGCCGGCGAGATCGACTATGACGAGTTCATGAACATCGTGGCCTCGTCGGCGCCGTCGGTCGGCCATTGCAACACCATGGGCACCGCCTCCACCATGAACTCACTGGCCGAGGCGCTCGGCATGTCGCTGCCGGGCTGCGCCGCGATCCCCGCCCCCTATCGCGAGCGCGGCCAGATCGCCTACGAGACCGGCACGCGCATTGTCGGGATGGTGTGGGAGGATTTGAAGCCCTCCGATATCCTGACCCGAAAGGCATTTGAAAATTGCATCGTGGTCAATTCGGCGATCGGCGGTTCGACCAACGCGCCGATCCATATCAATGCGCTCGCCCGCCACATCGGCGTCGAGCTCACGATCGACGACTGGCAGAAATTTGGCCACGCCATTCCGCTCTTGGTCAACATGCAGCCGGCCGGGTTCTATCTCGGCGAGGAATATCATCGCGCCGGTGGCGTGCCTGCGGTGGTACGCGAACTGATGGCGCACAAGCGCATCCACGAAGACGCCTTGACCGTCAATGGCCGCAGCATGGGCGACAACTGCCGCGATGCCCCAAAGCCCGACGGCGACGTGATCTGGAGCTATGACAAACCGCTGGTCAAGGACGCCGGCTTCCTGGTGCTGCGCGGCAATTTGTTTGATTCCGCGATCATGAAGACCAGCGTGATCTCCAAGGAATTCCGCGACCGCTATCTGATCAACCCCAAGGATCCGAACGCGTTCGAGGGCCGCGCCATCGTGTTCGAGGGCCCGGAGGATTATCACCACCGGATCGACGATGCCGCGCTCAATATCGACGAGCATTGTATCCTGTTCGTGCGCGGCACCGGTCCGATCGGTTATCCCGGCGGCGCCGAGGTTGTGAACATGCAGCCGCCCGCCGCCCTCATCAAGCGCGGCATCCTGTCCCTGCCCTGCATCGGCGATGGCCGCCAGTCCGGCACCTCAGGCTCGCCGTCGATCCTCAATGCGACGCCGGAAGCCGCCGCCGGTGGCGGGCTCGCCATCCTCAAAACCGGCGACATGGTTCGCATCGATCTGAACAAGGGCAGCGCCAACATCCTTATTTCGGATGAGGAACTGAAGCGCCGCCATGCCGACCTGAAAGCCAAGGGCGGCTTCCCCTATCCGGCCAACCAGACGCCGTGGCAGGAACTCTATCGCTCCACCGTCGGCCAGCAGGCCACCGGCGCCTGCATGGAATTCGCGACGCGCTATCACGACATCGCCGGCCAGGTCGGCGTGGCCAGGGATAATCATTGACGCAAACCGCATCGTCGTTGCCGGGCTTGACCCGGCAATCCATCATTCTTCAAAAGAGGATGGATACGCGGGTCAAGCCCGCGTATGACCAGAAATAACCGACGATAATCCAGGGAGAAAAACATGTCAGACCGGCTGAAAGGCAAACGCGCATTCGTCACCGCCGGCGCCGTGGGAATTGGCCGCGCCTGCGCCGTCGCCTTTGCGCGCGAGGGCGCCACGGTGTTTGCCACCGACATCGACGAAAAAGGCCTGGCGCTGCTTTCCAAAGACGGCGTGTCGGAAGTGGCGCGGCTCGACGTGCGCGACAGCGGCGCGGTCGCCGAAATGGCAAAACGCGTCGGCAAGGTCGACATCCTGCTCAACGCCGCCGGTTTCGTGCACAACGGTACCGTGCTCGACTGTTCCGATGAAGACTGGGATTTTTCGTTCGACCTCAACGTCAAGTCGATGCACCGGACCATCCGCTCATTCCTGCCGGGCATGCTGGAACGAGGCCATGGCTCGATCGTGAACATTTCGTCGGCCGCCGGCGTGTTCAAGGCCGCGCCCAATCGCTACGTCTACGGCGCGACCAAGGCCGCGGTCGCGGCATTGACCCGCGCGGTCGCCGCCGATTTCATCACCAAGGGCATCCGCTGCAATTGCATCTGCCCCGGCACCATCGAGACGCCGTCGATGCTGAACCGCGCCGCCGCCGCGGGTCCCGGCGGCCGCGAAATGTTCGTGAGCCGGCAGCCGATGGGGCGGCTCGGCACCGCCGAAGAAATCGCCCTGCTCGCGGTCTATCTCGCCAGCGATGAGAGTGCGTTCACCACGGGCGTCGCGCATGTCATCGACGGCGGCTGGACGCTTTGATTAAAGGAACATATCCATGAACAAGATCGATTTGAACGGCCGCTGCGCCGTCGTCACCGGTGGCGCGCAGGGTTTTGGGCGTGCCATCACCGAGCGCTTCGTCGCATCAGGCGCCAGGGTCGCGATCTGGGATCATGACCAGCCTTTGGCCGAAAAGACCGCCAGGGAAATCGGCGCCGCTGTCACCGCGTTCAAGGTCGACGTATCCGATCTCGCCGCCGTTGAAAAGGCGCGCGACGCGACGCTTGCCGCGCTCGGCAAGATCGACATCCTCGTCAACAATGCAGGGATCGCCGGTATCAACAAGACGGTATGGGAAACCGACCTCGAGGAATGGCGCAAGGTGCTGCGCATCAATCTCGACGGGCCCTTCATCTGCTGCAAGGCGATCGTGCCCTCGATGGTCCAGCAGAAATACGGCCGCATCGTCAACATCGCCTCGATCGCCGGCAAGGAAGGCAATCCCAACGCCGCGCATTATTCAGCCTCGAAAGCCGGCCTGATCGCACTCACAAAATCGCTCGGCAAGGAACTGGCGGCTTACGATATCGCCGTCAACGCCATAACCCCCGCCGCGGCCAAGACCGCGATCTTCGACCAGCTGACGCAGCAGCACATCGACTTCATGCTGTCGAAGATTCCGAAGGGCCGTTTCGTGCTGGTGGAAGAACTCGCGGCGATGGCGGCGTGGCTGGCCTCGGAAGATTGCGCCTTCTCCACCGGCGCGGTGTTCGATATTTCCGGCGGCCGGGCGACCTATTAAAGTCCGTAGTGGAGCCACCATGATCAGGGAAGGCGGATGCTTGTGCGGCGCGGTCCGGTTCAAGGCCAAGGGCGAGCCGGTCAATGTCCGCGTCTGTCACTGCCGCAACTGCCAGAAGGCGATGGGATCGCCGTTTTATGCCCGCGCGCTGTTCGCCCAGGATGCTCTAACGGTCGAAGGCGACACCGCCCGCTATGCCTCGTCCAAAGCGATCGACCGGGTTTTCTGCAAAACCTGCGGTACCCGGCTGTTTTCCTGGCGAACCAACGGCACGGCCGCCGGCGTCGCCCTTGCGACATTCGATGACCGCAACGCATTCACCCCGACCGAACATATCTGGGTCTGCGAAAAAATCGATTGGGTTAAGCTCGACGACGGACTACCACACTATCCGGAGCGGGCGCCCTAGCCTGTCG
This sequence comes from Bradyrhizobium sp., assembly GCF_050014615.1. Classification (GTDB taxonomy): domain Bacteria; phylum Pseudomonadota; class Alphaproteobacteria; order Rhizobiales; family Xanthobacteraceae; genus Bradyrhizobium. The sequence goes on along the minus strand of NZ_JBEKCZ010000102.1, from coordinate 4,421 downwards.
GCTAACCGGTCAGGATGATCCGTGAACACCACCCTCTACGAGGTTTCGGTCTGGGTATTGCCGCTTATCATCGCCATTACCTTCCATGAGGCCGCCCACGGCTTTGTCGCGCATCATTTCGGCGACAACACCGCCTGGGACCGGGGCCGCGTCAGCTTCAATCCGCTGCGGCACATCGATCCGTTCGGCACCCTGATCATGCCGGCAATCCTGCTGTTGTCCCACTCGCCGTTTCTGTTCGGCTACGCCAAGCCGGTGCCGGTGAATTTCCGCGCCTTGCGCAACCCGCGGATCGACATGGTCTGGGTGGCGCTGGCCGGACCTGCCACCAATATCGCGCTGGCCCTGTTCGCGGCGACGGCGTTTCATGTCGTCGACTACGTGCCCGAAAGTGCGGCGCAGTGGCTCGCCGACAACCTCAAAAACGCGCTTGTCATCAACGTCATCCTGGCGATTTTCAACATGCTCCCGATTCCGCCGCTGGACGGCGGGCGGGTCGCGGTCGGGCTGCTGCCCCCGATGCTGGCGGCGCCGCTGGCCCGGCTGGAGCCGTACGGGATGCTGATCCTGATCGGAATTCTGATCCTGCTTCCGCTGGCCGGTTCGCAGTTCGGTCTAAATCTTGATGTTATTTCGGCGATACTGCGAACCATGACCGGTTATGTGCTCCGGCTCATCCTCGTGGTAACCGGTAACGCGTAGCCCTCCATCTCCAGAGAAACCCGCCGGAAAGCGCAGAGGCCATTTTGATCAAAGCAGCGGACATGATGATCGCGCGACGCGCCGATACCAGGGCCCGCGCGGATTTTGCGACCTGGAAAATGATGGCAAAACTGAATGGTGCCTCGTCGCTGCCCGCGGAAGCCCAGACCTTCCTGGTAAGCTATCAGAAACTGCTCAAGGAAATGACCGAGGCGCAGGCGACCGACGCCGCCATCAATCTCATCTATCGCAGCTACTATGCCGAGATGGGCGGCGTCGGCGAAGCGCCCGATGTCAAGGCGCATCCGGTCGGTCAGGTGACGGACAACGTCACCGCCTTCAAGCGTCCGCCACCGCCGCGGTCCAAAACCGCTGGTGGTCCGGACGCGAAACCCCGGCTTCCCGTGGCCCTGATCTTTGCCTGCCTGGTCGTCGTCTATACCGGGTTCCGGTATTTTCTGCGCTGACAGTTCGAAGATAGCGGTCGCCCGCCAGGTTCATTCAGACCCCCCCGCATCGAATCCGCCCGGCGAATTCGCCGCACTGGCATCGGCTATGCGGCGCGCGCAAGGCCGGCCATAATGGCCAAAACATTAAAACAGCATTTGGAGGGGGAAATGAACCGATTGATCGCGGCCCTATTGATCGCTGCCCCGGCGCTGACCATCGCTGTCGTGAGCGCCGGCGGCGCGCTCGCACAGGACAGGCTCGACAAAATCGTCAAGGTCGGAAGTCTCGGCGATCAATCCGGTCTCTATCAGGATATCGGCGGCCCGGGCTCGAGCGTCGCCGCGCAAATGGCGATCGAGGATTCCGGGCTGCTGGCCAAGGGCTGGAAGATCGATCTGATCTCGGCCGATCACCAGAACAAGCCTGACGTCGGCGCCAACATCGCCAAGCAATGGATCGACGTCGAGAAGGTCGATGTGTTTGTCGATCTCGCCAGTTCCGGCGTCGGCCTCGCCGTTGCCAACGTCGCCAAGGAAAGAAACGTCGTCAACCTGAACTCGGGTTCGGCATCGTCGGATCTCACGGGCTCGCAGTGCTCGCCGAATACCGTGCACTGGGTCTACGACACCTACATGCTGGCCAACGGCACCGGCAAGGCGCTGGTCAAGTCGGGCGGCGATACCTGGTTCTTCCTGACCGCGGACTACGCGTTCGGACAGGCGCTCGAGCGTGATACCAGCGCGGTCGTCATCGCCAATGGCGGCAAGGTGCTTGGCGGCGTCAAGCACCCGCTCAACAATGCCGACTTCTCCTCGTTCCTGCTGCAGGCGCAGAGCTCGAAGGCGAAAATCATCGGACTGGCCAATGCCGGCGGCGACACCACCAATGCAATCAAGCAGGCGGCGGAGTTCGGCATCGTGGCCGGCGGGCAAAAGCTCGCGGGCATGCTGATGTTCATCAGCGACGTCAACGCGCTCGGGCTCAACGTCGCGCAGGGCCTCAATTTCACCGAGACGTTCTACTGGGACCTGAACGACAAGACGCGGGCCTTCACCAGGCGCTTCAACGAGCGGTTCAAGAAGAACCCGCCAACCATGGTTCAGGCCGGGGTGTATTCGTCGCTGATCCATTACTTCAAGGCGCTCGAGGCGCTCGGCGGCAATCCGCACGATGGCCGCGCGGTCGTCGCCAAGATGAAGGAAATGCCGACCGACGATCCGCTGTTTGGCCGGGGCTCGATCCGCGCGGACGGCCGCAAGATCCACCCGGCCTATCTGTTCGAGGTGAAGAAGCCCTCGGAGTCGAAATACCCATGGGACTACTACAAGCTCATCGCCACCATTCCGGCGGATGAAGCTTTTCTCCCGCTTGAGAAGAGCGTGTGCCCGATGGTGAAGAAAAGCTGATCTCTGACTACGATCTCGGACCACGAGCTTGCGAAGCTGCCCGGCAAACCGTCGCCGGGCATTTTCAAGTCCGTCTTCAGCCGTGCTGCCCCTTGACCCGGAAGATCACCGGCAGGGTGAAATTCAATCCCTCGTCGGCGACCAGCGGTGGCGGCTGCGGCACCGGATCGGATTTTCGCACCATCGCCAGTGCCGCTTCGTCGAAAGCCGCGTCGCCCGATCCCTTGACGATGCTGGTCGAGAGAACATGACCCATCCGGTCCAGCGAGAAGCTGACGATGATCTCGGCGGTCTTCTGCGAACGTTCCGCCGGATAACGCTTGTGCTTGTCCAGATGGGCGACCAGCTCCTTTTGCCAGGTCACCCGGAGGCGCTGCGCGCTCTCGCCGGTGCCCTGCGCCGGCGCTACCGACCGCGGCCCTTCCGGAATGGCCATGGAGCTGGGTGTCGCGGTGGCCTCGGCGGCGACCGATTCCATCGAGGCGGAGGTTTGCACCTTGGCAATTTCCGAATCGTCTTGCTTGGGCTTGTGTGCATCGTTCTGCGTCACCACCCGATCGGGATCTTCGGTCTCGGTGGGCATTTCCTTCGGCAGGTCGGTCTCCTTGACCTCGGCCTTCTGTTCAGCGAGCGCTGGTGACGCGACCGAAGCATCGACATCCGGCCCCGGCGGCAGATCGGTGGCTTCAAGATGGGGCGACGTCATCTCAAGCCCGATCTCGATCGCCGACGCCCCGACGGAATCATCGGGATCATCGTTCTGCAGATGCACGAGTGCCAGCGCGCCGCCCCCGACGTGAAGCACAACCGCCATCACGGCTGCGAAAATCCACAGCTGCCGGGAGGGTTTTGGTTCGGTGTCGAAGTCGGTCATCGCGTTATATCGGCCACTCAAGGCTTGAGAAATTATGGTTTGGCGCCTTCGGGCGCGGCGCTTGTTCCAGCGCTATCGGGCACTCCCTCCAGCGCCACCAGCTTGATTTTCGCGTAGCCGCCCGCACGCAGGAGTTCCAGCACATCCATCAATTCGCCATACGGCACGGCGCGATCGGCGCGCAGAAAAATAAAGCGATCCTTGTTCGCGTCCGCCATCGCGTCGAGCGTGCGGACCAGATCGACGCGCTTGACCTGGTTCTCCCCGATCGCCACCGCCAGATCCGGCTTGATGCTGACATAGGTCGGCTTGTCCGGCTTTTTCTGCGGGGTCGCGGTCGACGACGGCAGATCGATCGGAAGATCGACCGTCGACAGCGGCGCCGCCACCATGAAGATGATCAGGAGAACGAGGATGACGTCGATGAACGGCGTGACGTTGATCTCGTGCGATTCGGCGAAATCGGCGTCGTCATCGAGGTCGGGTTCCGCGATCGATGTGCCCATGGTCTACTCCGCCGCGCGCGAATGCGCGCCGCCAGAGGAACTGACATGGGTGCGATCGAGATCGCGCGACAGCAATCGCCCCGCGGCCCCCGACGACCGGCCAACCAGTTCGAGATAGCCTTTCGTCACCCGCGTGAAATGATTGTAGATAATGACGGCCGGGATCGCCGCGACCAGGCCGAACGCAGTCGCCAGCAACGCCTCGGCGATCCCGGGTGCGACGACCGCAAGATTGGTGGTCTGCGATTTCGAGATGCCGATAAAGCTGTTCATGATGCCCCACACCGTGCCGAACAGTCCGACGAACGGCGAGGTCGCGCCGATGGTGGCGAGCTATCCCATGCCGAGCCGGATCCGGCGCGCTTCCGCGCGCACGATCTCGGCAAAGCTCGAGGCCGCCCGTTCCTTGATGCCGGCGTCGCTGGAAATTCCCGCCGACAGCCGGGCCTCGCGCATCGCCGCGGCCAGCAACGACGACAACAC
>NZ_JBEKCZ010000101.1:0-18445 GCF_050014615.1 Bradyrhizobium sp. | reverse complement strand
TGTTCGCGGGCCTGCTCGCGCCGTTCATGTTTTCATGGATCGCGGAATACCCGATCCTGCTGGCGCTGGCGGCGCTGTGCCGGCCGCCCGGCGGCGACGCGCGCCTGGTGCGCTGGAGCCGCTGGTACTGGCCGTTTCTCGCCGTGCTCGCGGTGGTCCTGATCGCGCCGGTCTATTCGGATGGCCAACTGACGGCGAAGTTGATGGACTGGCTCGGTGATTACCGGGTCTGGGTGGTCGGCGCGGTCGGCGTGCTCTCGGCCCTGCTGGCGCTCGGGCTGAACGCCAACCGCTGGAAGATATTCGCAACCGTCGCGCTGGCGCTGATTTTAATTCGCGTCTATCCCGCCGACGAGGGGCGGGTCGAGACCGTGCGCAGCTTTTTCGGCGTCCACAAGATCGTGGTGACGCCACACGGCCAGTATCATGTGCTGATGCATGGCACCACGATCCACGGCGCGCAGAAATTTCAGAACGACGACGGCACGCCGGTCACCGGGCGGCCCGAGCCGATCACCTATTACCACAAGGACGGCGGCATCGGGCAGGCGATCACGGCGATCCGCGAACGCAAGGGCGCGCCGCTTCGCGTGGCGGTGATTGGGCTCGGCTCCGGCACGCTGGCCTGCGCCTCGGCGCCGGGCGAGACCTGGAAGTTCTTCGAGATCGACCAGTCGATGGTCGATACCGCGCGCGATCCCAGATATTTCACCTACATCCGGGATTGCCAGCCGGACCTCAAGCCGGTGATGGGCGACGCCCGGCTGACCTTCGCGCGCGAGCCCGACGGCATCTACGACCTGATCATCATCGATGCCTATTCGTCGGACGCCATCCCGATCCATCTCGCCACGCAAGAGGCGATGAAGATCTACAAGGACAAACTGGCGCCGCAGGGCGCGGTGCTGATGCACGTCTCGAACCGGCATCTGGATCTGACCAGCGTCGCGGTCGGCATCGCCGCCGCCAACGATCTCAAGAGCTGGGTCTACAGCGAGGATTCGGGCCGCGACAGTGAATATATCTTCTCGACCTCGGTCGTGGTGTCGGCGCGCGAGGAGGCCGATGTCGGCAGGCTGGCGTCGTCGGATGTGTGGACCGATACCGAAGCCGACGAGAAGCAGCGGGTCTGGACCGACGATTACTCCAACGTGCTCGGCGCCGTGTACCGGCGGCTGCGCGACGGCGAGCAGTAGTCCTTCAAGATGGGGGCGTGGTAACGACGGAACCTTGCGAGCATGCGGGCGTTATCGCGCCGGGGTTATCCCATGGTGCCGCTGCGAGGTGGTGCCTGCGCTTGAGGAGCGTGCCGTGTCAAAACTCGGATTCCTGTCGGTGGTAGTCCTTTCCATCGCGCTGTCGGGCGCGGCCTACGCGGCCAGAGGCGGCGGGCATGGTGGTGGTGGTGGACATGGTGGCGGCGGGCATGGCGGGGGCGGGCACTTTGGAGGCGGCCATTTTGGCGGTGGCCATGGCGGCGGCGCGCGCGTCGGTGGTTTCCGCGGCGGCGGACGGCACTTCAGCGCTGGCCCGGCGATTTCCCGGTCGGCCGGACGAACCGGTTTCGGCGGCAGCAGTTCGTTAGCCGGCCGCAACTCCCCGGCCGGTCTCTCCGGCCGCAACGCCAGCGTCAGATCAACAGCCAGGTCAACAGCCGTGCGCGCCGCATTGGTCTCGGGCGCCGTCGCGGGCGCGTTACACAATCACTCCGCCTTGCGCGATCCCGGCGTTCGCGCCCACATCGCGGCAAGTGCTGCGACCGCGGGATGGCACGACCGGCGCGGCGGATGGTGGCGGCATGGCAATGGTGGATATGGCTGGGTCGGCCCGCTGTTCTGGCCGTTCGCCTACTACGACATGTATGACTACACCATGTGGGGCGATGACCCCTCATTCTGGGGGTATGGCTACGGTGATATCTATGCCGGCCTGTTCGCTCCCTATGGCTATGACCAGCTCGCCGGCTATCTGCCGTCTGCTACCGGCAGCAATCCGGCGGGCGCCGCGCCGGCAGCAGATCCGGCGCCGGACGAACTGTCGCAGATGTGCGGCGAGGACAGCCGCGACATCGCAGGTCTGCCGATCGATCAGATCCAGCAGGCGCTTCAGCCCAACGACACCCAGCGCGCGGCCCTCGATGATCTTGCCAATGCCTCGGTAAAGGCCGCGCAAGGCATCAAGGCCGCCTGTCCAAGCCAGATCACGCTGACGGCGCCGGGCCGGCTTGCGGCGATGCAAACACGGATCGAAGCGATGATTGCGGCGGTCGGCCTCGTGCAGCCGCCGCTGGAGAAATTTTACGACCTGCTGAGCGACGAGCAGAAGGCCCGGCTTAACGCGCTCGGGCAAGATCAACTTAAAGACCAGCGCAGCCAGCAAGCCACCGCGAAAACCGACGGTCCTCTGGCCCAAAGCTGCGCCACCGCGCAGCCCGATGCGCAAGATTGGCCGGCGGCCGAAATCGAGGCGCGGTTGCATCCGACCGACGCACAGCGCGCGAGCCTGACCGCTTTGAAGGACGCCAGCGCGAAGGCGGCAGAGATGCTCAAGGGTTCCTGCCAGCCCGATCAGGCGCTGACGCCGCCGGCTCGGCTTGCCGCGGCCGGCAAACGGCTCGATACCATGCTGGGAGCGGTCGAGACCGTGCGGGCGGCGCTTGACGACCTGTATGGTGATTTGACCGACGAGCAGAAAGCCCAGTTCGAAGCCATCGGTCCGGGCCGCGCGGGCACGGCGTTGTCCGACGACTCCACGTCGGCGTCAAGACATTACCGGCGGCACCACGTCAGCGTCGGTGGAATCGTTCGCCGGCTGATCTCGATCGCCTTTTGAATTTGGTCCTATCCAACGCGTATCCGCGGCACATCGGCGGCAGCCGCATTGATCGCGGCCCGCCGGTCGACGACCGCGTGATGAAACTGTTCGAGCACCAGGCTGTAGGCGGACAGGTCGCCTTCCTCGATGGCGCCGTCGTCGTAGCATTCAAGCGTTTCGCGCAGGATGTCGTCGGCCTCGTGTTGCAGGGCGTCCAGTTCCTCGATCGAATCGATTTTCCGGACCAGCGAGATCGCGGCCAACAGCTTTTCACGATGCAGCGTATTCAGCTTTCGCTCGTCCCGCTTGATATAGTGGCGCAGCCACGCGGTACCCGATCCGAGCACGGAAAAAATCAGAACCCCGCCCCAGATGTAGTCGCTGTATTTGTCCATGAAGGTCCGCTCGGTGCCGTCGATGTAGGCGGCGGCTCCCGGATGGGCCGGCAGCGCGGCGTCCTTGTCGGTGTCCGGCTTCTGGATTTTGGCGGCGTTCGGGACTTCCCGGGCCAGCGAGGGCCGAACCGTAAACAGCTCGCGGATGAAGGCGCCGACGGCGGTCTCGGACAACGACTTCGGCGCGACGATCAGGTGACTGACGCCGATCGTCTCGACCGTGTCGTCGGGTCTGGCGGGCGACGAACTGAAGACACTGCCGGGAATTTCCTCCGACTCATACAGCGGGTGCTTGTGGGCGAGGGCTTCCGAAACCTCGATCGGGAGAAACACCGGCTCGCCCCTGGCGTGGGCGGTCGCGGTGATGGCTTCCGCGGTGATCTTGCTGTCGAGCGGGCCGACCGTCATGAACGCATCGATGGTGGGATCGCGCACCATCTCGGCGATCTGGGTGGTGCTGAACTGGCTGACCGCGACCTTGTCGGGGTTGACGCCGGATTCGGTCAGGATGACGCGCAGCAGCGTGACATTGACCGGCGTTCGGCCGATCACGCCGACGCGATGGCCCTCGAGATCGTCGATACTCTTGATCTTCGGTTTGGATTCCTTCTTCGCTCCCTTTTTTGAAAGGCCGGAAGGCGACCACAGCACCACCACGTTCTTGCGCAGGATCGCGACCGACTGGGTGCCGTCAGGCAATTCCTCGTCGCCGCGGACGACCGCCAGATCGGTTTTGTGACCGCGCAGATATTCAATGCTTTCAACCGCGCCGGCCGTTGTGATCAGCGAAAGCCTGATCGGACGTCCCTCGCGGGCAAAGGATTCCGACAACGCCTGAATCAGATTCTGGTCGTCACTTCCGGACGGGCCCACGGCAATTCGCAGCGTGGTTGGCCGCGTGACCAGAAAGATCGTGCCGGCGAGGGCGGCGAACAGCAGCAATCCGGCAGCCAAAATGAGAAACGGAGAGCCGTCCTTCCGGCTGCGGGGAGGCGGGTCGGCGCTTAAGCCGTCTGATGTGGACATGATGCCGCCAAGCTACGAATGATAAGCTACGAATGATCCGCCAGTTTTTGGATTTTAGCATGCTTCCCGGCGCGGGTCCCGGACGATCTAGGGCGCCACCGGCGATCCCGTCGGCAAGGCGATGCCCTTGTCGGCGGCGATCTTGCGCAAGAGATCGGGACGATCGGAGATAATTCCGTCCACCCCGATGTCGATCATGCGCGCGATGTCGGCGGGCTTGTTCACCGTCCAGACCACGACAGCTAATCCAAGGCTATGGGATTCGGCTATCAGCGCCGGATTGACGTCGCCGAAGTATGGCGACCAGATCGCACCTCCGGCGGCCTTGATCGCGCGCGGCAGCGATCCGCCATGGTCGACCGGGTTGAACCCGGCCGTCCAGATCGAAGCCTTGTCCGCAAACACCGTCGCCCCCGATCCCGCCTGCTGGGTCAGATAGACCGTGGGTATCGTCGGGGCCTGTTTCTGCACAAGCTGCAACGTCCGCCAGTCAAAGGATTGAACCATGACGCGGTCGCTGAACTTCTCGGTCTGCAAAAGATCCAGCAGCAGCCTGACGAAACGTTCGGGGTCCGGAGACTGTTCTGGATGATTGGGGTCGATCTTGGTTTCGATGTTGAGGCGCACATGGCGGTCGCCTGATTTGCGCACGAGATCGAAGACCTCTTTCAGCGTCGGAATCCGCGTTCCCGGCACCGCGTGCTGTTCGGGGAATTGCGCCGCATAGGCGCTGCCGGGGCGAATTTGCCCGACATCGTATTTCCTGACGTCTTCAAGCCGCAACTGGACAAAGGGTATCCCCGGCGGTGCCACATAGACGCCGTCGGCGGCGCGGGCGAGGTCGGGGTTAAGTCCGCGCTCATGGGAGACGACGATCGCCTGGTCGCTGGTGACCCCGATATCCAGTTCCAGCGTGTCCACCCCCATCGACAGCGCGTTGGCAAATGAGGGCAGCGTATTTTCAGGAAACAGCGCGCGTCCGCCGCGATGCGCTTCAATGTCGAAGGCCATAGTCGCTCCGCTCGAGATACAGCACACGACAACGGCGATGATCGTAAGGCAACGGATGGCGGCCATGATCGCTAACGGGGACAAGCGGACACAGGACGCGCCGAACCCGGCTGGCCCGACGCACAAGGCAAGGCGCGTCAGCGCTGCTAGTCAAACAACCCGCGCTGATAATACGGCCGCGGCGCGTAGACCTGCGGCGCGTATTGGGGATCGGCGTAGCCGCGGTTATTGTCATATTGCTGCTGCTGATAGACCTGCGTGTCATAGACGCGCCGGCTGCCGCGCGGCGAGGGATAGCGCGCGTCGCTCGAACTGCCGTCGGCCGGATAGATGTAACCGTCGTCGACCTGCATCTGCGGCGCGATCTGGCGCGGTGCCGGTGGCTGCGGCGGCAGCATGACCGGATTGCCGGCGGCATCATATTGCGGCTCGTATTGCGGGGCCTGGTTGCGGCGCGCGACTGCCGCGGGGCGGGTGCCCGGATTGCGCGCCAGCGCGGTCTGGGCGGAGCCGGTCAGCGTCACGGTGGTGTTGAGCACGCCTTCCTGCTGCACCAGCGCATATAGCGTCGAGGCGTTGGCGCGCGACAGCCGCACGCAGCCATGGGAAACCGGTGTGCCGAGCCGGCCTTCGGACTCGGTGCCGTGGATGGCGTGACCGATCTTGGTGAAGAAGATCGAATGCGGCATCGGCGCGTCGTCGAATTCCTTGGAGTAGTGATCTTCCTCCATGCGGAAGGTGCGGAACGAACCGTTCGGCGTCTCATGCGATGGATTTCCGGTCGAGACCGGCCACTGGTAGCGCGCGACGCCGTCAACCGCGACGGTCATCATCTGCGCATCCTTGTCGACGGTGATGGAGACTTTGGCCTGCGCGGCGCCGGCGGCGAACAGCATCAGGCCGGTAACAGCAATGAGGAAGGAACGCATTTTACCTATGGCCTCCAGGCCTGTGTATGTCGTGCCGCGCTCTCCGTCCCCCACGGCCAATATGCCGCAAATTCGGACCTGGTTCCAGTGGTCGCGTCAGGGGATCGTTAATGTTCAGGCGGGCGCAAACATGGCCGAGAAGCGGCTGAATCTGGCGCGCGGTGCTATTTTTCGAGGGACTGCCGCGAGCAGGCAACCTTTTGGTCACAGCGGCGTTACACATGCCCGCCCTGTCGGCGCTTTGCGACCGGCCATGAGGAATTGAGATGAACAAGATGAGTACCACTGAGATCAAGGCATCGGCGATCACCGCATCGACGCTGCCGGCCGGTTCGCCCACCAGGTTCTATCTTGCGGGTGCGGCGTTCGCTCTCGCACTGCTGGCGATCCCCCAGATCGGACATGCGCAAGGCATCGTGCGCGGCGCGCAGGACGGCGCCTATGAAGGCAACCGGATTGCCGGCCCGGTCGGCGGCGTGGTTGGCGAGGCGGTCGGAGCCGGCGTCGGCGGCGCGATCGGCGCGGTGGACGGTGTGCTCGGCATTCCCTACGGGCGTCACTACCGCTGCCGCGGTTTCTACGACCGCTATGATCGCTTTCATTGCTATCGGTGAATTGTCCTAAGTCGTCATTCCGGGGCGCATCGAAGATGCGAACCTCAGATGTGCAATTGCACATCGGGGAATCTCGAGATTCCGGGTTCGCGCTAAGGCGCGCCCCGGCGACAAGCGCTATGCGCTTGCACCGGGAATGCCGCGCTTTCGCGCGTCAGTTCTTCAGCCGGTAGCCGGTCTTGAAGATCCACCACACCACGATCATGCAGGCGGCGAGAAACGACAGCGTGATGCCGACGCTGAGGCCGACGCTGACGTCGGCGATTTCATAGAAGCTCCAGCGGAAGCCGCTGATCAGATAGACCACCGGATTGAGCAGCGTGAGGGTGCGCCAGCCCGACGGCAGCATGTTGACCGAGTAGAAGCTGCCGCCGAGGAATGTCAGCGGCGTCACCACCAGCATCGGGATCATCTGCAGCTTTTCAAAGCCGTCGGCCCAGATGCCGATGATGAAGCCGAACAGGCTGAAGGTCACGGCGGTCAGCACCAGAAACGTCAGCATCCACCAGGGATGATGAATTTGCAGCGGCACGAACAGGCCGGCGGTGGCGAGAATGATCAGGCCGAGCACGATCGATTTGGTCGCGGCCGCGCCGACATAGCCGAGCACGATCTCGAAATACGAGATCGGCGCCGACAGCAATTCGTAGATTGTGCCGACGAATTTCGGGAAATAGATGCCGAACGAGGCGTTGGCGATGCTCTGCGTCAGCACCGACAGCATCACCAGTCCCGGTACGATGAAGGTGCCATAGCTGACGCCCTCGACCGAGGTGATGCGCGAGCCGATCGCAGCGCCAAACACCACGAAATACAGCGAGGTCGAAACCACAGGCGAAACGATGCTTTGCAACAGCGTGCGCCAGGTCCGCGCCATTTCGAATTTGTAGATCGCGCCGACGGCCCGAAAATTCATGGCGCCCTCACCAGGCTGACGAAGATGTCTTCCAGCGAACTCTGGGTGGTATCGAGGTCATAGAACCGGATGCCGGCGCCCCTGAGGTCGCTGAGCAGGCTGGTGATGCCGGTGCGCTCGCCCTTGGTGTCGTAATTGTAGGTCAGTTCGCAGCCGTGATCCGAGAGTTCGAGATTGTAGGCGGCAAGGTCCGACGGAATCACTTCGATCCTGCCCTGCAGATGCAGCTTCAGCCGTTTCTTGCCGAGCTTTTGCATCAGGTTCGCCTTGTCCTCGACCAGGACGATCTCGCCCTTGTTGATGACGCCGACCCGGTCGGCCATCTCCTCGGCCTCTTCGATGTAATGCGTGGTAAGGATGATGGTGACGCCCGCGGCCTGCAGCGTCCGCACCACTTCCCACATGCCCTTGCGCAATTCGACATCGACGCCCGCGGTCGGCTCGTCGAGAAACAGGATCTGCGGCTCGTGCGACAGCGCCTTGGCGATCATCACCCGGCGCTTCATGCCGCCGGACAGCGTGACGATCTTGGCGTCCTTCTTGTCCCACAGCGACAGGTCCTTCAGCACCTTTTCGATATGGCCGGGGTTTTTCGGCTTGCCGAACAGGCCGCGGCTGAAGCTGACGGTTCCCCACACCGATTCGAAGGCGTCGGTGTGCAATTCCTGCGGCACCAGGCCGATCAGCGAACGCGCGGCGCGGTAGTCATCCTTGATATCATGGCCGTCGACGGTGACGCTGCCCTGGCTGGAATTGGCGATCCCGCAGATGATGCTGATCAGCGTGGTCTTGCCGGCGCCGTTCGGTCCCAGCAGCGCAAAAATCTCGCCGCGCTGAATCTCGAGATTGATGTTGTTCAGCGCCTTGAAGCCGGAGCCGTAGGTCTTCGACAGATTTGAAACGGATATGATCGATGGCATGGGTGATGTGACGGTCTGAACTGGCAATGGGGGAAGGATAACGCGGCAAGGATGACGCGGAAAGGATCACGCGGCGCCTTGGCCCGCGCCGGGGGCGAGCACCGACAGATAAGAACGCTTTCGCCGTCGTGCAAGCGCTGGCGCAGCCATAGGGTGGTTAAATGGGGTGGTTATAAACGCAGGCCTCGTCAGCCCGGGCGCTTCGGGATGCGACCGTTTAGCCGATCCCGGAGGCTATCCCGGATCCGCGCAGGTCCCACTTCAGCTTTTGCCCGTCAGTTGAAATATTCGACGATGATATGCAGGTCGAATGGGGAGGCGGGCCTGCCGTTCAGGTTGGCGTCGATCACCCGCCGGCAAACGTCGACGGTGGCGTTATCCCCGAGATCGTTCGCAGCTTCGAGAACCATCCAGGCCGCGTCCATCGGCATGTCAGGCACCGGGTCGCTGGAAACCATGCCGGCGGAGAGACCGCCCGGTTGTTCGCGCGTGGCTTTGCCGAATGTGCTCATGGTGGATGTTCCGTGCCGTGAATTCAATGTACCGCCAGCGCGGGCTGGCGCTTCGGTTCGGAATCGGTGCCCCCGGCGTTCTTGCGGGATTGATAGAATTTCAGAACGCTGCGCGAGGTCGCGGCGTTGAGGCGGCCGTACTCGGTTTCGGTGTCCTTGAGGTCCTTGGCGGTGATGCGGTGATCCTTGGCGCCCAGAAACAGCAATGACATGGTCGTCGCCCACGAAAAGTCGAGCGCCTTGGCCAGGATCAGCAGCATCTCGCGGTTCTTGTCCAGCACGGCGCGCTCGATGACATCGCCCGGCAATGCGCACAACAGCGACAGTCCGATCGTGACCTCGTCGAGCTTATGGGATCGCGCGTATACGGAGATGCTGTTCTCGTTCAGATTGCCCTGCCGGTGCTGCGTCGTCACCACCCGTTTGGCGACGAAATAGCTTCTCGACACCGGCCCGAGTTTGGACTGCAACTCGCCCGCGACATCCGACACCGAGGTCTGGATCTGGTTGATCATCGAGGGCCGCTCGCGTTCGAGCCGCTTTCTCACATCGTCCGTTGCCTTGGCGATCAACTGCTGGAAAACGTGCCTCGGAATGTCCTTACGCAGGCCAAGCTGTTCGGCCAGAATGGAATCGCCCTCGGCCCGCTTGATCATGTGCAGAAAGCCGAAATCCGAGAAGCGCGCGCCATCATTATTCGCAACCGACTTCACGACCTCCTGGTTGCCGCGCGTCACCAGCACGTCGGTGACCGACTCCTCGATCGTTTCCCGCTGCGTGATCGCGAGCATATGCGACTGGTCCTTGGTGCAGACATTGGCCACCAGGGCGTAAGCCTCGAGCCGTTTGGATTCCCGCAGGATGGGACCGGCGACCTCGATCGAATCGTCAAAGGCGAGTTTGTGGATGATGTTGACCGGCGCCTTGTCGAACTTGGCCAGCCGCTTGGCGAGCTGGGCGCGCGCGGCGATTTCGATCTCGTCGGCGAGGCGCCCGATGACCTCGCCAAAGGTCCATATCTCGTCCTCGCTATAGCGGCCGGCGATCATCAAATCGGTGGTGTGCCACAGCGCCCGGGTGCGGCTTTCGTCGGTCCCCCGCTGCACGGCCTCGTCGAGATCCCGAAGAAACGATTTTTCCGTAGTCATTTTAGCTGACCTTCAGTCGCAAAAAAAAGCGCAAACGCGAAATCCACGGTGATCCTACCCCCGCACACGGAATTTTTCCGTAAAGGTAGCGGATAGGTATTTGTTCTAAAAATTCGCTCAAATGCGACGAAGTTTGTTAATATTCCGGTTATGGCGGACCGCATCAGCGGCGCCCCGCGATCCGGATGGAATCGGTCGCGCGCAAGAAAAGGATGAGGAAATTGCTGTCTTTCAAGCCGTTTTGGGCCCGATTGCTGGTCACCGCCACGCTCTCGATGATGCTGGCCGGTCCTTCCCGCGCGGCGGAGACCACCATCAAACTCGGAAATACCGCGCCCTACAGCGGCCCCGCGTCCGCCTACGGCACCATCGCACGGGCCGAGGCGGCCTATTTTCAGATGCTGAACGACGAAGGCGGCATCAACGGCCGCAAGATCGACTTTCTGACCCTGGATGACGGCTATTCGCCGGCCAAGACCGTCGAGCAGACCCGCAAGCTTGTGGAGCAGGACGACGTGCTGGCGGTGTTCAGTTCGGTCGGCACCGCGCCCAATATTTCGGTCCAGAAATATCTCAACGCCAAACGCATTCCTCAATTGTTCGTTTCATCGGGGGCGACGCGGTGGAACGATCCCGAGCATTTTCCCTGGACGGTCGGTTTCAATCCAACCTACGAATTGGAGGGCCGTCTCTATGCGCAATATATCCTGCAGACCCGGCCGAACGCCAAAATCGCGGTGATCGCGCCGAACGAGGACGCCGGAAAGGATTATGTCCGGGGTTTCAAGGCGGGACTGGGCGAACATGTCGATCAACTGGTTTCGGAAACCACCTATCTGACCGCCGATCCGACCATCGATTCCCAGATGGTGTCGATGCGGGAGTCGGGCGCGGACGTGTTCTTCGCCGAGGCGACGCCCAAATTCGCGGCTCAGGCCATCAAGAAGGCCGCGAGCATGGGCTGGAAGCCGCTGATCATCCTGCCGTCGGTTTCGAATTCGTTCGCCGCGGTGTTAGAGCCGGCCGGAATCGACAATGCCGTCGGCGTGGTGACCGGGCTTTACCTGAAGGATCCCAACGACGCCCGCTGGGCCGACGATCCGGCGCTGAAGGACTGGCTGGCATGGATGAAGAAGTACCAGCCGAACGCCAGCACCGGCGACCTGTTCAATGTGCAGGGCTACACCGCCGCGCAAATCATGGCCAGGGTGCTTGCGAACTGCAAGGACGATCTAAGCCGCGACAACATCATCAGGCAGGCGACTGCGCTGGACGGGCTCGCGATGCCGATGATGCTGCCGGGCATCAAGATCTATACCGATCCGCACAACGTCACCCCGATCCGGCAAATCCAGATGGCGCGGTTCGACGGCAAGTCGTGGGTGCTGTTCGGCGATGTGCTGGGCGAGAAGTAGCGGCGCGTTGGTTCGATAAGGCAGCGGTTCACCAGCGCGGTCGCTATCTGCCCGCGCTGCCTTCGCCGGCGAGAATGAAGGGCGCCCAGAAGAACGGATGGGCATGTTCGCCGCCGCCCGAGGTGTCGTCGATCATGGCGAGCATGGCGCGTCGCAGGGCTTCGGCGCGGCCGACGCCGGGGTCGCTGGCGGTGGCGCGGATCAGTCCTGTCGTCAGCTTCACCGTCGCTTCGGAGTCGACCGGCCAATGCGAGACCAGCAATGAGCGCGCGCCGGCATAGAAGAACGCCTTGGCGAGACCGGAAAGGCCTTCGGCGCCCGGCGTTCCGTCGGACGCGGCCGTATTGCAGGCCGACAGGATAACGAAGTCGGCATCGAGCTTCAGTCTGGAAACTTCGGACGCGCGCAGCAATCCGTCGTCATTTGGCGTCGGAAGGGCAGGGGGCGTCAGAACCAGCGCCGGCTCACCGAGCTTCGGCAACTCGCCGGCGATCAGGCCGTGGGTGGCAAAGGAGAGAACGCGGGTGCCGGAGAGGTCGAGACGGCGCAGCGAGGTGACGGTCGCGTCCTGGCCGAGGTGCAGGCTGGTTTCAGGCGCGCCGAGAATTCTGGCCTCCGCCCGCAACTCGTCCGCGGTTTCCGGCAGCCGCGGCAACCGGCGCAGTTCCGGCGCGCTGGCCTCTGCTCCCCGGTACAGGCTCGCGGTATCGATGCCGCGTTTGGCGCCGCTGCCGTCGAAGATCGGATCGCCGAAGCCCGCGAACGGATCGGTGCCGTGCTTCTCTTCGGCGAACCGGCGAAGCGCCGATAGCGACGAGGCCGCCGGCACCACCGCGACCGCCTGACGGCGGATCAGCCAGGCGACCGCCTGATAGTCCGACGGTTTGGCGATCGCAGCCGTGGGCGGCTGTGTCACCAGCACGGCGAACGGCAGGCTTTGCAGGGCGCCGTCGGGGGAGATACTTTCGCATCGGCGATCAGCGCATCGGCGGGACCGAGCAGCGTCCGATAGAATTGATGCGCCTTGAGCACGTCGACCGGGGCGTCGTTGGCGAGCGCCGCACGCAGCGATTTGACGGTATCGGCGGCCTGCGCCCTGGTGAGATCGAGCCTGAAAAAATGCGCGTCGTGCTGGCGAACCACAAACAGGAAGCTCTCGGTGTCGGCGAGCGTAAATGCAGTAAAGGCTTCATCGCTGCCAAGTACCGCCTGGATATCGGCGACATGAACCGGCCGGGCTTCGGCCAGTTCGGCGAAGCGCGGAAACGCCGTGCGCAGTCTTTCATTGTCGGTGGTCAGTTTGGCATCGACGTCGGCCAGTTCCTTGCGCAGCGCGGCTTCGCTGGCTGGATTTCGCTTGTCCGGCGCCAGCGAGACCGCTTTGAGCAGATCCGAATCGAGCCGCTGCCAGCGGCTGGATAGATCCTGACGGTCGCGCACCAGCGCGGCGAGATCGTCGGTGCCGGAGGCATAGCGCGCCATCGTGCCGGAAACCGCCTTCGCGGTTTCGACGCCGCCGGCATATTGGGCCGTGCGGAACGCTTCGTCGATCACCGTGTCGCTGGCGCCGCCGGTGCCGGCTGAGTCGGTCCACAGCAAATGGAGCAGACGCAGGAAGTAGCTTCGGCTGGTTTGACGTTCGCGTTCGCTGCTGCCGGTGCGATCATGATCGGCCTGCTCGCTGCGTCTCACCACGATGGCCGTCGCCGCGCGTGACGCCGCCAGCGCATCGCCGGTGCGGCCCTGCGCGTCATAGAGCGTGGCGAGCGCGCTGAGGTTGGTTGCGACCTCGGGATGATCCGGTCCAAGGGCCTTTTGCTTGATCGCCAACGCGCGCGTCAGCAACGGTTCGGCATCGGCGTAGCGGCCTTGCCGGGTGTAGACAAAGCCGAGATTGTGCAGGCCGGCGGCGAACTCGGGATGGTCGGGGCCCAGCGCCTTCTCGTTGATGGCGATCGCGCGCTTCAACAGCGGTTCGGCATCGGCGTAGCGTTTTTCGTCGATATACAGCCCGGCGATATTGTTGACGGTCTGGGCGACGTTGGTGTTCGACGGGCCGAACGCCTTTTCGCGGATCGCCAATGCGCGCTTCAGCAGCGGCTCGGCGTCGGCATAGCGGCCTTCCTGCTGGTAATCGGCTGCGAGCACGCTGAGGTCCGGGACGATTTCGGGGTGGTCGGCGCCATGGGTCTTTTCCGCGATCTGCAGCGCGCGCTTGATCAACGGCTCCGCATCGGCATAGCGGCCCTCCTCGCTGTACAGGCCGGCCAGATTGTTCAGGCTTTGCGCGACATCCGGGTGATCCCGGCCGCGGACCTTTTCGCGGATCTCGAGCACATGCCGGATCAGCGGTTCGGCTTCGGCGTAGCGGCCCTCGAGGTCATAGAGACCGGCGAGATTGTTGTAGCTGGTCAGCACATCCGGATGTGTCGCGCCGAGGGCCTTCTCCCAGCTCGCGGTGACGCGTTTCAGCAGCGGCTCGGCCTCGGCGTATCGGGCCGCATGCAGATAAAGCACAGCGAGGTTGTTCAACACCCTGACGGTCTCGGGATGATCGGGGCCTTGAAGCTTTTCCTGGATCGACGCCGCGCGCTTGTAGAGGGCTTCGGCTTCATCGTAGCGGCCGAGATTATCCTCGAGGAAAGCGAGGTCATTGATGCTGTTGGCAACCTTCGGATGGGTCGGCGGGAAGGCTTTTTCCCGGATCGCCAACGTGCGCTGCAGCGCCGTGATGGCGTCCGCGTAATGGCCCAGGTTGAAATCGGTGTGGGCGAGCGCGTTGTAGATGTCGGAGAGTTCCGGCGCGTTCGGTCCGAGCGCGGTTTCACCAAGCTTCGCCGCGAGTTCCAGCGTGTCCGCGGCCTTGGCGTAATTGTGCTGGTCCATGTACTGGGCGCCCTGGCGAAACAGCGCCGCGCAGTCCTCGCGGGGGCCGGCCATGGCTGATATCGGCGCCAGACTCAGCACCAGCAAAATGAGACGGCTCGCCAGACCAATTCGTTGTGCAGGAAATTGGGGGACTGTTTTTTTCATGGCACTGCAGAAGATGCTGTGTGAATGGCGTCGATGCCGCAAGTGTCACTCTTAGCTGCCAAAACCGGGTCCGGATGTGAAGCATGTCACATTGAACGGCGCGGGCGCGCGCCATCCGGCGGGCTCAGGCCCGCTCCACAAAACTATCGACGACCTTTTTCTCACCGGCCTTTTCGAAGGCGATGGTGAGCTTGTTGCCGTCGATCTTGACGACATGGCCATAGCCGAATTTCTGGTGGAACACGCGATCGTCGAGCGTGAACTCCGAAACGGTGCCGGTGGATTTCGCGATCAGCTCGCCTTCGATAGTCATCGGCGCGCGTTTGTTGCGCGAGGAGGCGGCGCCGCGCGAACCTGAGGTATCGCTACGCGAACCTGAGAATGGCGACTGGCTTTCATTGAAGCCGCCGCCGGCCTGTCCGTTGCGCCCGCTCTGGCCGCGCGCGCGATTGGCCTGCGCCCGCTGCCAGCCCGGTGTCGCATAGCTCGAGCCAAAGGATTCGACATTGTCGAAGCGCGAGGGGCCATAGCCGCTGGAGCCGCCCCAGCCGGAACCGCCCTTGGATTCCGTGATCTCGACATTATGCGCCGGCAGTTCGTCGAGAAAGCGCGAGGGGATGGTGGTCGACCAGGTGCCGTGAATGCGCCGGTTGGTCGCGAAGTAGAGCTTGGCGCGGCGGCGCGCGCGGGTCAGGCCGACATGGGCCAGACGCCGCTCTTCTTCGAGACCGGCGCGGCCCTGCTCGTCGAGCGTGCGCTGGCTCGGAAACAGGCCTTCCTCCCAGCCCGGCAGAAAGACATTGTCGAATTCAAGCCCCTTGGCCGAATGCAGCGTCATCAGCGACACCGCGTCGTCCTCGGCGCCGCCGTCGCGGTCCATCACCAGCGAGATGTGTTCGAGGAAGCCTTGCAGGTTCTCGAACTCCTCCATCGAGCGCACCAGCTCCTTGAGGTTCTCAAGCCGTCCGGCGGCGTCGGCGGAACGGTCCTTCTGCCACATCTCGGTATAGCCGCTTTCATCGAGCACGATTTCGGCCAATTCCGTATGCGACACCACCTCGCGCTGGACCCGCCAGCGCTCGAAGCAGGCCAAGAGGTCGCGCAGGCTGCCGCGCGCCTTCGGCTTCAGCTCGTCGGTCTCGACCACGGCGCGGGCGGCCTCGAACAGCGGAATCCGGCGCTTGCGGCCATGGTCGTGCAGCATCTGCACGGTGGCGTCGCCGAGCCCGCGCTTCGGCACATTGACAATGCGCTCGAACGCCAGATCGTCGGCCGGCGAGTTGATCACGCGCAAATAGGCCAGCGCGTCACGGATTTCGGCGCGCTCGTAAAATCTGGGGCCGCCGATCACCCGATAGGACAGGCCCAGCGTGACGAAACGATCTTCGAATTCGCGCATCTGGAACGACGCCCGCACCAGGATCGCGATGTCATTGAGCTTATGGCCGCCGCGCTGCAGTTCCTCGATCTCTTCGCCGATGGCGCGGGCTTCTTCCTCGGAGTCCCAAGAGCCGGTCACGGTGACCTTTTCGCCGTCGACGTCCTCGGTGCGCAGGGTCTTGCCGAGCCGGCCTTCATTATGCGCGATCAGATGCGAGGCGGCGGCGAGGATGTGGCCGGTGGAGCGGTAGTTGCGCTCGAGCCGAATGACCTTGGCGCCGGGAAAGTCATGCTCGAAGCGCAGGATGTTGTCGACCTCCGCCCCGCGCCAGCCATAGATCGACTGATCGTCGTCGCCGACGCAGCAGATGTTTTTGGGAGGGGCTTGCGAGGGGGGAGGTGGCGCTCCGGTCGTTTGCGTCGTCATTCCGGGATGGTCCGAAGGACCAGACCCGGAATCTCGAGAGGAATCCTCTTCGGGAGATTCCGGGTTCAGGCCTTCGGCCTGCGCCGGAATGACGGGCGAGGAAACATACCCCGGAATAACCGAAGCAAGCGGCGCGCCCGGTTTCGCCGGCGCCTGCGACAACAGCCGCAGCCACAGATATTGCGCGACGTTGGTGTCCTGATATTCGTCCACCAGGATGAACTTGAAGCGGTGCTGGTATTGCCGCAGCACATCGGGATGCTCGCGAAACAGCCGGATGTTTTCCAGCAAGAGATCGCCGAAGTCGGCGGCGTTGAGGATCTTCAGCCGCTCCTGGTAGAGGGTGTAGAGCTTGCCGCCCCGGCCATTGCCGAAAACAGCGGCTTCGCCCGGGGGCACCTGGGAGGGCATCAGGCCGCGATTCTTCCAGCCGTCGATCAAGCCGGCGAGCATCCGCGCCGGCCAGCGCTTGTCGTCGATATTGTCGGCCGCCAGCAGCTGCTTGAGCAGGCGGATCTGGTCGTCGACATCGAGCACGGTGAAATTGGATTTCAGCTGCACCAGCTCGGCATGGCTGCGCAGGATCCGCCCGCCGATGGAATGAAAGGTGCCGAGCCACGGCATGCCCTCGACGGCCTGGCCGAGCATATGGCCGAGGCGCAGCTTCATCTCGCGTGCCGCCTTGTTGGTGAAGGTGACCGAGAGGATCTCGCCGGGGCGGGCGCGGCCCTGGCTCAGGATGTGGGCGATGCGCGAAGTCAGCACGCGTGTTTTGCCGGTACCGGCCCCGGCCAGCACCAGCACGGGGCCGTCCAGCGTTTCGACCGCCTCGCGCTGCTCCGGGTTAAGCCCGGTGAGATATTGCGGGGTCGCGGCCGCCCGGGCACGCGCGGCAATACCGCCAGCGGCGGGCTGGTGCTCGGGGACGCCATGATGGGTCAGCTTGTTCGGCTCGGTCATATGCGAATCGTCTTGCGCCCACGATGGCACCGCGGGGCCGTGAAGGGGAGCCTTCATAGCAGGATTGAGAGGCATATAGGGCTTTGATGGCGGATTTGACAGGAGTTATCCCGTCGCGGCTGCCGGCGCCGATTTGGCGGCCAGCCCCTGATTTTGTTCCCGCCATAACAGGATTTTTCGTGGTTTCGGGGCCTCGAGCCGGCCGGAACATTTGTTCCAGCGCTGGATTGTTTCTGCGGCGCGGGCGCGAGGTTCTCCGTCGCGCGGATCTCGAAACCGAGATTGGAAACAGAGGTTCTGTCATGTTGAGCTGGGTCGTTACGTTCCTGATAATCGCTTTGATTGCCGGTATTCTGGGTTTCGGCGGCATCGCCGGCGTGTCCATCGAAATCGCCAAGGCGATCTTCTTCATTGCCGTGGTGCTGTTTCTGGTCTCGGCCGTGGTCGGCGTGGTGCGCGGGCGCAGCCGGGTCTGAATCGTTACTTCGAGGGCATCGCGATCTTTCGTCCGAGGCCCTCGGGCCGCGCCACCGCGCTGTGGGCGTTCGCCACAGCCTGAATGCGGGCGCGAATGTCAGGAGGAAACGACGCGGTCTTGCGCGCGGTCATGTCGATATGAATCGTCATGTTTTCGGAGGTGGCCGAGAGCCAGCCTTCGCTGGCATGGCGCAGTTCCTCGAACGTGTGCAGCCGCTTCTCGTCCGCCCCCACCAAGAGTATCGAAACCTGCACGGGATCGCCCAAATGAATCTCGCGCAGATAGCGCACATGGCATTCGGCGGTGAAGGTCGACCCCTGGCGCGCCTTCATGTAGGTAGGGCCGATCCCGAGTTCGCTCCATAATTCGTCGATCGCCCGGTCGAACATCACATTGTAATAGGCCATGTTGAGATGGCCGTTATAGTCGATCCATTGCGGTTCGATCTGCATCACCGACGACAGGAA
>NZ_JBEKCZ010000100.1:0-19407 GCF_050014615.1 Bradyrhizobium sp. | reverse complement strand
GAATAGAGCACCTGGTCGGCCATCGCGAAGGCGTCGGCGAAGGTGGTCTTTTCGTTGGCGACCCGGAACAGGTTCTGGTTCGGAATGATCAGCAGCGTATCGACCACCTTGTGGAGTTCGGCGATGCCGGCCTCCGCGGTGCGCATGCGGCGCTGGCCCTCGAAGTGGAACGGTTTTGTCACCACGCCGACGGTGAGGATACCCATGTCGCGCGCGGTCTTGGCGATCACGGGCGCCGCACCGGTGCCAGTGCCGCCGCCCATCCCGGCGGTGACGAACACCATGTTGGCGCCGGAGAGATGGTCGCGGATTTCGTCGATGACTTCCTGGGCTGCGGCGGCGCCGACATCCGGCTGCGAACCGGCACCGAGGCCTTGCGTGACCTGGGTGCCCATCTGCACGATGCGCTGCGCTTTCGACATGGTGAGCGCCTGTGCGTCGGTATTGGCGACGACGAAATCGACACCCTGCAGTCCGGCGGTGATCATGTTGTTGACGGCATTGCCGCCGGCTCCGCCGACGCCGAAGACGGTGATCCTCGGTTTCAGCTCGCTGATGTCAGGGGGAAAGGATGCGGAAAAGATTCATCAGAAGCCCTCTCGAAGCCATCGTCCGACCTTTCCGAAATAGCCGTCAGTCCCTGTCCTGAGCTGCCGCGTATGCCGCGGTTCGACGTGTTCAAGATGAGCATATTGGGGATAGACCAGAAGACCCGAGGGGACCGCGAACGACGCGCTCTTCGCCTCATTGGGCAGCCGGCCAAACCCGAGCGGACGGCCGATCCGCACCGGCCGGCCGAGAATCCGGGTTGCCAGTTCAAGGGTGCCGGAAAGCTGCGATGCGCCGCCGCTCAAGACAACTCCGGCCTTCGGCTCTGCGGCAAAGGGGGAATCGGCGAGCCGGTCCCTGACCATTTCAAAAATCTCCTCGGCACGGT
The DNA here is from genome assembly GCF_050014615.1 of Bradyrhizobium sp. Lineage (GTDB taxonomy): Bacteria > Pseudomonadota > Alphaproteobacteria > Rhizobiales > Xanthobacteraceae > Bradyrhizobium. Next base: position 18,470 of record NZ_JBEKCZ010000100.1, on the reverse strand, counting down.
GCCGAACAATGTTCGCGATCGTGGCGCGGGAAACGACCTGTGGAGCATCCCGCTCGTTGTCACCGGCAGACGGCACGGACATCAACTCGCGTGCATCAGACCCGCCGGTCAGCACGGTGCCATATAACGTCTTGATTCGCTCGGCATCCGCAATGCATGCGCTGATGCCGCGTGCAAGGTCCATGGTGATGTGTTGCCCGCCGAGCGCAAATCCGCTGGCATGGACAAAGCGGCCGCCGGCATAGGTCGCGATCGTGGTGGTGCCGGCGCCCATTTCGACCACCGCGGCGCCGATGTCGACTTCATCGTCGGTCAGCACCGCAAGGCCCGCCACGTAAGGGCTCGCCGCCATGGCTTCGACGTTGAGATGGCAGCGCTCGACCACCAGCATCAGATTCTTGGCAACCGAGGCGTCAGCCGTGACTACGTTCATGTCGACGCCGAATTGCCGCGCCACCATGCCCCGGGGGTCGCGAATGCCCTTGACGCCGTCGAGCGCATAGCCGACCGGCAGCGCATGCAGCACGGTGCGGCCCTCGCCGGTGGCGTGGTGCATGCCGGTGGAGGTGATACGGGCGACGTCGGCGGCGGTTACCGCGCCGCCCTTGATATCGGAGGCCGCCTCGATCAACTGACCCTGCAGCCGCCCCGCCGAGACCGACAGCAGCACCGATTCAACCCGGACCCTGGCCATCCGCTCGGCCAGTGCCACGGCCTGGCGCACCGCCTGCTCGCATTCGGCGAGATCGACCACCGCGCCGGCCTTCACGCCGCGCGACTGAATCTGGCTGTAGCCGATCAGCTCGACGGCATGGCTGCGCCCGCGCAGGGCTTCATTGGGCGGGCACGGCCGCAGCCGCGCGATCATGCAGGCAATCTTGCTGGTGCCGATATCGAGCGAGGCCACCAGCGCGGTGCGCTTCTGCGGCATCGGGCGCGTCTTCGGCGTCTGATTGCGATCGAGGCCGGTCATGCGTCACCGGCCTTCTTCTTCGGCTTCTTGTCCTTGAACAGGTCTTCGCGGGCTTTCGCCGCGTCGTCAGACAATTGCACGATCAAGCGATCCGGCAGGCGCATATCGACAGCGACGATATCGCGGGAGAACAGCCGGTCCTCCTTGTCGAGCGCGCTCAACGCGGCCAGCGCGTTGCCGACCTCGTTTTCCGGCAGCCTGATATCGAGACCGTCCTTGAGCCGCAGGTTCCAGCGCCGCTCCCCGACAAAAATCGCGGCTTTGGTCACCGAATTGACCTGCGGATAGCGCGCCAGCAGCGCCAGGAAATCCCGGGCGCGGGTTTCCGCACCCTTGCCTACCACCAGCGGCAGCGACAGAAAGCGGCGCGACACATAGGGTTCGAGCACCGCGCCGTCATCCGCGATCACCGACAGCCGGCCATCCTGCTGCCAAAGCGCATAGGCCGAGCGCTCGACAATGTCGATCCGCAGCTGGCCGGGATAAAGCTTCTGCACCGTCGCGTCGGCGATCCAGGGATTGGCCTTCAGCTTGTCGCGCACCACGGCGGCGTCGAGGAACAGCAGCGAGGAGCGGCCATTGACGCCGCCGATCCCGAGCACTTCATCCTGGGACAATTGCCGGCGGCCGTTGATCGCGACCGTCGTGATCCGAAATCCGGCCGAATTGGCCAGTGCGTTACGGCTATCGCTCAGCGCCCCGGTGAATTCATCGAGATGGCCACCCCTGACGACGCCGAAACCGGCGCTGCCCAGCAGCAACAGCACGGTCGCGGCAACGCCGGCGCGATGCGGAAGGTAGCGCTCCACCAGCGTTATCAGGCGGGGCAGTTCTTCGGCGCGCTCGAGACGCTGTTTGGGTTTGGCGGGCGCGCGCGTCGATTTAACAGCCGTGCGCCCGTTGGCTGGCGCCGGCTTTGAATCGGCTGCCACCAGCCTGGAGCCCAGCCACTCGCGCAACAGCACGACCGCGCCAATGGCGGCCGCTTTCAGGTCAGCTTGGGGCCCCAGCGATCTCAGCGACCGAGCGAGGCGTCCTGCACCATCCATTGCACGAGCTCGTCAAATGTTGTGCCCGCAAAAGCTTGCGAGTCCTGGCACCAATGACGTCTCGGTCATGCCGGGTTGGGGGTCGGCCTCAAGGCAGAGGAGGCCATCTGTTCCCCACGATGCGGTCGTCGAAGCGGAAATCCGCAACAGCTCACGCCCCGGCAGCCAAGCGCCACATGCGCCGCCAGCGTTAACCTTCGGACTTCCTGGTAAACAAAGTGTAAAATCGGGGCCGACTGGATGTGTTTTGATGTGCCCGCTGAATAGTTTGCCCTGCAATTGTAGGATTTTAGCAACAACACGGCCGCTGGTCGTCCGGCCGGGCCGGGCTTTGATCCCACGCTATTTTTGCGCGCGTTTGGCAGCCAGCGCGATCTGGCCCTGCAGAAAATCAATAAATTCGATGCCCTGCGCCTTGAGTGCCTTCGGATAGAGCGAAGCCTTGGTCAGGCCGGGCAAGGTATTGGTTTCGAGATAAATCGGCCCCTGCGCCGAGACGATGAAGTCCGAACGGGAATAGCCGCGGCACGACATCGCCTGGTGCGCCCGGACTGCGCGATCCCCGATCTGGGCACTGATCTCGGGCGTAAACCGCCCCGGGCAGATTTCCTGGGTCGATTTGGCCAGATATTTGGCCGTGTAGTCGAAGCCACCGTCCGCCGGGATGATCTCGATCGGCGGCAGCGCGATCACCGAGCCGTCCGGCTGTTCCAGCACGCCGCAGGTCGCCTCCACGCCGGAGATAAACGGCTCGATCAGATATTCTTCGGTGCGCGCCGCGGTGCGGACGGCGACGAGATCCTGGCTCGAATGGACGAAAATCAGGCCGTAGCTCGAGCCATCCCGCGCCGGCTTGGCAATCAACTTGCCATATTCAGCCAGCGCCTTCTCGGCATCTTCCAGCGCCACGCCGGTCGGCGCCTTGACGCCCGCGATGGCCGCGAACTGCTTGGCCGCCACCTTGTCGAAGGCGAGATGCGACGACGCCGAGCCGGAGCCGGTGAAGGCGATCCCGCGCATTTCGCACATCACCTGCAATTCGCCGTTTTCCGCCCGCCCGCCATGCAGGCCAAGCACCAGCAGGCGATCTTCGGATTTTGCATTGTCCAGCGCCTGTTCGAACGCAACGCCGTGACCGTCAGGCTTCAACGGGTCTTCAAACGGCCGCGCATGACCGAGCAGCTTTCCGGACTGCACCTGATGCACGGTATCATCGACATCCCAGAACCACAGATCGGCTTCCGGCAAAGCCGAATGCAGCGCCTGCGCGCTCGCCACCGAGACCAGTCGTTCCTTGTTGGTGCCGCCGAAAAGAATGGTAATCCGCATCAGCCTCGTTCCGCTCTTTCGTCATTCCGGGATGTACCGCCCGAACTCGGGTTTACCCGAGTTCGGCAATATTGTTGTCCAAGTCGGCAACAGCCGACTTGGAGGGTACAGACCCGGAATCTCCTCAATATCTCTCCGAGATTCCGGGCTCGCTCGCTTTGCGAGCGCCCCGGAATAACGATTATGCCGAAATTCCAATCCGCTTGATTTCCCAGTGTAGCTCAATTCCGCAATTTTCCTTCACCCGGACGCGAACCGTCTCGCCCAGCGTCTCGATATCATGGCCGGTCGCGGTGCCGGTATTGATCAGGAAATTGCAATGCATCTGCGACACCTGCGCGCCGCCGATCCGCAGGCCGCGGCAGCCGGCGGCATCGATCAGCTTCCAGGCGCTGTTGCCGGGCGGATTCTGGAAGGTCGAGCCGCCGGTCTTTTCGCGGATCGGCTGCGCGGTTTCGCGGTGGGTCTGGACCTCGTTCATCCGCTGGCGAACGGCCTCCGGCGCGGCGACCACGCCGCGAAAGCGCGCCGAGGTAAAAATGATCGAAGGATCGACGCCGCTGCTGCGATAGACAAATTTCATGTCCGCATTGCTTAACCTGACCTGCTGGCCGTCACGGCCGACGCCGGATGCCTCGATCAGGACGTCCTTGGTCTCGGCACCATTGGCACCGGCGTTCATGCGCAGCGCGCCGCCAATGGTGCCGGGAATGCCGAACAGAAATTCCAGCCCACTGAGACTCGCCGCCGCCGCGGTTTCGGCCACGCGCTTGTCGAGCGCCGCCGCACCGGCGCTGACGATGTCGCCTTCGGCGCTGCTCTCGCCAAATCCGCGCGGACCGAGCCTGATCACCACGCCAGGCATGCCGCCGTCGCGCACGATCAGATTGGAGCCGACGCCGACGACGTAGACCGGGAGCTGTTTCGGCAGGTTGGCGAGGAAATAGGCCAGATCATTTTCATCCGATGGCGTGAACAGCGCCTGCGCCGGACCGCCGACCCGAAACCAGGTCAGTTCGGCCAGCGACTGGTTCGCCAGCAACCGCCCGCGCAAATCCGGCATCGCGGCCTTGAGATCGGGCGTGATGTCGGGGAAGGTCGTCACCTCTACCCCAATGCCTTCAATTCGCCCGGCAGCGCGTAGGCCCATTGCGTGATGTTACCGGCGCCGAGGCAGACGACAAAATCGCCGCTGGTTGCGGTGTCGTGGATCATGCCCGCGAGATTGGCGGGATGCTGCAACGCAATCACCTCGCGATGGCCGTGCGCGCGCAAGCCGAGCACGAAATGATCGCGATCGATGCCGGCGATCGGCGCCTCACCGGCCGGATAGACTTCGGCGACGACCACGGTGTCGGCATCGTTGAAGCAGGTACAGAATTCCTCGAACAGCGATTGCAGCCGGGTGAAGCGATGCGGCTGCACCACCGCGATGATCTTGCCATCGGTGGATTCCCGCGCCGCCTTCAGCACCGCTGATATCTCGACCGGATGATGGCCATAGTCATCTATGATCGTGACGCCGTTCCACTCGCCGGTTTTTGTGAAGCGCCGCTTGACGCCGCCGAAGCCGGCGATGGCCTTGCGGATCGCGTCATCGGACAATCCCAGCTCATGCGCCACCGCGATCGCGGCCGTGGCATTGAGGGCGTTGTGCCGGCCCGGCATCGGCAGCATGACATCGGCGATTTCGTGGGTGGCATCGGTCTTGCGGTTGCGGAACACGACCTTGAATTTCGAGCCGCCGCCCATCGGCGTCAGATCGACCAGCCGCACATCGGCCTGCGGATTTTCGCCGTAGGTAATGATGCGGCGGTCCTCGATCTTGCCGACCAGGGTCTGCACGACGGGATGATCGATGCACATCACCGCAAAGCCATAGAACGGCACATTTTCCACAAAATTGCGGAACGCGTCCTGCACCGCCTCGAAGGTCTTGAAGTGGTCGAGATGTTCAGGATCGACATTGGTGACAATGGCGACATCGGCCGGCAGCTTCAGGAAGGTGCCGTCGCTCTCGTCGGCCTCGACCACCATCCACTCGCCGGCGCCTAACCGGGCGTTGGTGCCATAGGCATTGATGATGCCGCCATTGATCACGGTGGGATCGAGATCGCCGGCGTCGAGCAAGGCCGCGACCATCGAGGTCGTGGTGGTCTTGCCATGGGTGCCGGCAATGGCGACGCAGCTTTTGAGCCGCATCAGTTCGGCCAGCATCTCGGCGCGGCGCACCACCGGAATGCGCTGGGCGCGCGCCGCCATCAGTTCGGGATTGTCGCGCTTGATCGCGGTCGACACCACCAGCACGTCGGCGCCGGCGACATTCTCGGCCTTGTGGCCGATATGGATGGTGATGCCCTTGTCGCGCAGGCGACCGACATTGGCGCTCTCGGACGCGTCCGACCCCTGCACGGTATAGCCGAGATTGCTCAGGACCTCGGCGATGCCGCTCATGCCGATGCCGCCGATCCCGACGAAATGAATAGGTCCGATCTCGCGCGGCAGTCTCATATTCGTTTCCTTGGTCGTCATCGTCCGCGAAGGCGGACGATCCAGTATTCCGCGAAGCCTGAAGATTCAAATCCACGTACACGGGGTACTGGATGCCCCGCTTTCGCGGGGCATGACAAGAGCTTTTCCGTCAGATTCCCGCCACTTTCATCACCAGATCGGCCAGCCGCTGGGCGGCATCCAGCCGGCCGACGGTGCGGGCGGCGGCGGCCATCGCGGTCAGCCGTTGCGGCTCAGCGGCGAGCGCGGAAAGTTCCGCGGCCAGCCGGTCGGGCGTGAATTCCGTCTGCGCAATCCGCAGCGCGCCGTTCGCCTGCACCAGCACGCCGGCATTGGCGAACTGATCCTGATCGATCGCGCCGGGCAGCGGCACCAGGATCGAGGGCCGGCCGATGGCGCCGAGCTCGGCCACGGTGCCGGCGCCGGACCTCGACACCACCAGATGGCTGGACGCCAGCCGCGCCGGCAAATCGCTGAAGAACGGCGCCAGTTCGGCATTGATCTTGAGCCGGTCGTACACCGCGCGCACCCGATTCATGTCTTCTTCGCGCACCTGCTGGGTGAGAAACAGCCGGCTCCACAGCGCCGGTTCCAGACGCTCGATCGCTGGTGGCACGATATCGGCCATCACCCGCGCGCCCTGGCTGCCGCCGACCACCAGCACCCGGAACGGCCCGGCCGGTTCGGGCGAGGCAAATTTCACCGCGGCCGCCGCCAGGATCGCCGGGCGCATCGGCGTGCCCACGGTGGTGGCTTTCGCCGCCAGCGCCGGATCGCGATCGAGCACCCCCGGCAGCGAGGTCGCAATGGCGCTGACACGGCTCGACAGGAACCGGTTGGCGCGGCCCAGCACCGCGTTGGCGTCGTGAATGATGCCGGGAATGCCGAACAGTTTTGCCGCCAGCAGCGGCGGCACCGTCGGATAGCCGCCGAAGCCGACCACCGCCGCGGGCTTTAGCCGGCGCATCAAATTGAGCGCCACGGCAGTTCCGGCGACGAGCGTGACGCCGGTATAGGCCAGCGACCATGGCGTGCGGCCACGCACGGTCTCGCTCGGCACCACGTCGACCATGTCCCTGGAGAACAATCCGCTGTAGCGCAGCGCGCGGGCGTCGGTGGCGAGGCGCACGCGCAGGCCGCGCCGCATCAGCTCGACGCCGAGCGCCTCGGCGGGAAACAGATGTCCGCCGGTGCCGCCCGCAGCCAGCAGAATCAGAGGTGACGTGGTCATGGTTTCAAATAGCCGACGGGACGGCGTTCGTCATCACGCGTAGCTGCGCGCGGCGTTGGCGTCGCCGATCGATTCCATCTCGGTGCGCGGCCGGTGCCGGGTCAGCGCCAGCATCATGCCGACGCCGTAGGCCAGCGAGATCATCGACGAACCGCCATAGGAAATGAACGGCAGCGTCATGCCCTTGGCGGGGATCAGCTGCAGATTGACCGACATGTTGATCGCCGCCTGCACGCCGAACAAAATGGCCAGACCCGAGGCGGCGAACCGCGAGAACATATCCTCGGTCGCATAGGCCCGCGACAGCGCGCGGATCACCACGAAGGCGAACAGCGCCAGCAGCACCAGGCAAAGCACAATTCCGAATTCCTCGGCGGCGACCGCGAACACAAAATCAGTGTGGCTGTCCGGCAGGCTGCGCTTGGCGATGCCCTCGCCGGGGCCGAGCCCGAACCAGCCGCCATTGTAGAACGCCTCCATGGCGGTATCGACCTGAAACGTATCGCCCGACGCCGGATTCATGAAGCGCTTGATGCGGCCCGCGACATGCGGCACCAGCAGATAGGCCCCGAACAGCCCGGCGCTAGCCGCGCCCGCGAGCCCGACCACCCAGATCATCCGCATTCCGGCGATGAAGAACAGCGAGCCCCACACCATCAGGATCAGCATGGTCTGGCCGAAATCGGGTTCCATCACCAATAGCGAGACCAGCATCATCAACAGCACCAGCGCCATCGAGGTCGCCGGCATTTCCGGCCGCCGCGTCGATTCCGCAAACAGCCACGCCGCGATCACGACGAAGGCGGGCTTGGCGGACTCCGACGCCTGGATATTGACGCCGATCAGGGTGATCCAGCGCCGCGAACCCTTGACCTCGGGGCCGATCAGCAGCGTCGCCACGATCAGCACGATGCTGACTGCGAACACGATCAGCGCGGTGCGCCTGATCTGCCGCGGCGACAGGAACGACACCCCGATCAGCACGATGAAGGACGGCAGCAGAAACAGCACGTGGCGGTTGAAGAAGTGAAACGGATCGAGCCCGATCCGGGTCGCCACCGGCGGGCTGGCCGCCAGCGACAGGATGATGCCGGCCAGCACCAGCGCAACGATCGCCGCCAGTTGCAGGCGGTCGACGGTCCACCACCATTCGCTGATGGGATTTCGCTGTTCACGGGAGAGCATGGGCATTCCCAAAGGGGTTTGCCCATTGGTCGCCTAGGATGGTTTCCAAGAGGTTAACGAATTCGCTATCTCTCGAGATTGGGTGCAACGCCGAAGCATAAATGGCCGCCATGTCAGCGAAAGCGGGTATCCAGTACGCTGCGGCAGCAGCCATAGACCCACGCTGACTCTGGAATACTGGATCGCCCGCTCTCGCGGGCGATGACAGTTCTAAATGCGGACGACGCCGGCGCTATCTCACGCCACCGGCTTGACGCCCGGCAGCGCGGTGACGAGGTCGCGGAACCGCGCGCCGCGGATCTCAAAGTTGCGGTACTGGTCGAACGACGCACAGGCCGGCGACAGCAGCACCACGGGATCGGCGAGCCCCGAGGCCTGCGCGTCGCGCGCCGCGTTCGCCACCGCGACATCGAGGGTTTCGGAGATTTCGTGCGGCACACTGGCGCCCAGCGTGCCGGCGAACTCGCTGGCGGCTTCGCCGATCAGATAGGCCTTGCGGATGCGCGGGAAATATTCGCCGAGACTCGTGATGCCGCCGAGCTTCGGCTTGCCGCCGGCGATCCAGAAAATATCGCCGAAGGACGACAGCGCGTGCGCGGTCGCATCCGCATTGGTGCCTTTGGAATCATTGACGAACAGCACGTGGTCGCGGCGACCGACCTGCTCCATGCGGTGCGCCAAACCGGGAAAGCTGCGCAAGCCGTTTTGCAGTGTCTCCGAGGAGACGCCGAGCGCCAGCGCGGCGGCCGACGCGCACGCCGCATTCTGCGCATTATGCAAACCGCGCAGCGAACCGATACCGCCGATCGCCGCGATCTCGCTGCGCGCGCCGCCGGCGGCGCGCCAGATGGTTTCGCGCTCGACATAGATACCGTCCGGCAGCGGATTCTTCACGGAGATGCGAACCACGCGCTGGCCGGCCTGCTCGATCCGGTCGGCGGTGTTCCGGCTCCAGCCGTCATCGACGCCGACGATCGCGGTGCCCTGTTTTTGCACGCAGGCGACCAGGCGTTCCTTGACGGCGGCATAATGTTCGAGCGTGCCGTGGCGATCGATATGGTCTTCGCTGATATTGATCAGGATGCCGACGCTGGGATCGAGCGAGGGCGACAAATCAATCTGATACGACGACATCTCGATGACATGGACCCGCCCCTTGCGCGGCGGCTCCAGCGACAGGATTGCGGTGCCGATATTGCCGCCCATCTGGGTGTCGTAACCGGCGACGCGCATCAAATGCGCTATTAATGCCGTGGTGGTCGATTTGCCGTTGGTGCCGGTGATGGCGACGAACGGCGCATCGGGCGCGTGACGCCGTCGTTCCCGGCAGAACAGTTCGATATCGCCGATCACCTCGACGCCGGCCTCGCGCGCCGCCAGCACGGTCCAGTGCGGGCTCGGATGCGTGAGCGGCGCGCCGGGCGTCAGCACCAGCGCGGCGAAATTTTTCCACGATGCCTTGCGCAAATCCGCGGTGATAAAACCCGCCTTCGCGGCTTCGGCCATTCTGTCCGCGCCGTCGTCGCTGGCGATCACGTCGGCCCCGCCGGCCTTCAAGGCGTGGCAGCTCGCCAGCCCCGATCCGCCGAGGCCGAACACCGCGACCGTCTTGCCCGCGAAGGAGGTGACGGGGATCAAGTGATCACCGCAGCTTCAGTGTGGAGAGGCCGGCCAGCGCCAGCATCACCGAGATGATCCAGAACCGGATCACGATCTGCGGTTCGGTCCAGCCCAATTGCTCGAAATGGTGATGGATCGGCGCCATTCGGAACACGCGCTTGCCGGTGAGCTTGAACGACACCACCTGCACGATCACCGAGACCGCTTCCAGCACGAACAGCCCGCCGATCACCGCCAGCACGATCTCGTGTTTGACCGCGACCGCGATCGAGCCGAGCATGCCGCCGAGCGCCAGCGAACCGGTATCGCCCATGAAGATCGATGCCGGCGGGGCGTTGAACCACAGAAAGCCCAGTCCGGCGCCGAACACCGCGCCGCACAGCACCGCGAGTTCGCCGGTGCCAGGGACGTAGTTGATCTGCAGATAGTCCGAAAACACCGCGTTGCCGACGAGATAGGCGATCAGGCCGAAACTCAGGGCCGCGATCATGACGGGCACGATCGCCAAACCGTCGAGACCGTCGGTCAGATTGACCGCGTTGCCGGCGCCGACAATGATGAACGCGCCGAACAGCACAAAGAACCATCCCAGATTCAGCACGACTTCCTTGAAAAACGGGATCACCAGCGCACTGGAGAGCTGGTCGCGTCCGAGCCGGACCAGCGCGTAACACGCGGCAATCGCGATCACGGCTTCGATCGCCAACCGGATGCGGCCGGCAAATCCGCTATGGGTCTGCTTGGTGACTTTCAGGTAATCGTCATAGAAGCCGACAAAGCCGAAGCCCAGCGTCACCGCCAGCACGATCCAGACATAGGGATTGAGCGGATTGGCCCACAGCAGCGTCGCGACCACCAGCCCGGACAGGATCATCAGCCCGCCCATGGTCGGCGTGCCCTTCTTGGTGAGAAGATGCGATTGCGGACCGTCGGTGCGGATCGGCTGTCCCTTGCCCTGGCGAATCCTCAAGTGATCGATGATCCAGGGCCCGAACAGAAAAACGAACAACGCCCCGGTCAACATCGCGCCGCCGGTGCGAAAGGTAATGTAGCGAAATACATTCAGGAACGGGTGCAGCACGCCCAAACCGGGAACCGTGTTGGAAAGCTCAATCAACCAGTAAAACATTCAATCCGCCCTATACCGCGGCTTCATCGAGCGCGGTTTTGCCGGGAAAGCGCTTTTCGAGCGCCTGCACAATCGTTTTCATCTTCGAGCCCAGCGATCCCTTGATCATGATCGCATCGCCGGCGCGAATCGCTCCGACGGCCTGCGCTTCGAGACTCGCCGCGCTGTCGGCATAGCCGCCCCGTTTACCCGTGGAAAGAGCATCCCACAAGTTACGCATCAGCGGACCACAACAATACACGAGATCAATATGGTTGGCCTTGACGGCCTCGTTCAGACCGCGATGCAATTCCGCGCTGGTGGGGCCCAGTTCCAGCATATCGCCGAGCACCGCGATACGGCGGCCCTGCGGACCGACCACGGCCTGGCCGAGCACGTTGAGCGCCGCGGCCATCGACGCCGGATTGGCATTATAGCTTTCATCTATCAGGGTGGCCTCGCCGCCGACGACCTCCAGGGTGCGCCGCACGCCGCGGCCCGCCGCGGGCTCGATATGCGACAGCGCCAGCGCCGCCAGCGCGAGGTCAGCGCCCGCCAGCGACGACGCCGCGAGCACCGCCAGCGAATTCATCGCCATGTGACGGCCGGGCATCCCGAGTTTGTAGGTCACCTCATGGCCGAGGATGTCAGCATGCACCGCCGAGCAGGCGGCATGCAGCGACACCTCAAGCAGCCGCGCGTCGGATTTCTGGTCGGCGCCGAACGAGACGATGCGCGAGATGCCGAGTTTTTTGGCGTGGCGTTGCAGTCTGGCGAATTGCGAATTGTCGCGGTTGAGCACCACCGCGCCGCCGGGCTCCACGCCTGAGAAGATTTCCGCCTTGGCGTCGGCAATCGCCTCGATGCCGGCGAAGAATTCCAGGTGCACCGGCTCGACCGTGGTAATGATGGCGACGTGTGGCCGCACCATCCTGACCAGAACATCGATTTCGCCGGCGTGATTCATGCCGATCTCGAAGATCGCAAACCGCACCGTCGCCGGGCATCGCGCCAGCGACAGCGGCACACCCCAGTGATTGTTGAACGACGCCGCCGAGGCATGGGTCTCGCCCTGGGCGCCGAGCACGCGCCGCAGCGCCTCCTTGGTCGAGGTCTTGCCGACCGAGCCGGTGACCGCGATCACTTGCGCGTCCAAACGCGCGCGGGCGGCATGCGCGAGATCGACCAGACCGGCGAGCACGTCCTCGACCACCAGTAGCGGCGCGTCGGACGCGAATTTGTCGCGCTGCGCGGCCTCGACCACCGCCAGTGCGGCCCCCGCTTTCAATGCGGCCGCGACGAAATCATGCCCGTCATGGACGTCGCCCTTGATTGCGAAATAGGCCTCGCCCGGCGCGACCGTGCGGCTGTCGATCGAAAGGCCGGTGACCGCATCGGGCAACACCCCGTTGACCTGCGCGCGCATCGCCGCCGTCATCGCGGCCAAAGTCCATAATGGCGTCACGCTCATGCGACCCTCGGCGCGAGCGCGGCGGCAACCGCGTCATGATCGCTGAACGGCAGCACCCGGTCGCCGACGATCTGTCCGGTCTCATGGCCCTTGCCGGCAATCAACAGCGCATCGCCGTTCTGCAGACCGGCAATCGCGGTGCGGATCGCCTCCGTGCGGTCGCCGATATCCCTTGCGCCTTTCGCCGCGCCGAGAATCGCCGATCGGATGGTCGCCGGATTTTCGCTGCGCGGATTGTCGTCGGTAATGATGACGCTGTCGGCATTCTCGGCGGCGATCGCGCCCATCAGGGGACGCTTGCCGGCATCGCGGTCGCCGCCGGCGCCGAACACCACGACCAGGTTGCGCCTGGCGTAGGGCCGCAGCGCCTGCAGCGCCTTGGCCAGCGCATCAGGCTTGTGCGCATAATCGACAAAGATCGGCGCGCCGTTGCGCTCGCCGACCCGCTCCAGCCGGCCCTTGGCGCCTTCAAGATGTTCGAGCGCGGCGAACACCTGATCCGGTTCGCTGCCGGTGCCGATCGCCAATCCGGCGGCGACCAGCGCGTTCTCGATCTGGAATTCGCCGACCAGCGGCAGCCGGATTGAATATCGGCGCCCGTGATGTTCGAGCTCGAGCCGCTGCGCGAAGCCGTCGATGCCGGCCGCGGCAAGGCGAATGCCCTCGCCGGCGCCATCGCCCTTGTTGCCGACCGTGATCAGCCGCAGGTTTTTCGCGCGCGCCGCATCGATCACGGCCTGCGAGCAATCATGATCGGCCGCGATGACCGCGGCGCCGTCGGGCATTACGAGTTCGCGGAATAGCCTGAGCTTGGCGGCCAGATAATGCGCGACGTCAGGATGGTAATCCATGTGGTCGCGGCTCAGATTGGTGAAGCCGCCGGCGGCGATGCGCACGCCGTCGAGGCGATACTGATCGAGCCCGTGCGACGAGGCCTCGAATGCGAGATGGGTGACGCCATCGCGCGCGATTTCGTCCAGCTGGCGATGCAGCGCAATCGGATCGGGCGTGGTCAGCGAGCCGTAGACGGTACGCTTCGGCGACACCAGCCCGATGGTGCCGATACTGGCCGAGGCATCCCCCAACCGCTGCCAGATCTCGCGCGTGAAGGCAGCGACGGAGGTCTTGCCGCTGGTGCCGGTGACGGCCGCGATCGTCGCAGGTTGCTGCGGATAGAATCGCGCCGCGGCCAGCGCCAGCGCGCGTCGCGGATTGGGCGTAACGACGAACGGCACGCGGCGTTCGCCGGGGGGCGGATGGTCGCCCGCGACCGCAACGGCGCCGGACGCGATCGCCGCATCGATGAAGCGGGTGCCGTCGGTCTTGCTGCCTGAGAGCGCGAAGAACAGATCGCCCGGCTTTACGGTACGGCTGTCCACGGCCAGCCCCATGACATCGACCGCTTCCGCCGGCGGGTCGATCGTGGCGTCATTGCTGAACAGGTCGCGGAGTCTCATTGTCTTCCAGTCCGGCCGGCGCGTTGGTGGTACGCCTTACTGGGTTCCCTTTGATGCCGCAAGAATAAGGCGGTCGGACGGCGGCAAATCGAAGCGCGGCTCGATGCCCAACAGCGGCGCGATACGGGCGATCACATTGCCGCCGGTCGGCACCGCATTCCAGCCCGAAGTGATGAAACCGTAGGTTTCCTTCAGCGACTGCGGTTCGTCCAGCATGACCAGCAGCTGGTATTGGGGATGATCGGCCGGCAGGATCGCGGTGAAGGCCGTGAGCACGCGCTTCTTGGCATAGCGGCCGTTGACGACTTTTTCGGCGGTGCCGGTCTTGCCGCCGATGTAATAGCCCTTGACGTCGGCTTTTCGCGCGGTGCCGATCTCGGCATTGAGCCGCATCAGGAATCTCATCTTATCGGAGGTCTCGGGCTTGATCACCCGTTTGGCGACCTCCATCGCTTCCTGCTCGGTGCGTTTGAGGAAGGTCGGCGGAATCAGATAGCCGCCGTTGACCAGCGCATCGATTCCCATCACCGCCTGCAGCGGCGCTACCGCGATGCCGTGTCCGAATGCGATCGTCACCGTGTTGAGTTCGCTCCAGTGCCGCGGCAGGATCGGCGACGCGCTCTCGGGCAATTCGGTGCGCAGCCGCTCCATCTGTCCCATCTTGCGCAGGAAAGCCTTGTGCGCTTCGACCCCTTGCGACAGCGCAATGCGCGCCGCGCCGACGTTCGAGGAAAAGGTGAACACCTCCCTCATGTTGAGGAAGCGGCCCTTCGGCTCGTCGTCATGGATCGCGAACTTGCCATAATGCAGCGGCCCCCGCGCATCCCACAGCGAGTTGAGATCGTATTTGCCGGAATCCAGCGCCATCGCCAGCGTGAAGGCCTTGAAGGTCGATCCCAGCTCGTAGACGCCGGTGGTCAGCCGGTTGATGCGATCGGGATCGTGCGCCTCCTTCGGATTGTTCGGATCGAAATCCGGCACCGACACCATCGCCACGATCTCGCCGGTCCTGACGTTGGAGACGAGACCGGAGGCGGCCTTGGCGTGGAATTTTTCCTTGGCCTTGAGCAGTTCGTCGCGCAACGCGTGTTCGACGCGCAAGTCGACCGACAATTCCACCGGCCGCTGCAGGCGGTCGGTCGCGAAGCCGGCGCGATGCAGATCGGCCAGACCATTGGTGTCGAGCCATTTCTCCATCCCGGCGATGCCCTGATTGTCGATGTTGACCAGGCCGATCAGATGCGCGACTTCCGCGCCGGTGGGATAGACGCGCTTGTTCTCGCGCAGGAAGCCGATGCCGGGAATACCGAGGCGGTGAATTTCCTGCTGCTGCAACGGCGAGATTTCACGCTTCAGCCAGACGAAACCCTTTTTGCCGGACAGCCGGTCGCGTACTTCGCCGGTGTCGAGATCCGGCAAGGTCGCGGTCAGGAGCTCGATCGCCTCGTCCTTGTCGATGATGCGGCGCGGTTCGCCGAATAGGCTGGGCGCCTTGACGTCGGTGGCCAGTATCTCGCCATTGCGGTCGACAATATCCGGCCGCGCGGTCGCGATGGCGTCCTGCGCCGCCGCACGCCGCGCGCCGTGATTATCGCCATTGATCGTGAACATCACCAGCCGGCCGCCGATCACGGCATAGATCGCCGCGAAAGCCAACATCGCAAAACCGACGCGCGCGCGCGCCTTGGCGGCGCGATCGACGTTACGCCCGTACAACAGGCTGCGGATCAGCCGCTGCCGCCATGGTTCCGCGGGCTTGGCAGGTTTGGTCGGGACAAGCGTCCGGCCGGTCATTGCCGAGCCTCCGGCGCTGTTACCGAGCCGGTCACGGCATTGGCGTCGATGGTTTCGATCATGGCGCCGATCGGATCGGGTGCGCCCGATCTGGTGAAGTTCGGCGGCCGCTCGGGCAGGTTTTTCAATGAATCATATTGCGTCGCGGTGATCGGCTTCAACGGCAGATGCCGTTCGGCGAGACCCTGCAAGCGCAACGGCGCGTCAAGCTTGGCCCATTCCGAGCGCAGCAGCGCGATGGCGTCACGCTGCTCGCGTATTTCCGCATGCAGCCGCAGCACCCGTTCGGTGCGATCGGTGGATTCCATTTTGATCCGGTAGACATAGGCGGCGGCGAACACCAGCACGCCGATCACGAGCAGATGGAGGATGCGCATGGTCAGCCTCCCCTCATCACGTCGGCGAGCACGGGCCATGCCGGCAAGTCCGCCGCGATATGCGCGGGCGCGGCAGAGCGTTCCGCCGCGCGCAGCTTGGCGGAGCGCGCGCGGGGATTGACCGCAATCTCGTCATTGTCAGCGGTAACCGGACGCTTGGTCAGGATGACAAAACTCGGCGCGGCCTGCGCGAGTTCGGGAAGATGGCGCGAGCCGCCGCCGGCCTTGGCGCGTTCGCCCAGGAAGTTCTTGACGATGCGGTCTTCCAGCGAATGAAACGACACCACCACAAGCCGGCCGCCCGGCTTCAGCACCCGCTCCGCCGCCGCGAGCGCCAGATGCAGTTCGTCGAGTTCCCCGTTGACGAAAATCCGCAACGCCTGAAACGTCCGCGTCGCCGGGTGAATTTCACCCGGTTTCGACCACACCACTTTGGCGACGATATCGGCCAGCGCCCGCGTGGTCGTGATCGGGGCTTCCTTGCGCGCGGCAACAATGGCGCGGGCGACGCTGCGGGAATGACGCTCTTCGCCGAAGATATAGATGATGTTGGCGAGATCGGCCTCGGAAGCCCGGGCGATCACATCCGCCGCGGTCGGACCATCATGACCCATCCGCATGTCGAGCGGGCCGCCAAGACGAAACGAGAAGCCGCGCCCGGCCTCGTCAAGCTGCATCGAGGACACCCCGATATCCATCACGACGCCGTCGACCCCCTGGAGGCCCTGCGCGGCACAGATTTCGGCGAGATTCGAAAACCGGTCCTCGACCAGCGTGAGCCGGCCGGCCGACTGCTCGACGAGATCGAACCCGCCGGCAATGGCCGAGCGGTCGCGGTCGATGCCGAGGATGCGGGTTCCCGGGATGTCGAGGATCATCCGGCTGTAACCGCCGGCGCCAAAGGTCGCATCGACATAGATGCCGCCGTCACGGGGGGTCAGCAGCGCCACGGCCTGGTGGCCAAGAACCGGAATATGACGCGGGGCAGATGAACTCATGCGCCGGCGTCCGGCGAAATCCGGGCTAAAAAGCGGAAATCGGACGCCAACGGGCCCATTGCGCCTCAAATGCCTGCGCTTTGCCGGGCTTTTCGCCTCGAAAAGGCAGTTGGTGTCGAAAAGCCGGCTCTTCTTAAAAAGCCGACTCTTCTCGAAAAGCTTTGGCCAAGCACGATGGCCGATTCCGGACGATGCGAACCGCAAACCCTGATTTCCCGACGGAATTTGCTGGCCTGCCATGGGATTTCGAGCGTGAAAAAGGGTCTCGGCCGTCCCCAAAACCGGTTCGGCTCTTCACCACTTAGTAACGTCAGTTAGCGTTAAGAAAGCGTTGATGGATTCGGGGGGTGATGCGCTTGGCACACACTTCGTCAAAATGCGAAGGTACGACCGGCTTTCCGCATTGCGCTGATGAGATCGTAAAGGAATAGTAAACCGAGGGTTCGTCGTGAAGACGCACCATTGCCGTTCTCCTGCCCGGTTTGAGCTGTCACATGTCGCTTGGTTCGTTCGCATCTCCTGCTATTGATTCGAAGCGTCAACGCGCCGTCCCGCTTCCCCATACCAACGCGCATATGAAGACATTCACCCCGGATTCATCGATCGCTTCCGACGTCATCCCGTCGGCGAATTATGGCGACCGCAACAAGGGCCGTCTGCCCGACATGATCCTGCTGCACTACACCGGCATGCCCGATGTGGAAGGCGCGATCGCGCGCCTGTGCACCGCGGGCACCGACGTCTCCGCGCATTACATCGTTCTGGAAGACGGCCGCATCGTGCAATGCGTTCCGGAAGCCAAGCGCGCCTGGCACGCCGGCGTCGCATCCTGGGCGGGCGAGGAAGACATCAATTCCTGTTCGATCGGGGTCGAGATCGTCAATCGCGGTCATGATTGGGGCTATCCGGAATTTCCGTTGCGCCAGATCGCCGCCGTGATCGCGCTGTGCCGCGGCATCATGCTGCGCCGTAACCTGCCGTCGCATCGCGTGCTCGCCCATTCCGACGTCGCGCCCTCCCGCAAGAAGGACCCCGGCGAGAAGTTTCCATGGCATTCGCTGGCCAATTCGGGCGTCGGCCACTGGGTGCAACCGGCGCCGATCGTGCGCGGCGAGACCCTCAAACTTGGCACCGTCAGCGACAGCGTCGCCGATCTGCAGCAGGCGCTGGCCAGATACGGCTACGGTATCCCGATCAACGGAAAATACGACGCAACGACGATGGAAGTGGTCAGCGCGTTCCAGCGCCACTTCCGCCCCGCCCGCGTCGACGGCGTCGCCGACCATTCGACCCTGACCACCCTGCAGTCGCTGCTGGCCAGTCTTCCGGCAGATACCAAGGCGGTTGCGGCGCGGTAGCTCTAATTA
>NZ_JBEKCZ010000099.1:0-18889 GCF_050014615.1 Bradyrhizobium sp. | reverse complement strand
TCCTGAGGACCTGGTCTTTCAGAACCCGGTCTTCCGCCCGGAGATGAACGGGCAAAAGGTGCCGCACGACATTTATGTCCATGTCGCCGGCATCGACGTCATACGCGTCGACGCCGACAATTTTTATGTGCTCGAAGACAACGCGCGAACGCCTTCGGGTGTCTCTTACATGCTGGAAAACCGCGAGATCATGCTGCGGCTCTTCCCCGAATTATTCTCGCGCTATCGCGTTGCGCCGGTCGAGAATTATCCGGACGAGCTTCTGGCAACGCTGAAATCAATCGCACCGCCGACGGCTTCCGCAGAGCCGACCGTCGTGTTGCTCACGCCCGGGGTCTACAATTCCGCTTATTACGAGCATTCATTTCTTGCCGACAAGCTCGGCGTTGAATTGGTCGAGGGCCGCGATCTCGTCGCCAAGGGCGACCTGATTTACATGCGCACGACCGAGGGCCTAAAGCGCGTCGATGTGATCTATCGCCGGATCGACGACGACTTCCTCGATCCGCTGGTGTTCCGGCCCGATAGCGCTCTCGGCGTGCCCGGCCTGATGTCGGCCTATCAGGCGGGCAATGTCACCCTTGCAAACGCCGTCGGTACCGGCGTCGCGGACGATAAAGCGGTCTACAGCTACATGCCGGAGATCGTGAAATTCTACCTCGGCGAAGAACCGCTTCTGAAGAATGTGCCGACCTGGCGGTGCCGCGAGACCGAGCATCTCGCTTACGTCCTCGACCATTTGGATGAGCTGGTGGTGAAGGAAGTGCACGGCTCGGGCGGCTACGGCATGCTGATTGGTCCGAAGGCAGACAAAGCCGCGATCGCCGCGTTCCGCGCTAAGCTTAAGTCCGACCCGAAAAATTTCATCGGGCAGCCGACGCTTGCGCTTTCGACCTGCCCTACCTGTGTCGAAGAGGGCATTGCGCCCCGTCACGTCGATCTCCGGCCCTTTGTGCTCTCGGGGAGCGACCGGGTCCGCATCGTGCCGGGCGGATTGACGCGCGTCGCGTTGAAGAAGGGTTCGCTTGTGGTCAATTCCAGCCAGGGCGGCGGCACCAAGGACACCTGGGTGTTAGACGGTTAAGCCTTAGCGATGCTTTCCCGCACAGCCGATAACCTGTTTTGGCTCGCCCGCTATGTCGAGCGGGCGGAATATCTCGCGCGCATTCTGGAGACCACCTACCGGCTCACGGCCCTGCCACTGGCTTATGTCGGAACCTCGAACGAATGGGAGTCCGCCGTCGCCACCGCGGGCTGCGCCAGCGCGTTCTTCGCGACCTATTCGGAAGCGAACGAAGAGACCGTCACCGAGTTTTTGGCGTTCTCGACCAGCAATCCGTCCTCGATTCGCAACTGCATCGAGACGGCACGCCTGAACGCGCGTTCGGTACGCACCGCGCTGACCATCGAAATGTGGGACGTGATCAACAGCGCCTGGCTCGAACTCAAGAAGTGGGGCAATGGGCCGCGATCGCGGGAAGAGTTCGCTCGCTTCCTGCGCTGGGTCCAGGAATCGTCACTGCGGTTCGACGGATCGGCCTACCGCACCATGTTGCGTAACGACGCCTACTGGTTCTCCCGGCTCGGGGTCTATATCGAACGCGCCGACAACACGGCGCGCATCCTCGACGTCAAATACCACTTGCTGCTGCCAGAGCATGAACGGGTCGGCGGCCCACTCGACTATCATCAATGGGCCTCGATCCTGCGTTCGGTGTCAGCTCTCACGGCCTATCACTGGGTCTATCGCGAGAACGTCAAGCCGTGGCTCGTCGCCGATCTGCTCATGCTCAAGGATGAGATGCCGCGCTCGCTGGCGAGCTGCTATGAGAATCTTGTGCAAAATCTCGACCGCATCGGCAATGCCTACGGCCGCCAGGGCAATGCCCAGCGTCAGGCCCGCGCGGTGCGAGGGCGCCTGCAAAACGCCCGCATCAAAGAGGTTTTTCAGAACGGATTGCACGAGTTCATCGACGATTTTGTCGAGGATAACAACCGGCTCGGAACCGCCATAGCGCAGCAATATCTGATGTGACAGGAGTGGTCAGTAATCAGAAGGCTAAGGACAACGCGGCCCCGCCTCGTCTATTGTCTGATAGCTTCTGACGACAAAATACTGACTATTGATACCTGTCACATGCGCCTTCGCATCGCCCACAACATCGTCCGTCGCTACGACCCGCCCGCAGCTGGGGCAATCCAGGTGTTGCGGCTGACGCCGCGCAACCATGACGGCCAACACGTCATCGGCTGGCGCATCGATGTTTCGACCGACGCGCGGCTCAACGCGCACGAAGACGCCTTCGGCAATCTGACGCACGTGTTTACAGCCGATGGACCGCTGGAAACGTTGAGCATCAACGTCGATGGCGAAGTCGAGACACAGAACACGGAGGGAGTGGTACGCGGTACCGTTGAACGTTTTCCGCCAAGCTTGTTCCTCCGTGACACGTCATTGACGCAGGCTGATGAACGCATCCGTGAGTTTGCCGGCGAGACCCGTGCCGCGGACGGCAACGACGTTCTCGGTCACCTTCACGCCCTGATGCACCGGTTGCACGAGGAATTGCCCCACGATCACGACGAACCGCAAGAAGCTGCGACGGCCGTCGAGGTTTTCGCGCGCAAGCGAGGCGTCGCCCGCGATCTGACGCATATCTTTATCGGAGCAGCGCGCAGCTTCGCGATCCCGGCGCGCTACATCGCTGGGTATCTTTGCGCCGACAGCACCGTTGAGCAGCACGGCGGC
Source organism: Bradyrhizobium sp. (assembly GCF_050014615.1). GTDB lineage: Bacteria > Pseudomonadota > Alphaproteobacteria > Rhizobiales > Xanthobacteraceae > Bradyrhizobium. The sequence continues at coordinate 16,140 of NZ_JBEKCZ010000099.1, read as the reverse complement.
CACGCCTGGGCTGAGAGTTTCGTCCCCGGTCTCGGTTGGGTCGGCTTCGATGTGGTCAACTGTGTTTGCCCAACCGAGGCGTATGTTCGGGTCGCTGTTGGGCTTGACGCTCTCGGCGCCGTCCCGGTGCGCGGAACCCGCTACGGCACAGGCGATGAAAAGCTCGCAGTTGCGATCAAAGTGGATCAATGAGCGGGCAAAGCGGTGGCGGCATTGCCGCAGGCGGACGGCCGCTATTATAAAGGCCGCGTTGATGGAGCGAGAAAATCGATGACCTACTGCTGCGGCATTCTGGTGCGCGAAGGCTTGGTGATGTTCGCCGATACGCGCACCAATGCCGGCGTCGACAACATCGCGACCTTCCGCAAGCTCCACGTCTTCAAGGATGCGGGCAAACGCATCATGGCGATCGCCGCCGCCGGCAACCTCTCGATCAGCCAAACGGTGCTTAGCCTGCTGACCGAGGGGTTCGACAATCCGGACAATGGCGAGCGCGAGACCCTGATGAACGCGCCGACCATGTTCCAGGCCGCCCAGCGCATCGGCAAGGCGATCCGCGCGGTCCACGCCACCGAAGGCACCGCGCTGCAGTCCGAGGACATCAATTTCGACGTGTCGTTCCTGTTCGGCGGCCAGATCAAGGGGTCGCGGATGCGGCTGTTCATGGTCTACCCGGCCGGCAATTTCATCGAATGCACCACCGACACCCCGTATTTGCAGATCGGCGAGCACAAATACGGCAAGCCGGTGCTCGACCGCGCCATGCATTATGATGTCGAACTGTACGAAGCGCTCAAGACCAGCCTGATCTCGATGGACTCGACGATGCGCTCCAATCTCGGCGTCGGCCTGCCGATCGACGTGCTGGTGGTACGATCCGATATCTGCGAGGCCGATCTCAATCACCGCATCGAGGCGGGCGAGCCGTATTTTCACGATCTGCGTTCGCGCTGGTCGGCGGCGCTGCGCCAGGCGCATCAGAATATTCCACGGCCGCCCTACAAGACCGAAATAACACCAAAAACCTAACAGGCAGGAAGCAAATGACCGAAGCAAAAAACAAGATCGCGGTGGTAACCGGCGCCGGCACCGGGGTCGGGCGCGCGGCATCGCTGGCGCTGATGAACGCCGGCTTCACCGTCGTGCTGGCCGGGCGGCGGCTGGAAAAGCTGGAGGAGACCCAAAAACTCGGCGGCAATGGCAAGAGCCTTCCGGTTCCCGCCGACATGACCGATCCCGGATCGATCGCGGCCCTGTTCGCCAAGGTGACGGAGGTCTATGGCCGGCTCGATGTGCTGTTCAACAATGCCGGCATGGGCGCACCGCCGGTGAATTTCGAGGATCTCAGTCTGGCGCAATGGCAGGCGGTGGTCGCCACCAACCTCACCGGGCCGTTCCTGTGCACCCAGCACGCGTTCCGGATCATGAAGGACCAGACCCCGCGCGGCGGCCGCATCATCAATAACGGCTCGATCTCGGCGCATGCGCCGCGGCCGTACTCCTCGGCCTATACCTCGACCAAGCACGCCATCACCGGTCTCACCAAGGCGACCAATCTCGACGGCCGCGGCTACGACATCGCGGTCGGGCAGATCGACATCGGCAACGCCGCCACCCCGATGACGGACCGCATGGTCGACGGCGTGCTGCAGCCCGACGGCCGCAAGATGCCGGAGCCACGGATGGACTCCAAGGCGGTCGGCGACGCCGTGGCCTATATGGCCAGCCTGCCGCTCGACGCCAACGTGCTGTTCATGACGGTGATGGCCAGCAAGATGCCGTTCGTGGGACGGGGGTAAAAGTAGAGGCCCCTACTCCAGCCGCTGCACATCGCGCAGCGCCGGAAACAGCTTCATCCACAACAGCGCGATCGCGATGGTGCCGAGGCCGCCCAGCGCGGCCGCCGGCATCGCGCCGAACAGCGCGGCGGTGACGCCGCTTTCGAACTGGCCGAGCTGGTTGGAGGCGTTGATGAACAGGAAATTGACTGCGCCGACCCGGCCGCGCATCTCGTCCGGCGTGGCGAGTTGCACCAGCGAAAAACGGATCACCACGCTGACGACATCGGCCGCGCCCAATATCGCCAGCGCCAGAACCGAGAGCCACATCCAGTGCGAAACGGCGAACACCACAGTCGCCACTCCGAAGACGATCACGGCCTGAAACATCCGCATCCCGACGCGGCGGTCGATGGTATAGCGCGCCAGCAGAGCGGTCATCAGCAACGCGCCGACCGCGGGCGCGGCGCGCAGAATGCCGAGGCCGAGCGGGCCGGTCTGCAGAATATCGCGCGCATAAATCGGCAGCAGCGCCGTGGCGCCGCCGAGCAGCACCGCGAACAGATCGAGCGAGATGGTGCCCAGAATGGCGGGATTGTTGCGGACAAACCTGACCCCGGCGAACAGGTCGGCCGGCGTCGCCGCGTCCCTGACGAAATCGGATTTCGCCGGCTGGATCGCACCCATCAGGATCGTCCCCAGCAGCCAGAACAAGGCCATCACACCGTAAGGCAGGCTCGGCGCTACCGCATAGGCCAAACCACCCAGCGCCGGTCCGGTGATGGTGGCGAGCTGCGCCGCGCCGCTCGAGATCGCGGTCGCGCGCTGCAGCGTGCCTTCGGGCACGATCAGCGGCAGCAGTGCGGCGATGGTCGGGCTTTCGAATGCGCCGGCGGTGCCCAACACCGCCATCGCGATAAAAATCTGCACCACCGTCAACGAGCCCGCATAGGCGCCCCATGCCAGATACAGCGCGGTCAGCGCTTCAACGAGCAGGCAGAGCTGCGCGACGCGCTTGCGCTCATAGCGATCCGCGGCGTGGCCCGCGACGAAAACCAACAGCAGCGTCGGAAGAAACTGGACCAGTCCGACCATGCCGAGCGCGAACGCGCTGCCGGTCAGATCATAGATCTGCCAACCCACCGCGACCGCGGCAATCTGGCTGGAGAAGCGCGAGAAACTGCGCGACAGCAGATACAGCAGAAACGATTTGTGCCGCAGCAGCGCGCTGGAGCCCGCCTGGATCGTGGACGACATCGTCAACCGGTTTGTTTGCTTGCAATCGTGAGCAGTCGCCCGCGCCATGCCATGGTGATGCCGTGGCGTACCGCTGACCGGTTGTCAATGTCGGCGGCTGGACTGCACGGGTGGATTGCGTTTTGCGCCTGCCGTCGCTGCCCTGCGCTGCCGCCGGCTGACAGCGCGACAGTCCCTGGCCCGCGAAACCGGCTCGCAAATGCATTGCGCAGCTTGGCGCGCTGCCTTCATAATCGCCGCGGGCTTCTCGGGGGAATCATGCTTCAATTGCAATCGGCGTTCGGCGTGCTGGCGTTGCTGGCGATCACCTGGCTATGCGGTGAAAACCGCCGCGCGGTCTCCTTGAGGCAGACCGCCATCGGCCTCACTGTCACCGTGCTGACCGCCGTGGCGCTGATCAGGCTTCCTTTCGTCGCGCACGCCTTCGGGGCCATCAACGATGCCGTCGGCGCGATCTCATCCGCCTCGCGGGCCGGCACCTCGTTCGTGTTCGGCTACCTCGGCGGCGGCGCGCTGCCGTTCGATCTGAAAGCCCCCGGCGCGGATTTCATCCTGGCGTTCCAGGCGCTGCCCGTGGTGCTGGTCATGAGCGTACTCACCACGCTGTTGTTCTATTGGCGCATCCTGCCGCCGGTGGTGCGCGGCATGGCGTGGCTGTTGGAGCGCACGCTCGGGGTCGGCGGCGCGGTGGGACTTTCCACCGCCGCCAACATCTTTCTCGGCATGGTCGAAGCGCCGTTGTTCATCCGGCCTTATCTGGCGCAGCTGACGCGCAGCGAATTGTTCCTGGTGATGACCGGCGGCATGGCGGGCATCGCCGGCACCGTGCTGGTGCTCTACGCCACGCTGCTGGCGCCGCTCATTCCGGATGCCGCGGCGCATTTTGTCATCGCCTCGGTACTCGGCGCGCCGGCGGCCATTCTGATCAGCCTGATCATGGTGCCGGAGACCGACGAGCGACGCACCGGCGGCGGGTTTGGCGATCCCGACATGCATGCGTCCTCGACCATGGACGCGATCGTCAAGGGCACCACTGCCGGGCTTGAGCTGCTGCTCAATATTATCGCGATGCTGATCGTGCTGGTGGCGCTGGTCTCGCTTGCCAATGCGATCCTCGGATTGTTGCCCGCGATCGGCGGCAGCGCGATTTCGCTGCAGCGGATGCTCGGTTATATCATGGCGCCGGTGTGCTGGCTGATGGGCCTGCCGTGGCCGCAGGCGATCACGGCGGGCAGCCTGATGGGCACCAAAACCGTGCTCAATGAGCTGATCGCCTATGTCGATCTGTCCAAACTGGGGCCCGACGCGCTCGATCCGCGCTCAAAGCTCATCATGCTCTACGCGATGTGCGGCTTCGCCAATTTCGGCAGCCTCGGCATCATGATCGGCGGCCTCGGCACCATGGCGCCGGAACGCCGTGACGAGATCAATGCGCTCGGATTGAAATCGATCGTCTCGGGCACGCTCACGACCTGCCTGATCGGCGCGATCGTGGGGGTGCTGAGCTGAGCCCTGGAGGCGCGCGCATCAGGTCGCGAGTTCGACCGTCTTGAATTCCGCGGGCAGGATCACTTCCAGCAATTCGACGTCGTCGGAATAATCCATGATCAGGTGCCTGATGCGGGGCGGCTGGGTCCAGGCGCTGCCGGCTTTCATCAGGGTCTCGCCCTGCCCTTCCATGTAGGTTTTGACCCAGCCCTTGAGCACATAGACCATCTGGAATTCGACGTCGTGGAAATGCAGCTTCGAGACCTCAGCGGGATTGCACGGCCCGATCAGCCGGATCACATGCGCCTGCGCCAGGCCGTTGCTGGCCGCGGCGACCCCGAGATCGCGGTAATGCGCGTAGGCGCGCAAACCGTCGGCTTTGAAATCCTCATCGCGGTAATGACTGATGGCGATGCGCTGTTTCGGGCGCGCGCGTTTGACGGCGGGAACCGTGCGCGCTTTGGCCTTGAGTTTTTTTCGCGCGGAGGATTTGGCGGCGGTCTTGTTTGTGATCTTGCTGGCGGTCTTGCGCGCCGGCGATTTCTTCTGCGCGGCGGCGCGGCTGGCGGCCCGTGCGGTCGGCTTCTTTTTGGCCATCGACGTTCTCCCTTTCGGTTATGAGGAAGGGTAGCACAGAATGCCGTTAGGGTGGGCAAAGGTGCGCTTTCACCGTGCCCACCATGGTTAGCTCGGCAAGACGTGGTGGGCACGCTTCGCTTTGCCCACCCTTGTAATAGCGAAATCGATTATCGTCGGGGTGTTCCGTGAGGAATGGCCTGCTGCGGCGTGCATTCCGCAGCAGGCCGCTGGCGATCGGATCGAGCCCGCCCTGAGCCGCTTTTGGCTGCCCCGTAGCGTGATCGCGCCAGCACCTTCATCGGACCCGGATGGTTGCCGGAACAACTTGGTTCGTTTCACAAGGCAGGGTCGACGAAGATGACACAGACTAACATAATCACGGCTGGAATCGATACGTCCAAGGCCAAGCTCGACATCGCGGTTCATAATCGTAGCGAACGGTGGCAGGTTGCCAACGCCTTGCCGGGCTGGCGCATGCTGGCGGCCAACCTGGCCAAGGCCGGCGTCACCCGCGTCGGTATCGAGGCGACGGGTGGGTACGAGCGCGGCGTGGTTGAGCACTTGCGTGCGGCCGGCTTCACTGTGCTGGTGCTGCAGCCGATGCAGGTCAAAGCGTTTGGCCGGGTGCACTTGCGCCGCGCCAAAAACGACGCGCTCGATGCGTTACTAATCGCCGCTTGTACCGCTGCCATCGATCAGCCGAGGATCGTGCCAGATCCACGGCTGGCGGAACTGGCGGGACATCTAACCTTCCTTGAGCAGGCCGAGGAAGACATCGCGCGCTTCAAGACGCGGCTTGAACACATCGACGAACCCGCGCTGCGGCGTATGGTCGATAGCGACATTGTAAAGCTGAAAGCGCGGCGTGCCTCGCAAATACGTGGCATTGCCAAGCGTCTGCGTGTCTATGGTGACCTGGCTATGCGGCTTGATCTGGTGCTCAGCATTCCCGGTATCGGCGAACGCACTGCGCTCGCGATCATCATCCGCATGCCCGAGCTGGGACAAGTCAGCCGCGAGGAAGTTGCAGCCCTGGCCGGTCTGGCTCCATTCAACGACGATAGCGGACAACATAAGGGGCAACGCCGCATCGCTGGCGGCCGTGGCCGCTTGCGCCGGTCTCTGTTCGCCGCTGCGCTCCCGGCAGCCTTCCGCTGGAACAAGGCATTGATCGCCCTCTACGCCCGCCTCGTCGCAAGTGGAAAAGCTCACAACGCAGCCCTGATCGCCTGTGCCCGAAAGCTCCTGATCTACGCCAATACCGTCGTCCAGCGCGGAACCCCGTGGACCGAAAAAGCCGCTTAGCGTTTAATGGTTGCTACGCTGGCCGCGCAATTAACTAACCACACGAACGGCGGTTCGAACTGTCATGACGCCTGACCTACCCAAAGCACGCGCCATTTTCCCGCCCCGCTTTGAACCCAATCGCGCGCCGTCGACACACACCCCATGCCGGGGCAACCCCCACCCCGGCGCCTGATCTCCCCAAGTCACTTTGCGGAGACGGGATCGACATTTCTCACCAGGAGATATTGCATCATGCGTCGACTTTCCGTTCTGTGTGCCGTTGCCGGACTTGGCTTCACCGCGCTGGCCGCTGCCAGCCCGGCACAGGCCGCTTTCCACGTCATTCGCTGGCACGACACCGGTTTTTGCCAGGTCTGGGACAACAACCTGCCCACCGCGCCGTGGCCGGTCCACTACACGACCGTCACCCACCGGGTGCCGACCTTTGTCGAGGCGCTGGCGGTCAAGGAAGTTCTGTTGCGCAAGGGAACTTGCTCGTTCTGAAACCGTTCGATCGGCGGAAGGCTGGTGGGCACGCGTGCGTTTCGCACCGGGCCCACCGGCGTCCGTCCTGCCAGGGAACGGTTCGCAAGGGAGGCTCGAATGCTCGATCACTCTTCCACTCCCGATATCAAGGTTCCCGATATCAAGGTTCTTGGCGAACAGGACGGCCCGGCGGAGCAGCGCCTGAAGGAGGCGCTGGCGGTGCTGCTGGGCCTCGGCGCCACCGTGACCAGGGCCTATCTCGCGCGCGTTCGCTATGACGACAAGACCAGCGGCGTGATGCTCGGCCTGCTCACGGACGATGCGCGCAACAGCGAGAAGGTGGCCGGGCAGATGGGCCAGACCTTCAAGGCGCTGTTCAACACCAAGGCCGATCTCGAGATCGTTTTTCTCGACGACGCGCGGGACGCCGAGATCAGGAAGGCCTGTGCGCCGTTCTACGATCGTACCCGGCATCGCACGGCGGCATAGCCATCGCACCGGCGACTTTGCTATCCTCTGTCAAAATCGAAAACAGAGGAAACATCCATGCCCCTGCTCCAGAACCATATTGCCGTCGTCACCGGTGCCGCTTCCGGGATCGGACGCGCCATCGCGTTTGGCTATGCGAAGGAGGGCGCGCAGGTGGTGCTGCTCGACACCAACGAGACCGCGGCCGAAGAAGCCGCGCAGGAAATCCGCCGCTCGGGCGGTCAGGCCGAAAGCATGGTGCTCGACGTGACCCGGCGCGAGGACTGCACCGCGATCGCCAAGCGCGTCGCCGCCCAGGTCGGGCCGGCCTCGATCCTGGTCAACAATGCCGGCATCAACCGCCGCAACGCGTTCACCGGGGATGCCGAGGCCGTCGTCAGGGATTGGCAGGACATCATGGCGGTCAATCTCAACGGCACCTTCAACGTCACCCATGCGTTTCTGGGATCGCTGCGCGCCACCAAGGGGCGGATCGTCAATATCGGATCCGTTCAATCGTTCATGCATGTGCGCACGCCGAGCTCGCCGGCCTACACCGCCTCGAAGCACGGCGTGCTCGGCTTCACCCGGGCGCTCGCCGCCGAACTCGGCAAGCACGGCGTGCGCGTCAATGCGATCGGCCCCGGGCTGATCGAAACGCCGCTCAATGCCAGCGTGCGCGCCAACGATCCCGAACTGATGAAGATCTTCATGGATCACACGCCGCTGGGCCGCGCGGGGAAACCCGAAGACATCGTCGGCCCCGCGATCTTCCTCGCCTCCGACCTGTCGGCCTATGTCACAGGCTCGATCGTGATGGCGGACGGCGGGTATCGGACGGTTTGAGATGCGCGCGAACACAACGACTGTCGTCGCCCGGCTTGACCGGGCGATCCAGTATCCCGCAGCGTTAGTGATAGAACCGAGCCGCCGCGGATTACTGGATACCCCGCTTTCGCGGGGTATGACGACTGGCGTGTTGGCAACCGTCATTGTCTTAGCGCTCGCGCTCGCCCCCGCCTTCGCCGGCACCTGGAAACACGAGGTGGTCCCGAACGACGGCGATGTCCTGACCTATTCGGCTGATGGCAAGACACAATTCTATCTCGGCTGCGGCCGCGGCTTTGCGCTGCACGTCAAATATCCCGGCGAGGCCAAACAAGAAGGCGAGGCCGACATCGCGATTTCGACTTCGCGAGGCCGGATGACCTTCAACGGCGACTTCGAGGATCCCAGTGTGTTCGGCGGCACCGATTTCCGGCAGAGTTATCTTGGCTATCTTCACAGCGATCCCCGGGTGTTCGGCAGGAAGTGGAACGCGGTTAAGGCGCGCCTGCTCAACATGCTGGACTCGCGCGGACCGATCACCATCTCGGCCGGCGGCCGCAGCTACCGGCTACCGGCCATCGAGGCCGGCGACTGGCACAAGGCGCTGGATAGCTGCAGGAACTAACCGCCGAATGATTTGACAGCTTCGCCCCGCTTGATCACCCTGCGCGCCACCGCCGACGGATCAGCCCATGTCCAACGCCCCGCATTTTGACATCGACGTATCGGCGTTCTGGGCCGATCCCTATCCTGACCTGGCGAAGATGCGCGCCCGGGCGCCGATCGCATTCGTGCCGCAGCTGGGATCGACGGTGTTTACGCGGCGCGACGATATTTTCAGCCAGGAGAAACGCATCGACGTGTTTTCATCGCATCAGCCGGCCGGCCTGATGAACCGGCTGATGGGCCACAACATGATGCGCAAGGACGGCGACGCGCACATGTCGGAGCGCGCGGCGATGTTTCCCGCGGTGTCGCCGCGCACGGTGCGCGACACCTGGAGCCGGCAGTTTCAGGCCCATGCCGACCGCATCCTCGCCGCACTTGCGCCCGCCGGCCGCGCCGATCTGTGCAAGGCGTTCGCGCTGCCGCTGTCGGCCGAGTGCCTGAAGGACATCACCGGTCTCACCAACATGCGCTACCAGGACATGGACGCGTGGTCGCAGGCGATGATCGACGGCATCGCCAATTACAGCGGCAACGCCGAAATAGAGGCGCGCTGCCACGCCGCCACCGCTGATATCGATGCCGCGATCGACGACATGGTGCCGGTGGTGACCCGGCACCCCGATGCCTCGATCCTCAGCGTGCTGCTGTCGGCCGGCCAACCCATGGACAGCATCCGCGCCAACATCAAGCTGGCGATCTCAGGCGGGCAGAACGAGCCGCGCGACGCCATTTCCGGCACGATCTGGGCGCTGCTGACCCACCCCGATCAGCGCGCGCTGGTCGATGCGGGAAAGGCGAAATGGATCGACGTGTTCGAGGAATATGCGCGCTGGATCGCGCCGATCGGAATGTCGCCGCGCCGGGTCGCCAAACCCTGGTCCTATGGCGGCGTCGATTTCGAGCCGGAGGATCGCGTCTTCTTCATGTTCGGCTCGGCCAATCGCGACGAGGCCTGCTTTCGCAATCCCGATGCCTTCGACGTCACGCGCGATCACGGCAAGAGCATCGCGTTCGGCGCCGGCCCGCATTATTGCGCCGGCGCCTTTGCCTCGCGCGCGATGGTGGCTGATGTGGCCTTGCCTGGTATTTTCGGGCGGTTGAACAATTTGCGGCTGGACCCTTCCGAGCCGGTGCGGATCGGTGGCTGGGCGTTTCGCGGGCTGCTCAATCTGCCGGTGGTATGGGACGCGGCGTAATCCGCGCGACGAACGCCGCACCAGCTTCGATCGTGATTGATGTTGATCACGTCAGCACAGGCGCACCACGCAATTGCTGCTGTCATCGAACCTCTGCTAAGGAAAGCTGCGAAATCAGCGGGAGAATACGAAGGTGGCGGACGACACAGCGAGCCGGCAGGGACGACAGGGGCCGCAGGGCCCGCGCGGTGAGCCGGGGCGCCCCGGACCGCAGGGCCATCCCGGACGTCCCGGTCTGGAGGGGCCGCGCGGCAAGGCCGGACCGCAGGGCAAGGCCGGTCTGCCAGGAAAGCCGGGAGCGCCGGGCCCGCGCGGCGAAGCCGGTCCGCAGGGCAAGCCCGGCGTGCAGGGCGAAGCCGGTCCGCGCGGCGAGCCCGGTCCGCCCGGCCAATTGCCTTCGATCGAGCAGGTGATGCCATGGCTGCATCTGTTGTTCGATGCCTGGGAAGACTACAAGCGCCAGCGCGAGTTCGAGGCGGCCGAGCTGGAAGCCGCTGAACGTCTTCTGGCCACTGAGCGTCTCGCCAGCGAGCAAGCGGCGCTGGAGGCGGAGGAGGATGGCGATGCCTCCGACGACGAGGACGACGACCACAAGAAGAAAAAAAAGCACAAGGACAAAGACAAGCACAAGAAGTGATCGGCGCGGGCGCTGCGGCGACCGGTCGTCACGGATGCGGCGGCGAATTCCGCACCTTGCCGAAATGATTGGCCAGCCACAGCGCCATCACCAGCGCGCCGATCAGCGCCGTGACGCATAATGGCCAAGGCGGCGGCAGTTGCGGCAGGAAGATGTACAACAGCGTTCCGCCGATCGCGACATTCACAAAACCCCAGATCACATTGACGGTGGCCGAGGATTCGCCGACGCCGGAAGGCGACGCGAACGGGGTCTGGAACCGGTTGCCGCTGATGCCCTGCACGATGTGCGGGATGGCGTTGGCGAGAAACGCGCCGGCGAACAGCCATGCGACATAGACATACCAGATCATAAGTACTTCCTCAGTTGTGCAGGCATTCCCCGATGCCGGGTTTGACGGGGATCGCAGCGCGCCGGCGCGATCCTCACCCGAATCTCAGCTTCGAGCGTTCTTTGGCCTTCTCGGCCTCGATCTCGCGGTCGCGCGCCGGGGCGTGGGTGTGAAGCGATACCATGAGGCGCCGCGCCGACGCCGCGACTTCCGCGACCGCGCGGTCGAACGCCTCGGCATTGGCCTGCGACGGCTTGTTGAAGCCGGAGAGCTTTCGCACGAACTGCAGCGCCGAGGCCTGAATTTCGTCCTCGGTCGCGGGCGGCTCGAAATTGAACAGCGTCTTGATGTTGCGGCACATTTGTCTTCTCCTTCCATTGGGGGCACCCTTCCAGACGATCGGCGGGCGCAAAATCCGACATCGCGGCATGATCTTTTCGCAAAACCGGTTCCCACTTTTCCGGATCATGCTCTAGAATAAGCCACGCATTCCCCCCTGTCGCCGTACCCACGCCAACAAAAGCGAGTTCCCGATGAGCCACGTCACCTACAAGATCGTCCAGCATGACGGCGGCTGGGCCTATACCGTCAGCGGCGTATTTTCGGAAGCCTTCCCCAGTCATGCCGCGGCCCTTGCCGCCGCCCGCCGCGCCGCCGCCGAACAACGCGTGCCCGGCCGCACCGAGGCGATCGAATACGAGACATCCGACGGCAAGTGGCATACCGAGACCGCTTCCGGCAGCGACCGTCCCGAAACCGATGTCGAGGACTAGCCGTAGGCCGCGAGCGATCTTGGCGACGCGGCCGCGTGCCTGAGGAAACGCATCATGACATGTTTGCGCGCGGCGCTATCGGCACTCTCGGCGATTACCTTGGCAACTATCCTGGCAATGACTTCCTTGACCGCGCTGGCGGCGGACTATCCCACCCCGAAGCAAGGCGACTGGACCGCGAGGGATTTCAAATTCCACACCGGCGAGACCCTGCCGGAGCTGCGGCTGCACTACACGACGGTGGGTGAGCCGACCGGCCAGCCGGTGCTGGTGCTGCATGGTTCCGGCGGCTCGGCGTTGAGCATGCTGACGCCGGCCTTTGCCGGCGAGTTGTTCGGCCCCGGCCAGCCGCTCGATGCGTCGAAATATTACATCATCATTCCCGACGGCATCGGCCACGGCAAATCGTCAAAGCCGTCCGACGGCATGAAGACGGCGTTCCCGAAATACGACTACGACGACATGGTCGACGCGCAATATCGACTCATCAAGGAAGGCCTCGGCATCAGGCATCTGCGGCTCGTGATCGGCAATTCGATGGGCGGCATGCACACCTGGCTGTGGGCCACCAAATACCCTGACATGATGGATGCGCTGGTGCCGATGGCGGCGCAGCCGACCGAGATGGCGGCGCGCAACTGGATGCTGCGCCGGATCATGATCGAGACCATCCGCAACGATCCCGACTACAACAATGGCCATTACACCGCGCAGCCGCGGATGATGAAATACGCTGTTACCGCCTATGGCCTCGCCTCCGCCGGCGGCACGCTCAATTATCAGGCGCTGGCGCCATCAGCGGCCAAGGCCGACAAGATGGTCGACGACCGGCTGGCGACGCCGGTGACATCAGACGCCAACGACTTCATCTATCAGTGGGAAGCCTCGCACGATTACAACCCATCCGGGCTGGAGCGGATCGCGGCCACATTGCTGGCGATCAATGCCGCCGATGACGAACGCAATCCGCCCGAGACCGGCGTTACTGAAGCCGCGTTGAAGCGCATCAAGAACGCCCAGCTCTATCTGATCCCCGCAAGCCCGCAGACGCGCGGACATCTCACCACCGGCGACGCGGCGTTCTACAAACAGCCCCTGCAGGAATTGCTGCAGACGGCGCCACAGCGCGCGATGTGAATTCTCTTGGATTTCGCATCGCACCAAATTTGCTGCGCCGCGCTTCGCATATTTTTTGAGCGTGCATCCACCTGACAGCTCAGGCTTAATTGCATTCGCTTTACGATTCGTGGTTGCCGCAAAAAACGGCATGCGACGATGGTGCGAGCAATGCTGTGGAGGATCGCATGCGAAGGTTCGCGCAGATCATCTTGCTGGCGTGCTTGTCCGCGCTGACGAGCGTGGCGCTCGCCTTCGACAACGGTCAATACGAGAACGTTCCCGCCGATATCCGCGCCTGGTTCAAGGGCGTGATGGCGCCGAACGGCGTGCCCTGTTGCGACATCTCCGATGGGCATCGCACCGAATATGATTTTCGCGAAGGCGCCTACTGGGTGCCGATCGAAGGCCAGTGGATGGCGGTGCCCGATCGCGCCATCATCCGCGACCGCGGCAATCCGGTCGGCGAGGCCGTGGTGTGGTATGTGCATCACCGCGGCAGCATCGTGATCAGTTGCTTCGTGCCGGCGGACGCGGTGTGAGGTCGGCCTGGCATCGAGGTCTGATCCAACCGCGCTGGCGTCGCGGCGCGGTGATAAAAGGTGGCCGGCGGAATATCGCGATGATATCCTTCGGCCCGTCACCCCTTTCAGGAGACGGCACTTGACCGACCTCGCAGCCTGCGACCTCGCATCGATTTACCCAAAACCCTCGCCGCGCGTGATCGCCAAGGCGCGCCCGGAGATCGACCTTCACGCCAGGAAGTTCATCGCGATGTCGCCGTTCTGCGTGCTGGCGACGTCGGGCTCCGACGGCAGCGTCGATGCCTCGCCGCGCGGCGGCAATCCCGGTTTTGTCAATGTCGCAGGTCCGAACCGGCTTCTGATGCCGGATCGCTCGGGCAACAACCGGATCGACAGCTTCAGGAACATCGTCGAGGGCTCAGGCTTCGTGCAGCTGATCTTCTTCGTGCCCGGGATCGACGAGACGCTTCGCGTCGGCGGCAAGGGCAAGCTCTCGGCGGCGCCGGAGCTTTTGGCCGCGATGGAGGAATTCGGCAAGCTGCCGCGCGCGGTGCTGAGCATCGATGTGCACGAGGCCTATTTTCACTGCGGCAAGGCGCTGATGCGCTCGCGCCTGTGGTCACAAGATGCAAGGGTCGAACGCGAGGTGTTTCCCAGCATCAGCCAGGTGATCCACGACCAGACCAAGCTCGACAGACCGGAAACCCAGGCCGAAGTCGAGGCGCGCTACAAGACGCAGTTGTGAGCGATCGGTCCCTGAACCTGTCGTCCCGGACAAGCCAACGGGTCGGCGCGAAGCGCCGCCCGATGACAGGCTCCGCGCGATCCGGGACCCATACGCCGTGTCCCATCATTTGAATGACGGTGGGAAAGACCTTCCACAACAATTACAGCCGGTGGTTATGGGTCCCGGCGTTCGCCGGGACGACGATATAAGCTACGGCTATCCTAGCTCTCGCTCTCGAGCCCGCCGACATGCTTCTGGGTGTAGAGCTCGAGCCCGATCCGCTTGATCAGATCAAGCTGGGTTTCGAGGAAATCGATGTGATGCTCCTCGTCCTTCATCAGGCTTTCGAACAGGTCGCGCGAGACGTAGTCCTTGACGCCGTGGCAGTAGGTCGCCGCCTCCTGGTAGAGCGCCCGCGCACCGACCTCGGCGGCAAGATCGCATTCGATGATTTCCTTGACGTCCTGGCCGATCCGCAAGGGATCGAGCACCTGCATGTTGGGAAAGCCGTCGAGAAACAGGATGCGGTCGGTGAAGCGGTCGGCGTGGTTCATCTCCTCGATGGATTCCTTGCGCCAGACCTTGGCCATTTCCAACAGGCCCCAATTGTTCAGCAGCCGATAATGCAGCCAGTACTGGTTGATGGCGGTGAGCTCGCTGCGCAAACCCTTGTTGAGATAATCGATGACTTTTGCGTCGCCCTGCATGATGCACTCTCGCTGCCGGGGCCATTTGGGACGGCCCTCAAAAAATAACTCCAAACGCTACTAGCGCATGATCCAGCCGAGTGTAAGCGGTTTGTCCGGGATCGATTTGAGTTGGTCTTGGGCTGGTCACGGAACAGGCGGCAGCAGGCGGCTGCCGGGCGGGCCGGCCGGAAAAAACCAGCGATATTTTCAGGCTTCAGACCGCCGCTTCGAGGGATAAATCGGCGCGGATGTGCTCGTGGGCGTGCCGATGCGTCTCGGTCCGGCCGTGCGGGCATCCGGAGCAGCAGGCCTTGGCGCAAGCGCCTAGCGCCTCGTCGATAATGGTCTTGATGGTGCGCGCGCAACGGCCGCATTCGGCACTGCAGCCGAGGCAGCCATAGATCTGCTTGGCACTTCGGGGAAGGTCTTCTGCTGACTCGACGGCACTACGGACATCATGGTCGCTGAGGACGTTGCAGGAACAGACAATCATGAAGCCGGGGGCCCTTCGATGAAACGGTGCCCATTCGATATTTAAGACCGCGGCGGGATGCAAAAGGAAAAACCGTCTTTTCAAGTGATTCCAAACTGATGCGCTGGTCAGACTGGAATGAATCTAAAAAACCTCGGGAATATTTACGTAGAAATACTGGTCGTTGCTGGAACTGGCAGACCGCTATTCGCTACCGCCGTCACGACCGCCCCCGACGGCGCCGGCAGCCCGGTCGCGTCGCCAAGAGGTAGATCAGCGACGTCCCGCCGAGCGCAATTCCGAAGGCCGTCAGCCATGACTCATGGCTAGCCACCGTTGCGCCGGGGAAGACTTTTGCGCCGCAAAAAGCCCCGCAATAGCCCATATTTGTCGCCAAATATGGCGACCTCGTTCATTGATCATTCAAGTGAAATGTGGAACTTTCCCTGCGATAACCCGCTATATCCGCTGTCCTGCTCAATCAGAAAGGTGATGCCATGAGGAAAACATTGATGGCACTGGCTGCCGTCGCCACCCTGGCCGTTTCGGCCGTGGCCGCGCCCGCCCCTGCCCACGCGCAACGATATCTGGGCGCCGCTGTCGCTGGCGGATTGATTGGCGGCGCCATCGTCGGCGGCGCGATTGCTGCCGGCCCTGGCTATTATGGATACGGACCCGGCTATTATGGACCCGGCTACGGTTACTATGGCGGCCCGGCCTATGTGGCGGCGACCCCCGGCTGCTACTGGCAGCGGCAGCGCTTCTGGGACGGCTATGGCTGGCGAATCCGCCGCGTGCAGGTTTGCGGCTAAGGCGTTCATCTTCGTTACAAACA
>NZ_JBEKCZ010000098.1:0-23103 GCF_050014615.1 Bradyrhizobium sp. | reverse complement strand
AGCCCGCCCGCAAGGTGCGCCACACTGGTGTCGACCGAGATGACAAGGTCCAGGCAGGCGGCCAGCGCCGACGTCTGCTCGAAATCCGCAAGATTTTCCGTCATGTCAACGATGCCACTGCCGGCGAGCACCTCCCTGTCGGCGTCCCGCAGCTCCTTCTGCAAACTGACAAAGGTGGCGTCGAGATCCAGAATTTTGCTCAGATCACGCAACGGCATCGAACGATTGTGATCGTTGGCATGACTTGGATTCCCGGACCAGACCAACCCGACGCGGAACCTGGTGTGAGGGCCAAGCCGTTGTTCCCATTGCTTCACGCGGTCCTGGTCGGGCGCAGGAAGATAGGGCACGACGGACGGTATCGTCTCCAGCGTCGTTTTGAACGCCAATGGCAGGCTGGAAATCGGACAATGGGTATCGAATGCCGGCAACGCCGACGTCTTGGGGATGCATTGAGCGACGCCATCCAGCCGGGATAGCAGGGAGCAGATCGGATCGGCGACGGCGACGATAACCCGGGCGCCGAGATCGGCCACCATGGGAATATAACGCGCGAAGTGGAAGGTATCTCCGATACCCTCGTCCCCGTAGAGCAGGATGGTCGCCCCTTCGATCGAGCGATCCCCCAGCCAGAGCGGCTGAGGCAGTATGGGGTCACGCATCATTCCGGTCTGCCACCTGGCTTCACGCCCGACCCAGCCCGCCTCGAAATCGCCGACCTGCATCTGCAGCAGCGCCAAATTCCATCGCGCATCGGCATTTTCGGGATCATGCGCCAGGTATCGCGCGTAGCACGCGGAAGCCTCGTCTGTCCTGCGAAGCTCAACCAGCGAACTGGCCTTGCCTTTCAGCGCCAGCATGAAGTTGGGGCGAAGCGCAATGGCCAGGTCGTAGCACGCGAGCGACTCCTGATATCGACCCAGCTTCTGAAGCACGGTTCCAAGATTATTGTGGGTATCGGCGTCCGCTGGATTCAATTGCAGCGACGCCCGGTTGTCCGCCTCCGCTTCTTCGAGCCTCGCTAAATTCATATGGACCAGAGCGCGCAGATGAAGCGCGTCCGCCTGCGACGGGTCGACTTCGATCGAAAGATTGAAATGATCGAGCGCTTCCGAATTTCTTCCGCTCCGGTAGAGCAGCAGGCCGCAGAGATTTGCGGCATCGACATAGCGCGGGCGCAGCTTGAGCGCGTGTTGCAGGCCCAGAAAAGCCTCGTCCGGACGGTTAAGATCCACCAATACAGTGGCTAGATCTTTCCAAAGCTCCGCATTCTCGGGCTGGAGCGATATGGCTTTGTCGTAGGCCTTTGCAGCGTCCTCCAGTCTTCCCGACCGCCGCAGCGCCATCCCGAGAGCTGAAACGTGCTCGGCTTCGGGGGCGATCCCGACGGCGCGGGCAATCCATTCGATCGCCTGATCCGGTTGCCCCGAGTGAAGGCAGATATCTCCCATCAAACGCAGGGAATCCCCGTGCCGTGGATCGATCGCCAAAGCCAGCCGACCGCAATTATCGGCCTCGGCCGTCAGGCCTGCGAGCAACAGACGGCGTCCCAAATCGCTCAACGCCGAGGGCGACTTGGCGTCCACACCATTCGGGACAGTTCCCTTGCTTTCGGGAGCCGTGCGGTGCCGATCGCTATCCATGCGTATATTTCAAAGCTGTTGGCGCGAGAAATCGTGATTGATTCGGATGCCAATGAAAAGCAGGCATAAAGCAATCCGGCGCCGTCGTCTGAAGACGAATGCGGTCATCCGCGGTTTGCACATGGTTCAGGCGCCCAAACGGGCGCCCGAACCACGCGTGAAGAACTCAACGAGCTTGGATTTGCCGGGCGGCGGTCCAGCCTGTTCGAAAACTTCGATCCTGATGCTTCGACCTTGGTTCCGCTGCGCGCTTTATGGCGTGCGGTCGGCGGTGACCAAGCGGGCTTCCCGGATCACGGTCTTGGTCTTGGTTCCGGCGACGCGCAGGCAGGAAGCTTCGAAATTCGGCCAGGCTTTCTGCGAACAGCCCGAACCCACGCTGTGGATATCAAGCCGGTCACCCTTGGCGAGGGCGTGCGGCACGCTGGCTTCGACCTGCGGGGCAAAACCGGGAAGAACGGTAAGCGCGGTGGCGACAAACGCAGCAATCACGACTGCTGTAAGAGTCTTGATCATGACGGTCCCCTGTCATTGGGCCTTTTGGCCCGTCGTTTGGTTGGTTAACTGATACGCAGCGCCGGTTTCCGGATGTCTTCGCCAGATGCCAAAATGGTTTCGTCGCGCCGGAGTTTTGTTTCGTCGCCCATTCCGGACGAAACAAAGCCGGGTCGCCTAGAAGACGCGCCACCCCCCGAACTGGTTCAGTGGCCGACGAAATATAAAACCGGGCCATTTGCGCCGAAAACCGGGAACCGGACCGGCTTGCGGGGCCGCCCGGGGCGCGGTAGACGGATTTATGCCCCGCACCGCGCTGTATCCCGGCTCATTCGACCCCGTCACCAACGGCCATCTGGACGTGGTCCGGCATGCCGTCGGCCTGTGCGACCGGCTGGTCGTCGCCATCGGCATCCATCCCGGCAAAAAGCCGCTGTTTTCGACCGAGGAACGGCTGGAGATGGTCAAGGAGGTGTTTGGGCCGGTGGCCGCCAGCGCCGGGTGTGCCTTCGAGGCCATCACCTATGATGACCTCGTCGTCACAGCCGCGAAGCGGTCCGGCGCTACCATCCTCATTCGCGGCCTGCGCGACGGAACCGACCTCGACTACGAGATGCAGATGGCGGGCATGAACGAGACCATGGCGCCGGACGTCCAGACGGTTTTCCTGCCGGCGTCGCCGACCGTCCGCCCGATCACCGCCACACTGGTGCGTCAGATCGCGGGTATGGGTGGCGACGTCTCGAACTTCGTACCCAAGGCCGTCGCCAAACGTCTCAAGACCAAGCTCGCCGGCTAGCTTTTACCTCTTTTGGAGCCTTCATGATCCGAATTCTCGCCGTTCTCGCCGCGCTGATCTGCGCGGCTCCCGCCATCGCGCAGCCGCTTCCTGCCAATCTCGACAAGCAGAACGCGATCGTGATCGACACCACCAAGGGCCGGATCGTGTTCAAGCTGCGAACCGATCTCGCGCCACAGCACGCCGAACGGATCAAGCAGCTGGCGCGCGAGGGCTATTACAACAACGTCCCGTTCCACCGCGTGATGGATGGCTTCATGGCGCAAACCGGCGACGGTCAGAATTTCAATGGCACCGGCGGTTCGAAATATCCCAACCTGAAGGCGGAATTCTCCAACGTTCCGTTCAAGCGCGGGATCGTCGGCATGGCCAGGCGCGGCGACAGCGTCGATACCGCGAATTCGCAGTTCTTCTTCATGTTCGCCGACGCCCCGGCCCTGAACGGCCAGTACACCGTAATCGGTGAAGTGGTGTCGGGCATGGACGTGATCGATAAGCTCAAGAAGGCCCCGCCGGGATCGGCCGGCGGCAGCGTGACCGATCCCGACAAGATGGTGAAGGTGCAGGTCGCATCCGACATCAAGTGACCGGCGGTGGCGCCGCGTCGCAATCGGCGGTTCCGGTTCGCAGCGGCGCTGCTGTTGTCGTCGACCTCTACGCAGGCCGATCCGGCGCAGGTCGATACCATCCGCGACGTGTTTGCGAGGCTGCGAACCTGCTGGAGGCCGCCGCCGGCGTCGAGCGCCAATCCCGATATCGACATCACCGTGATTGTGAGCTTCAACCGCGCGGGAGACATTCTTGGCCATCCGAGGATCACCTATGAATCGGCACAGGCCACCGATAACGACCGGCTGATCTACCGTATCGCGGTCATGGAGGCGTTGCAGCGCTGCACGCCGATGCCATTTACGGAAGGGATGGCCGGCGCCGTTGCCGGCCGTCCGTTCACCGTCCAATTTCGCAACCGGAAAGTTCCACCCCAACCCATAGAGAAGAGAGCATGGCTGATACCGAAAATACTTTGATCCTCGAAACCACCCAGGGCCCCGTTACCATCGAAATGCGGCCCGACCTCGCGCCGGGCCATGTGGCGCGGATCAAGGAACTGGTGCGCGAGGGGTTTTACGACGGCATCGTGTTTCACCGCGTGATCGAAGGTTTCATGGCGCAAACCGGATGTCCGCAGGGCACCGGCACCGGCGGTTCCGGCAAGAAACTGAAGGCTGTGACGTCGGGCATGGAGAACGTCGACAAGATCAAGCGCGGCGAGCCGGTCAAGGACCCGGACAAGATCATCAAGGCGCATATGGCCGCGGACGCGGAGTGATATGAAGAGTCATTCCGGGGCATGCGAAGCATGAACCTCAGATGTGCCATTGCACATCGGGGAATCTCGAGATTCCGGATTGCCGCGCTTCGCGCAGCCTCCGGAATGACGTTGTGAGGCCATGCGCACCGATCTCTTCGACTTCGAACTTCCCGCCGGCAGTATCGCGCTGCGCCCGGCGAGCCCGCGGGATTCCGCGCGGCTGCTGATCGTGCAGCCCGATGGGGTTTTGCACGACCGCAGCGTCGCGGATTTGCCGCTGTTGCTGCAGCCGGGCGATCAGCTTGTGGTGAACGATACCAGGGTGATAGCGGCCCAGCTCAAGGGCCGCCGCATCGGCCGCGACACCGAACCCAAGATCGAGGCGACATTGATCAAGCGCCTCGACGGCTCGCGCTGGCAGGCGCTGGTCAAGCCGGCCAAGAAGCTGTCGCCGGGCGATGTGGTTCGTTTCGGCAATGAGGGCAAGGTTTGCCTGCTCGGCCATCTCGACGCGCAGGTCGAGCACAAGGGCAGTGACGGCGAGATCACGCTGTCGTTTTCATTTCACGGACCGGCACTCGATCAGGCCATCGCCGATCTCGGCAGCCCGCCGCTGCCGCCTTATATCGCTTCAAAGCGCGCGCCCGACGAGCGCGACGCCGCCGACTATCAGACCATGTTCGCCGCCAACGAGGGTGCGGTCGCGGCGCCGACCGCCGGCCTGCATTTCACCCCGGCGCTGGAGCGCGCGCTGCGTGAACGCGGCATCGCCATTCACCGGATCACGCTGCATGTCGGGGCAGGGACCTTCCTGCCGGTCAAGGTCGACGATACCGCCGGCCACAAGATGCATTCCGAATGGGGCACCATCGCTGCCGAAACGGCGCATGCGTTGAATGCGGCGCGCGCCGCAGGTGGCCGCATCGTCGCCGTCGGCACCACGTCGCTGCGGCTGTTGGAAAGTGCGGCGGCGGAAGACGGCACGATCCAGCCGTTCGCCGGGGAGACCGCGATCTTCATCACCCCGGGCTATCGGTTTCGCGCGGTCGATATTCTCCTGACCAATTTTCATTTGCCGCGCTCGACGCTGTTCATGCTGGTGTCGGCCTTCAGCGGTCTCGACAGCATGCAACGGGCCTATGCCCATGCCATTGGCGACGGCTACCGGTTTTATTCCTACGGCGACGCCTGCCTGCTGTTTCGTGCTAAGGCCAGCCCATGACCTTGGCCAATTATTTCGAACTTAGGGGCCGCGACGGCCACGCCCGCACCGGCCGGTTGACGACACCGCACGGCGTGGTGCGAACGCCGGCCTTCATGCCGTGCGGGACATCGGGTGCGATGAAGGGCGTGCACTGGCGCGATGTCCGCGATGCCGGCGCCGATATCGTGCTCGGCAATACCTATCACCTGATGCTGCGGCCGGGCGCCGAGCGCATCGCCGCGCTCGGGGGATTGCAGACCTTCACCCGCTGGAACGGGCCGATGCTGACGGATTCCGGCGGCTTCCAGGTGATGTCGCTGGCGCAGTTGCGCAAGCTCAGCGAACACGCGGTGACTTTTCGCTCGCACATCGACGGCGCCAAGGTCGAGCTGTCGCCCGAACGCTCGATCGAGGTGCAGCGGCTGCTCGGCTCCGATATCGCCATGCAGCTGGACGAATGCGTGAGGCTGCCGGCCGAGCGCGCCGATATCGAACGGGCGATGCAGCTGTCGTTGCGCTGGGGCGAACGCAGCAAGCGTGCGTTCGAGACCGCGGCACCCGGATACATGCTGTTCGGCATCGCCCAGGGCGGCGACGTGCCGGAGCTTCGCCGGGCCAGCGCGCGGGGTCTGGTCGAGACCGGTTTTCACGGTTACGCGATCGGAGGTCTCGCGGTCGGCGAACCGCAATCGGTCATGCTCGCGATGATCGAGGAGGTGATGCCGATCCTGCCGCAGGACCGGCCGCGCTATTTGATGGGCGTCGGCACCCCCGAAGACATCCTGGAGGCGGTCGCGCGCGGCGTCGACATGTTCGATTGCGTGATGCCGACGCGCAACGGCCGTCACGGGATGGCGTTCACGCGGTTCGGCCAGATCAATCTGCGCAACGCCCGCCACGCCGACGATCCACGGCCGCTCGACGACGAAAGCGCATGGCCGTCAACCCGGGACTATTCACGCGCCTATCTGCATCATCTGGTGAGGTCGGGCGAGACGCTGGGGGCGATGCTGCTGTCGGAAATCAACATCGCCTATTATCAGCGCCTGATGCAGGACATCAGGGACGCGATTGCGGCCGGAACCTTCGAGAGTTTTCGTGACCGGACCCGCGCCGGCTGGGCGCGGGGCGATATCGCGTTACGCTGATATATCGGATACGCCGAGATGCGATCGGTCGAAACGTTATCGAAAGCTTAATTGCAGACCAATCGTTTGAGCGAATGCTTGGTCACGAAACCATAACCGCAGGTATCGCAAGTCCACAGATAGCTCACGACGTTGTCGGCGAGATAGGCGGAAGCTTCCGCAGCCACCATCGAATCCGCGCAGACAGGACAGGTCGGCAGGTCGCAACCACGCGGATCGGGGCTATGCGTGACGGTCGACAGGACTTCAGCAATTGCTGGCATCGTGACCTCCCTGCGTTCTGAACCTGAGCGCCAGCATACACTGATTTGTTTGACGATGTCGCAACACAAATGCGTTGGTTCTGCGTTATTTAGCTCGTTTCCGAATTTTGCAATGCAGCGAATTTGTGACGCGCCGGATTCAGACTTGCACACCGGCATGTGCAGCCCCTAATGGAGAAGAGCCTTTAATAATGCCTTTAAATCCTCATCATCGCGGCCACAGGAGTCCATCATGGAGGCATCGCCCACACCGAGTGCAGTGCACCGTCCCGGCCGGGGCCGTGTTTTCGACAGCATTGTGGACGCGGTCGGCGATACACCGATCGTGCGCCTGCGCAACTTGCCGCAGCTGCACGGGGCGCATGCGACCATTCTCGCCAAGCTGGAATATTTGAATCCGGCGGCGAGCGTGAAGGACCGCATTGGTGCGGCGATGATCATCGCGATGGAAAAGGCCGGTGTGATCAACGCCGATACCGTGCTGATCGAGCCGACCTCGGGCAATACCGGGATCGCGCTGGCTTTCGTCGCCGCGTCGCGCGGCTACCGGCTGAAGCTGGTGATGCCGGAATCGATGTCGATCGAGCGGCGCAAGATGCTGGCGTTCCTCGGAGCTGAAATCGTGCTGACGCCGGCAGCCCAGGGCATGAAAGGCTCGATCGCAACCGCGGAAGAACTGGTGCGAACCACGCCCAACGCCGTGATGCCGCAGCAGTTCAAGAACCTCGCCAATCCCGAAATTCACCGCCGCACCACCGCAGAGGAAATCTGGAACGATACCGGCGGCAACATCGATTTCTTTGTCGCCGGGGTCGGCACCGGCGGCACCATCACCGGGGTCGGGCAGGTGCTGAAACCGCGCAAGCCTTCGCTGCGGATCGTGGCCGTCGAGCCCGAGGAAAGCCCGGTGCTGTCGGGCGGTCAGCATTCCCCGCACAAGATCCAGGGGATCGGCGCCGGGTTCATTCCCGACATCCTCGACCGTTCCGTCATCGACGAAATCGTCAAGATCAACAGCGCAACCGCGATCGAAACCTCTCGCGCTTTGGCGCGCAACGAGGGCATTGCGGGCGGCATCTCCTCGGGCGCGGCCATCGCCGCGGCGCTGGCGATCGCCAAGCGGCCGGAAAACGCCGGCAAGACCATTCTGGCGATCGTGCCGTCATTCGCCGAACGCTATCTGTCGACGGCGCTGTTTGAGGGAATCTAGCTGTGGCTGATCAACCGCGACGACCGCGAACACTGAACGATGCACGTACCGAAGCCGAGTCTGTGTTCAAGAAGGCGACCACCAAGACGCCGGAACTGCCGCCGAAGAAAGCCGCGCTTCCCAGCGTCAAGGAACTGGTCTCGCTGCGGATCGATCAGGACGTTCTCGAACACTTCCAGGAGGGCGGGCCCGGCTGGCAGGACCGGATCAATGACGCCCTTCGAAAGGCGGCGGGTAAATAGCCTCGCCGCCGATGCTGAAACGGCGCGCGCCGATCAGGTTCCGACGCGCAAGGCAACCGGGCCGGGGGCTTTCAGGTTCAGGAGATTGCCGGTGAGGATCAGTGCCGCGCCGAGCACGGTGAAGATATCCAGCCGCTCCGAATAAATCAGCCAGCCGACGGTCGCGGTCAGCGGCACGCGCAGGAAATCCATCGGCAACACCACGGTTGCATCGGCATGCAGCATCGCACGCGCCATGCAATAGTGGGAAAACGTGCCGCAGAACGCGATCACCACCATCCATCCCCAGGCGTACATGGAGGGCGATTTCCAGACATAGAGCGTGGGGATAAATCCGGCCACGAACTGGATCACCAGCATCCAGAAAATAATCGCCACGGTGGTTTCGGTGCGGGTCAGTGATTTCATCATGGCGACGGAGACACCGAATCCCACGGCTGCCGCGATGGCGATCAGTTGACCGGGATTGATCTCGCCGGTCGCCGGGCGAACGATGACGATAACGCCAACCACGCCGAGGACGATCGCCGAGATCTTCCAGGCCGTCATGCGTTCACCGAGAAAGCTCGCGGCCAGGATCGCGGTCCAGATCGGCATGGTGAACTCGATCGCGACCACCTGTCCCAGCGAGATCAGCGTCAATGCGAAGAACCAGCCGAGCTGTGCGGCGTAGTGAATGAGATTGCGCCCGACATGCTGCAGCGGCCGCGACGTCTTCATCGCGGCGAAACCTCCGCTGATGCGGATCAGCGGGTAGAGCATGAAGAAGCCGAGGAAGCAGCGCACCTCCATGATCTGAAACACGTTCAGTTCGCGCGTCGTCTCGCGGCCGGCGACCACCACGATCAGCATCAGGCAGAGCCAGCCCGCCATCCACCATGCGGCCTTTGGTTTCGAAGGTGTTCGGTCCATCAGCGGGGAGTGCCGTTCATGTCGCGGGAACGCAATGAGAAAGGTGGAGCGGGCAGGCGGTATCGGCGACCTCGCGCCGATTTGCAACGTGCAGATATGCCGATGCAGGTTTGCGCCTCACTTTGCGGTGGGAGAGGTCGTGCGATCGGTGCTAAGGGTTTTGCCGTTTATGCTGCTGGTCGTTCCCGATAACGAGGAGAACCTGCCGATGCGTATCTTGCAACCGGCCGAATGGTCAAAACCGCGCGGCTTTTCGCACGGCGTCGCGGTCGATGGTCCCGGCCGATGGATCGTGCTGGCCGGCCAGACCGGCGGCGACGAAAAGGGTGAATATCAACCCGAGATGGCCGGGCAGGTTGCTGTCGCGCTGCGAAGGATCATCACATTGCTGGTGGAGGCTGGAGCCGGTCCCGAGCACATCGTCCGGCTGACCTGGTATTTGACCAGCCGCGGCGAATACGAAGCGGCGGGGGCTGGTATTGGCGCCGCCTGGCGCGAGACGCTCGGGCGAAATTTCCCGCCCTCGACGCTGCTCTACATCGGAGGCCTGGTCGATGCCCGTGCGAAGGTGGAGATCGAAGTCACCGCGTTCGTTCCGGCGCCGTAGCTTGATCGCGCATCAACAGAATGCCGGCGGAAATTCTCCGCCGGCAAATCACGCTCAAATAAACAAAAGTCAGATACGGGACAGCGAAATCGAGGCGCCCTTGAACTGGCTCTCGGCCTTGATGACCACGGACTGCTTGTTGCCCCGCGTTGTCAGGGCGATGTTGGCAGAGAATGCCGGCGCCGTTGCCACGACCTCAAAATTGCCGTTGCCGCCGCGGCCCTGGATCAGGCCGTTGATGTTTCGGCTGGTTTCACTCCATGTCCCGGACAGGGCGGACCCCTGCGCTGTGACATTGGTGGTGAGATTGAATTTGTAGCTGTCGCTGGCGCAGGTGAGGGTCTGATTGAGGCCGGTGCCGCCATTGCCCACCGCGTAAGATGCACGACAGCGAATTCTTTCGGTAGACCCGTCGTCCAGCGTGACCGTACCCGTGCCCGACCAGTTGCCGGCCAGGCCGGCGAACGGTCCCGATTGCGCATGGCTCGCGGTACTGAATACGGAGACTGCAAACAAGGCGACGACGGCGAGGATCAGCCGTCGCGCGATTGCAAAGGGAGAAGCCACTTGGCCTGCTTTATTGCCGTGACGCTTCCCACCGACCGCTGCACGGTACGCCCGCAGATGCTCCATTCCACTTCCCCCCTCCGGCATTGCCACTGAGCTGGCCGTTCGCATATGCACCATTGATGGACACGCGCACAAGTCCCTCCCGTCCGATGGTGCCGGATACCTCGGCGCCGGGGGCGGAAATCCTACCGTCTGCGACGGTAAGGGTCGAGTGTGCCGACGGTTCGCAGGTCCCGGACTTGGTCACAATGGTCACATTCCAGAGTCCATCATAAGGCGTCTGGGCAACGGCGGGAGCGACGGCAAGACCAGCCGCACCAACGAGGGTGCAACCCAGAAAAGCTTTGCGGATGCGATTATAGCGCATGAAATGGATCCCCGATTTGTGTGATGACGGAGTTATTCGTGGACAATGTGTCCAAAACTTGGTGCAACGCAACAAGGCAAAAAGTTCCTGTGGAAACAAAGATTTGAATTGGGGAATAGTTCCGCTCCCGGAACACAAAAATGGCCTTGGCCGGAAGGAATCGGCGCCGAATGCCCGCTGCGCGGCCGGTCCGCCCCCGATTCGGAAACTTCGATAAACCATGCCTGTTGGGAAAGCGCTTGTTTACGAAAGGCTTGTTTACGAAAGGCTTGGTGCCTTGGTCGCAAATTGCTCGTCCTGCGGCTTGCCGGGCAGGGCCTTGTGGATTTTGGCGTAGTCGACGACTTCGCCCAGCAGCTTTTGGCCGAGCGGCGCCAGCGCGCGTTCCCACAACTCTCGGGCCGTTTCGCCTTTTTTGACGAAACACCATTCCTGGGCCGCGATGGCCCCGGCGTCCATGCGGTCGGCCAGATGGTAGACGGTGCCGCCGGCGATCGGATCGCCCTCCCTGATCGTCCATTCGACGGCGGCGATGCCGCGGTGCCGCGGCAGCAGCGACGGATGATAGCCGATACCGCCAAGGCGAGCCGCGGCGAGGGCCTGCCGGCTGATGCGCGCGTGGCTGTGCGCGGTGACGATCAGGTCGGTGCCATCGGCAATTTCCGAGACTGCGACCAGTTTGGGGTCGGCCTGCACGGTGACCTCGATACCGGCGGCACGGGCAGCCGCGGCGAGCCGGTCGTCGGCGTCCGCTACCACGACCCTGACGATGTCGACGCCGTGTTGGCGCAGCATATCCAGTGTCGTCACGCCGAAATGGCGGGAGCCGACGAGGGTGATCCGCATGGTGGTTCTTCCGTCACGGGTGAGACATAATCTTCCGTCGATAACACGTCGCAGGCATCTGTCACGACGCCGGAAATGGCGGCGGCGGGTTATCAACAGGACCGGGCCGGACCGGACGATACGCCAGCATCGCTGTCGGGTCATTGCCCTTTAAACAAAGCTCTTTTTTAGGCAAAGCCCCTGTTTTTGAAGAACCTTGCAAACAAAAAGACCGCCTGAGGCGGTCTTGCTGTCGTTATGATGCTGGCTGGCCCGCAGCCTAGTTGCAAACCATCGCGCAGTGTCCGTCCGGGAAACAAGCCCGATGCCGTCCTCGGCCACCGCAGGGACCGCCGCCGGGAACAACCACGACGGCGCCGGGAACGACGACAACGGCTTCGCCGTGGTTCGGGCGGCATGCGCCCATGGCACCGCGGTGAAAGCCCGGACCGCATCCACCCTCGACCTTGATGATCATGTTGGCCGGCGCCTGGCCTGGGGCAAGCGGCATGGCCAGCGCGGCGCTGCCCGACAATCCCAAGATGAAAGCAAGAGCGACAAGCTTGTTCATTCGTTTCTCCCTGATTTGCTGCTGTTGCGCCTTACGATCATGGCCCTCGCCGGGGCATGCCGTAAAGAACGAATATCCTCATCGACGCGAGAATTTTGGAATGGATTCTGCGAATCCGTTGAAGCACCCCAGCCGCTCGTCCTGTTCCTGGATGAAACGGCAGTCCATCACACCCTTGGCGGCCGGCGGTTTCGGTTTGGGCTTCGGCGGGATGACGCCGTCATAGCAATCCAGCCGATCCTTGGTCCCGTCATCGAGTTCGAGGCAGCCCTGAAGCTTCTCGGCGATCGATTTCGGAGCGGTGCCGTGCGATTTTGCCCGCGCCGGAGGTTTTACAGCCTCTGCCGCCGGGGGCTTTTCAGCCTCCTCCGCGGGAGGCGCGTTTTGTGCAAAAGCTCCCGCTGAATACAGCAATACGATCAGCGCAAGCATTTTCTTCATATCATTTCCCCGTTGCCTTGAACCCAAGCTCTCTACAAGGCGGTGAATGGCTTCGCCAGCGGGTATTTTTGCTGCCGTGATCTCGCCGTGCTTGCGGATTAAGATTTCTGTTGACCTGTTCGCCCTGATTCCCAAGGAAACCCGGCGAGAACGTGAACTTACAGATTTTTAACAAGACAAAATGCGTGAACCTCGTCAGCAATGTTGCTACGGCATGTTTTGAGCTAAGTCTGTTTCGAGCTAAATCTGTTTCGAGCTAAGACATGGCAATGGAGGCAGTGTGAACATGAACACGTCCAGGCGCTCTCGGATCATCCTTCCTTTGGTCTCGATCGTGACCGCGTTTGCGCTGTCGGCGCAGGCGCAGGAGCCACCAAAGGGGCCTCCTCCAAAGGGAGGGCCAGCCAGGCCGGCGGTTCAGGCCCACCCGGGTGGTCCCGCAGGACCCGGACGCCCCGGACAGGGGCCAGGCCGAGGGCCGCAGGACGGACGTTTCGCGCGGGCGCCGGCGCGTAATTTCGGCGGACACGCCTATCATGGTCGCATGGCCTGGGAAGGCGGACGCTGGCGTCACGAAATCCACAACGGACGCGACGGTTGGTGGTGGGACGTCGGGGGCGCCTGGTATTTCTACCCGCAACGGATGGACGGCCCGCCAGCCTATGTCTCCGACATGGAGGTCGTGGACGATGGCGGTGGTCCCGATGGACCACCCATGGACGCGGGTTATCCGCCGCCGCCGGTGGCTGCCTATGCGCCGCCTCCACCGCCGCCGCCTCCACCGGATGCAGCCTCAGGCGCGGTCGGCGGCGCCCTTGTGGGCGGACTGCTTGGCGGTCTGATCACCGGACGTCCGGGCGGAGCGATCGCCGGCGCGGTCGCCGGCGGAACGGTTGGCGCGATCGCCGGCGCCCAGGCCGCCGCGCGACCCGGCTATTATCTGGCGCAAGGCAATTGCTACTACAAATATCCGTCCGGGCAGTATGTTCAGGTCGATCCGCGCAGTTGCTATTGAAACAGACCTGAAGCGCGCGCCGCTTTAGTTATCGCGATGCCGGCAGACCAGACCGATGGCTGCCGGCTGTCGCCGGTTTGACGCTCATCTCACTTTGACGCTCATCTCACAACGGCTACGGTCGCGAGCGAGACCACGAAGTGAGTCGCCGGCAAAGGCGGGATCATTTCTCGGGATTGTTTCCCGGAATCATTTCTGATGTCTCATCGGTTCTGGGGCATTGAGCACCGGGCTCTCACGGGGTGTTCCGGCATTGCGGCCGCCGAGCCGGAAGCGCTAATGTCGCTGCGGGAAAACGAATCTGGCAGGAAAACGAACCTGGCGGGAAAACCAACTTGGCGGAAAAACGAACATGACCCAGCCGGCCAGGCAAAAGTCTTCCGCGACATCGCTGCCGTCCCTGAGCGTTCGCATCGATCTCGACGCCGAAGGCCGCATCGGGCCCGGCAAAATCCAGCTGCTTGAAAAGATTCACACCTGCGGATCGATCTCGGCGGCAGGCCGCGCGATGGACATGTCCTATAAGCGGGCGTGGGATCTGGTGGACGAGATCAATCGGATCTGCCGTCGCGCCGCCGTCGAGCGACAGACCGGCGGCAAGAATGGCGGTGGCGCCATCCTCACGCCATTTGGCCTGTCGCTCATCACCCGTTACCGCAAAATCGAGCGCTCCGCGGAGAGCGCGGCCCGCAAGGAGCTGCTGGCGTTGCGGGCCGATATGGGCGTGCGCCGAAAGGCCTGAGCCGACGGGCCAATTCCCGCTTGGCCTGCCCCCCGCTTCACACCTGATGGTTGGACCCTGAACGCGCGGAGCGGCAGCAAGTGCCCCGATACCGTTAGGTTCATGCGGATATCACGAAGCCGTTAGATTCATGCGACTATAGCGTCGCAGCTGCAGCAAAAGTGGCTAAAAAGCGATTTTAGTTCCCAACTGTTGCCCAATTGCACTTTGTAGCGTGCGCGCGCTGCGCTATCTCCATTGGTATACAGCGGAAAACGGGTGGTTTCGGTGCCTGTTCGCAGCAGTTTTCGATTGGGGAGACGTGAAGATGAAGAAAAAAACCCTCGTACTGGCGCTCGGCCTGGCCAGCCTGGTTGCCACCGCGCACGCCGCGGATATGGACCTGCTGCCTCAGAAGCCCCTTCAATATCTCGATCCGCTTCCCGATAGCCTGACCTGGCACGGCATTACCTTCTACGCCACGCTCGACGTCGGTTATGCCTATCAAACCAACGGCCGTCCGACGGGAGCCGTGGTGTCGACATTGGAATACTCCCCCTTTACGACCACCAGGAATTTCACCGGTCAGTCGATCTCGACGATCGCTGCGAACGGCCTGCAGCAATCGAATATCGGTATAAAAATCGATACCCCGATCGGCCGGGATTGGAATATCGTCGGCCGGCTCGAGACGGGCTTCGACCCGCTGACGGGCCAGCTCTCCGACGGTTGCTCCTCCTTCGTTCAAAACGCCGGTGTCAGTTATGCCGCGCAAACATCGAACGCGGACTCCGGCCGCTGCGGCCAGGCTCTGAACGGGGTGGCCTTTGGCGGCATCAGCAATCCGCTATTCGGCACCTTGACGGTCGGCCGTCAGCAATCGTTCCAGCTCGACGAAATTGCCATCTATGATCCCATGAACTTGTCTTACGCGTTTTCGCTGCTCGGCTATTCCGGCACAGACGGCGGCTCGGGCAGCACGGAAGCGGCGCGCTGGGATAACTCGGCCAAATACGTCTATCAATACGGTCCCGTCCATGCAGGCGTGATGTATTCGGATGGCGGCCAGAATACCGGGATGTTCGGCAACGCCTATGGCTTCAATGCCGGCGGAAATTACAAAGGGTTTTCGCTGGACGGCGTTTACACCAAGGAGCACGGCGCCGTGAATCTGCAGTCCGCCGTGAACGATACGGTTGGCAGCACGGCTCTCGCCGCCAACATCTCGGACAACACGGCGTGGTCCATCATGGCCAAGTACACGTTCGATTTCGGCGGGCATACCGTGAGCCCGATGTACACCAAGGCCGCAAAGGCTCCTGAAGCTCCGGGCGACAAGCTGACATTGTTCGCCGGTTATACCCATATCGACCAGGCGAACCCGAACACGCCTATTTTGTCCGGAACCACGGCCGGCAGCTATGTACTCGCCGTCAGTGGCACGTTGCCCGACAACAACGCCTTCACGACCGACAAGATCCTGCAAATCTACTGGGCCGGAGCCAAGTATGAGATGGCGTCGGGCCTGAGCTTCACGGGCGCTTATTATCACGTGAACCAGAATTCTTATGTGGCGGATAGCGCCGCCTGTGTTGCCGGCGGCGCCAGCAAGACGGACTGCGCCGGTGCGTATGATCAGGTCGCGTTCCTGGTCGACTACATCGTCACCAAGCACCTAGATGTCTATACTGGCGTGACCTGGGCCCAGGTAACGAACGGTCTTGCTTCGGGATTCCCTGGCACTCCGGGCGCTAAGTTCGGTACCGCCGGTACTGGAACGAGCATCGACACGGCGACCTGGATGACCGGCTTCCGCCTGAAGATCTGATGCGATTGGTTACGCTCTGACGTCAAACCCGCCGGTGTACGCCGGCGGGTTTTTCTGTTGCGCACGACTGTGCCCCTGCATCTGCGGGGTGAGGCGCGTCGAACCGGACGCAAGTCGGGTTGGACCGGCCGCAGGTCGGCAGACAACGTGCAGCGATGTGGGCCAGTGGAGGGGAGGGCGACAGCTCCGCCCGCGAAGACGGCCGATCGGTCTTCGAACAGTCGCGGTCCCCGGTCGCCCTTACGGCAGCGCCAGCAGTCCAGCGGCAATCGCTAACGTGACCAGCGCCGACAGGGCGAGCGACCAGTGCACGCCGATCAGGCTGCCCAACAGGCCAACGGAAATGCCGCTGAACGCGCGCAGGCCGAGGCTCGACATGTTGAACAGGCCAATCACGCGTCCGCGCTTGTCGGGCGGAGCATCCAACTGGACCAGGCTTTGTGCCATGGCGTTGAAGGACAATTCCAGAAATCCCGCGGCAAACAGGAAGCCGAGCGCGAGCGGATAGCTGTGGGCCAGCGAGAAGATTGCCAGCGCCGCGCACCAGAGTATGGCGAGCACGATCGCGGTGCGCGCCCGCGGTGGCAGCAATCCCCGGCCTTCGAGCACCACGCCGGCCAGCAACCCGCCGGCGGCGTCGGCGGCCAGCAGCAGGCTGTAGGACACACCGGGATCGCCATGGCCGAGATCATTCGCGAAACCCGGCATTTGCGAACTATAGGCGTTGCCGACAAAGAACGACGCCGCGCCGGCGAGCAGCGTCATCGAGACGATGACGGAATGATCCTTGATGTCGCGCATCGTCTGCACGATATCGCCAAGCCCGCGCACGGCACGGCGCGGCGCGCGCGCACCGGCGCGGAAGCGCGGACCATAGGGCGCGTTCACGAGCCATAGCACCAGAGGCAAGTAGAACAGGGTGTTGAGCATGATCCCGGGTGCCGGCCCGAACGCGATCAGGATGGCGCCGCCCACCGCCGGGCCAACCAGGATGCCGAGATAGCGCGCCATCGCATTGAGCCGCACCGCGCTTTCCAGATCCGACGGGCCGACGATATCGTAGAGCAGCATCTGGTTCGGCGTCTGCCACAGCACCCCGGCGCAGCCATGAATGACCAGGATCACCATGGCCTGCCACATCTGCAGGGTGTCGGTGACGAAAAAATAGCTCCAGCTCAGCGAGGCGATGATGAAGAGGGCCATGCCGATCTGGATGATCCGGCGCGGGTCGAAGCGGTCCGCCAGCGCGCCGGAGGCGACCGAGAACAGCAGGAACGGCAGCCAGTGCGACACGACAGCGAAGCCGCCCAGGGCCGGCGAGTGAAATTTCTGAAACACCATCCAGTAGCTGATGACGTGTTCGATATTGTCCGCCATCATGGCGAGCACGAACGTGATGAACTGGGCGCGGAAGCCCGGGTGGCGCATCGCCGCAAAGGACCGCTTGGTGGAGGGCGACGCATTGACGGGGGCAGGTGCTGTATCGCTCACAAAAGAACCATCAATTTGCTGGACGGTGTAAGGGCCACATCCGGCAGCATGATGCATTGGATATGTTCGAACAGATCGAGGGATCGGATATTATCGTTGGTCCGGCCACGATGTCGATGGTGGATCAAGGGCCGAAATTCCGGTTGGCCGTGCAGGGTGACGCGGTGGCAACACTGATACGGCAGCCCCGAACCTGCGAGCCATCCTTGCAGGTTGCCGCAGCGGGGGCGGGTCAGGCGGGTTTCCGCGGCTGACACAATTCGGAGATGGTCCAGATGTCAAAAAAAGGAATCACAGGCCACGACGAATGGGTTGTAACCGAAGCCCTGGCGACGGCACTTGTGGCGCTGGAGCAGCTTCCACCGAAACACCAGCCGCGGGCGCATATGGACGATATCAAGAAGCTTTTGACGGCCGGATGCCAGCCTGGAACGGTCACCCTGCATATCGCCCAGGCCAAGTGCCGGTTATTTCCCGACATTGATCCTCTGAGCATTTACCGGGAATACGGCCTTGAGGACGGACAAAGCTAACTCGAATCCGGTCGTCGGTCCGGCGATCTTGCGGAGCGCTGTGATCGCAGCGTCGGAAATTGCCTAGTAGTAGCCCTTCAGTCCTCCGGACAGGGCCCCGTACTGGCCGCAAATATTAACGTCGCCCGATCCTTCATAGGTGTCGATGACATCGCCCGCCATCACGACCCGGACTTTGCATTGTTGCGTCGACTGGCCCACGGTCCACGTGTAGACCTTTTGTCCCTCAATCGTTTGGGTTTCATCTGGCGGCCAGCCAAGTTTGGTGACGACGGCGCTGAGCGGTTGCCCCTTATAATTGGTCGCTCCCAAATTCAGAGGGGCGAGGCCGCAACCGGCCAGGGCCAGGGCCGCCAGGATCGCCAGATTGCGCATTCGTCCGATCTCCCCGAAAGCCGAATCCTAGACGCGACCGTTACTGGATAGCAAGACTGGATAGCAAGAGTAGTACCGCCAGGGGACGCGACGGAATTGTTGCCGGTTATTACCGAGACGCATGTCGAAAAGGCGGCAGGCGACGCGAAGTCGGGACGAATATTGTTAACTGCTTCGAAATCAATTCCGGTAAAGACGTGCCATGGAATCGAATGCAGAACGAGACAATGCCAGCCAGTGACGAGCGCCGAGAGTTGGTCCCTGTGATCATCGCCAGCATTGTCGCGGCGATCGGCGCGTTTTGCCTGTGGTCCGACCTCAGAAACGATGCGCTGGGCCGCGGGGATGGCATGATCACCTCAGCGGTCGTGTCGCGGGCCGGCGTGATCGTGACTCCGTCGGAACCGCCGGCTCATCTGGTTGTGCCGCAGACCGCGCCGGCCTCGGAGCCGTCGACGGTCGGCCGCGTAACACGCTGAACGCATCGACTGCCGTAGCGCTGGTCTTCGACTTCAGATCAGGCATACCCGGATGCGCGGCGTTGCCCGGATTTCGCGTTTCGTTTGAGATTGCGGAACATCCTTCGCTCGTCGGGGTTTCCTTAGAACAAACGGAGAAAATCATGACGAAACTGAAAACGCTGAGTGCGGCGGTGGCTCTTGTGTCCGCCGTGATCGCCGCGCCGGTTTTCGCGCATGATGCCGGCGGGCCAGCAAGCCACGGTGGTTTGAAGTCACGCTCCGGATCAACTTACCACCATGCCCGGGCTCATCATCGAAGATATGTTAGCCGAGCCTATAACCCGCATGTTAGCGGAGCCTATAACCCGCCGAACGGGCGCTTCGATCCGGACCCGGAGTTCCAGCGGAACATAGAGAACTTCGGCTTTAGTGGCCGCGATCCGTCGCGGATAGGCGGCGAAGACCCTTCACTCCACCCCTCGCAATACTGACAGTCTGACGGCGCCAGCCCTCAGACCCCGGGGGCTTTGTGGGTCACTCTCTTTTTCCCAAACACGGGTGCCGCCGTCTTGGCGGAACTCCAGTCGAAGAAATCATAAAAGCCGGTCCAGGCGTGGACCACGGACCCGCAAACCTTGCAGTCGAAACTGCCGGAATGATGGTCCGGATGCTGCTCCTTGGTCGCGGTGTAACTCATCCCGCAATCGGTGCAGATGAAATATTCGGTGGTCCATATGCCGCTTGCCATCTTGCAGACTTCCCCCCCTAAAGCGGCCGGTTCACGCCATGATTTGAATGGCAGCGCCGGCCTCGCCACGTAAGAATTTGCGATTGCTTTTATAGCTGGGAAGTTTGAAGGCCGGCTGAATTCAACCACTGACAATGGCCACCAGCCAATTAGAACACCGCTAACCATTAAAACGGACACAGACAAAGGCGCGGGGCTTCGGACCCGCGTCATTCAACCCCTTATGGTCATAATTGGCGAACATGCTGGCAGCACAAATGGTGTTCCCGAGTGCATAGGGTCCGCGAATGTCGAACGATGGAAGATTCACGGCGTTGGCCGCATCGGCGATACTGCTGTCCGTCGTCGCGCTTGCACCTCTCCCCACGCGGGCTGAGGAACCGGGGCATCGGAAAACCACCGATTATCCAGCCGTGGAAGATCTGCCGCCGAAGCGCGAAAACCCCGCGATGACACCCGATGAACAGTCGAAGCTAAAGAAAGAGCTGTCCGCCACGCGCGACCGCCAAGCGCCCAAAGCTAGTGTGGGCGCAAGGCGCGCAGAGCCCGTCAAGCCCTGACTTTCGTTTTGACAGGACGATCGCGCGCTTGGCGGTGACCGCATCGATCTTTTCCGATGTAAACTTGTATGACGTGAGCGGAATTTTCCCGGATCGGCGGTGGCGCTGTCGATGTCGCGCGGAGTGCCGCTTCGGTAACCCCCGGCGCCAGCGGGACCTAGGGTCGTATAGGCCTGGGCCTGGGCAGCCGTGGTGATCAGCACCAGCATGCCGGCGAATATCAATCGCTTCATTTCCAGTCCTGACTTTGCTTTATGGGGCGGCCCGGATCCGCTCGCCGCACGGTGGCGACGATGCGCCGGCACTTCACGCGCCGGTTACGGCAAACAAAGCCCGGCGGGTCGCGGCGATAGCCGGATTTCGTACGCTTCCCCGAGCCATCGTTCCTTCGTCCAGCGGCAACAAGGAATCATGGCACGCTGAAAGCGGATGTGCATAATCTGGCGGATCAAGACTGACGGGGCGGGGGCCATGGCGGACGGCAAGATCAAGGTTGCGATCTTAGGCGGTGGTATGGGCGCCATGAGCGCGGCGCTGGCGCTGACCGAAATCGATCCCAAGGGAGAAAAATACGAGATCACGGTGCACCAGCTCGGCTGGCGCCTTGGCGGCAAGACCGCGAGCGGACGCAATCCGGAATACGGACAGCGGATCGAGGAGCACGGTCTTCACATCTGGTCGGGAGCCTATAACAACGCCTTCACCCTGATGCGGCTCACGTTCAAGGCGCTGAACCGCCCGCCCAGCGATCCGCTCGCGACGATCGGCGACGCCTTCAAGCGGCAAAACCAGTTCTTTCTGACCTCCGACGAAAACGACACGTGGTCGCCATGGTCAGCCTGGCTCCCTCCGGACGAGGATCCGAATGTTTTCCCCGGTGTTGACAGCCTCTGGGACAACGATCCGGTCATGCCGCCGTTCACAACCCTGATCAGCCGGATGATCGCTTGGCTGAAGGCCTTGATCGGGCAGCATCAGGGATTGGCCTCGCCGATCGCTCCGCAAGCGGCGATGGTGGCCCCGATTGCGGACTTGCCGCCGCATGTGCAACTCCTGATCGCTTCCGTCTCCGGTGGCGCTCCAGCCCAGAGCGCAACTGTGTTGCTGGATGCGGCGAAACGGGCTGCGGAGTTGCTGGAAAACGGCGACAAGTCCGTGCCGGAGCTGATTTGGACTGATGTCGCCGACATACTCCGCTGCGCTCTCTATCTCGTCTTCGTCGCCTATCTGGCGTTCCCGGAACCGCCTGAAAGGGAAATCTCCGAGCAGGGTCTTATTGGAATTTTGATCGCGATCGGAGCGATCGACAATGATTGCCTCACAGGCGGCTTCCATATGCTGGACGCATTGGATTTCCGGGACTTTCTGCTGCAATCGTCGCCCGCCTTGCTGAAGGACGACATTCGCACGTTCCTCTCCAGCACCGCCTTGATGCGAGCATTATACGACTATTGTTTTGCCTATGAGGCCGGGGACAGGACGAAACCAAGTCTTTCAGCCTGCACAGCCGTGCAGGCCTTGCTTCGCCTCGGCCTCACTTACAAGGGCGCTTTTTTCTTCAAGGCGACCGCGGGCTTCGGCGACACCATCTTCACGCCGCTCTACCAGTTGCTGAAGAGCCGCGGCGTGACGTTCTGCTTCTTCCACAATGTCACGGCGCTGTTGCCGAGCGCCGACGGCAGCACGATCGAAACCATCGTGATCGAGCAGCAGGTCGATCTTG
The DNA here is from genome assembly GCF_050014615.1 of Bradyrhizobium sp. Taxonomy (GTDB): domain Bacteria; phylum Pseudomonadota; class Alphaproteobacteria; order Rhizobiales; family Xanthobacteraceae; genus Bradyrhizobium. Next base: position 1,039 of record NZ_JBEKCZ010000098.1, on the reverse strand, counting down.
CTCCCGGCGTATTGGAATATGATCCGTTCGGGCCGCCGGTGGCGGGAATCCATAGCTGGCCGAACGCGCCGCTGTGGAACCAGCTCCTGGATGGCGAGAGGCTTGCAGCCGACGGCGTCAATTTTGAGGACTACTACAGTCCCCAGCCGCCGGCTGCGGCCACGCTTCGTCTCCAGCAGGGGCAGCAGTTCGATCAGGTGATTCTCGGCATCCCGGTCGGCGCGTTGGGAACGATCTGCAAGGCGTTGGTCGATCAGCATCAATGCTGGGCCGATATGGTCTCGAAGCTCGGAACGGTGCGCACCCAGGCGCTGCAATTCTGGGTCGACTGCGCGGTGCATAACCTTGGCGGTCCCTTCATGGCGCCGCAGACGCCGCCAGAAGCGCTCGGCCCGATCGCGACCGGATATGTGCCGCCGCTCGATACCTATTCGGACATGTCCCAATTGCTTCCGGCCGAGGCATGGCGAAGCCCGGCACCGCTCTCGGTGGCCTATTTCTGTGGGGTCATGGCTGATGACGCCGCGCCCAATGACGCCAAGCTTGCGACAGCGAAGGCAAAGCAGGATGGTCTCGCCTGGACCACGTCGCAACTGCAGGTGCTGTGGTCGAACGCCGGAAGCGGTACGAACTTCCAGTGGAATCTGCTGCATACCGTGCGTCCCGCGACGGGTCAGGACCGGTTCGATCAGCAATTCTGGCGGGCCAATATCAGTCCGGGCGAACGCTATGTGCTGAGCCTGCCCAACACGCTTAAATATAGACTGGAGCCGGGTAACTCGGGTTACACCAACCTCTTCCTCGCGGGCGACTGGACCAAGGCTCTCGAGGTGAACGTCGGCGCAGTCGAGGTGGCGGCGATGTCAGGTCTCGCCGCAGCGTCAGCATTGTCGGGAGTTAAGATCCCGATCTCCTATGCGAATACGCTTTATGGACCGCTCTTGGCGGGTCAAGCCGGCCTTGCCTGAGAGACTCACCAACCCTGATCCAGGCCGATCACGGCGCTGGGGACCAAGGAGAACAAATTGTCACCAAAATA
>NZ_JBEKCZ010000097.1:0-19017 GCF_050014615.1 Bradyrhizobium sp. | reverse complement strand
GTTGGATTTGGCGGGCGACGGATGGTCGCCGACCGTCATCAGCGGAATGTCGCCGGCGCGCGGCAAGGCGTAGTCCATGAACGAGCCGGTGATCGGCTGGCCGCTCTCGTCGTAGCTGACTTCTTCCATCAGCGCCTGCCCGATGCCCTGCGCGACGCCGCCATGCAACTGGCCCGCGACGATCATCGGATTGACGATGGTGCCGAAATCGTTGACGCCGGTATAGCGCACGATCTGCACCACGCCGGTTTCGGGATCGATCTCGACTTCCGAGACATGACAGCCGTTGGGAAAGGTCGAGGGCGTGTCCTTGCTGTTATGATCGACATCGAGCGAGGAGGGGACGCCTTCCGGCATCTTGCCTTCGCGCAACCGTTGCGACAGCTCCATGATATCGATGCTGCGGTCGGTGCCGGCGATGGTGAAGCGGCCGTTGGCGAATTCGATATCGCCTTCCGCGGCTTCCATCAGGTGGGCGGCCGCCTGCTTGCCCTTGGCGATCACCAAAGCGGAGGATTCGACGATCGCCGTTCCCGTCGCGGTGATCGAGCGGGAGCCGCCGGTACCGTTGCCGAAACGTACCAGATCGCTGTCGCCCTGTTCGAGCTTGACCTTGTCGAAGGGCACGCCGAGCTGCGCACACAGCACCTGCGCGAACGGCGCCGCATGGCCCTGGCCGTAATCGAGCGTGCCGGTGAACAATTTGACTGAACCGTCGGCTTCGAACACGATCTTGCCGAGTTCGCCGCTGGGCGGGGCGGTGACTTCGAGATAGGAGCCGACCGCGATGCCGCGCAGTTTGCCGCGCTTGCGGCTCTCCTTTTTCCGCCTGGCGAAGCCGGCGTGATCGGAAATCGCAAGCGCCTTGTCGAACACGCCCTGGAAATCGCCGCTGTCATAAATGACGCCGGACGACGCCGCGAACGGCATCTGGGTCTGCTTGATGAAGTTGCGCTTGCGCAGCGTCAGCCGGTTGATGCCCATCTCATCGGCGGCGCGATCGATCAGGCGTTCCATGTAGTAGTTGGCTTCGGGGCGCCCGGCGCCGCGATAGGCGCCCATATGGGTGGTGTTGGTCACCACGCATTTGATGTCGACGCTCATCAGCGGTGTCCGATAGACGCTGGCGAGGTTCTTGCCGGTGTTGAGCGACAACGGACCCGGTGCGACCCCGGTGATGTAGGCGCCGAGATTGCCATAGCCCGCGAGCTTGACCGCCAGGAACTTGCCGTCGCCGTCGAGTGCGAGCTCGGCGTGAATCTTTTGCGAGCGGCCGTGGCTGTCGGAAAGAAAGCTGATCGACCGCTCGTCGGTCCACTTCACCGGTTTGCCCAGCACCTTCGCGGCATAGAGGATGCACATGTATTCGGGGTAGTTGATGTTCTTCATGCCGAAGGAGCCGCCGACATTCGCGGTCAGGATACGAACCTTCTCGTTCGGCAGTTTCATGTTCTTGGCGAGGTTGACCCGGTTGCCGGCGACGCCCTGGGTCGGGACCTGAATCGTGAAACGCCCGCTGGCCTTGTCGTAAGAGGCGAGGGCGGCGCGCGGCTCCATCGCCACCACAGCGACGCGGGTGTTGACGATATCGAGCCTGGTGACATGCGCGGCCGCGGCGAAGGCGGCATCGACCTTGGCGCTGTCGCCAAAGTGATAGTCGAGGGCAATGTTGTTGGGGATGTGATCGTAGAGCTGGGGCGCGCCGGGCTTGGCCGCTTCTTCGGCGCTGGTCACGGCCGGCAAGGGATCGATATCGAGCACCACCGCTTCGCCGGCATCGCGCGCCTGCGCCAGCGTCTCGGCGACCACGAAGGCCACGGCGTCGCCGACATAACGCACCTTGTCGGTCATCAGCGGCAGGCGGTTGGTCTGCAGCAGTGGCGAGCCGTCGCGATTTTTGAGCGGTAGGCCGCAGGTGAAGGGTTCGTAACCGGCCAGATCCGTTCCGGTCCAGACCCCGAGCACGCCGGGCATCGCCTTGGCATCCCCAGTGTCGATGCCGCGAAGGATGCCGTGGGCGTGACTGGAGCGCACGATCCAGGCATAGGCCTGCCCCGGCAGGTTGAAATCGTCGGTGTATTTGCCCTTGCCGCGCACCAGCGTGTCATCTTCCGGGCGGCGGACAGGCTGCCCCACGCCATATTTTTGCAGTGCAATAGCGTTGTCCAGCGCGGACGGAGACGTGTGATCTTGCATTGAAAGTACCTGGAATCCCGATTTTTTTGCGATTTTGCCGTGCCTTATCCAGATAATGCACCCATATCCCAACGACAACGGCTGATTGGGCATGGTTCCATGTCGAGGGTTGTTGCGCCGCTCTTTGGCGCTGCTAGAGTTTCGGTGAAACAAGGTTCCTCGTCGGCCCGTATTGGTCGGGGAAAGATATTTGATGAACGATGACACGCGGCTTCGGGACGGCCTTGCGTCGCTCGAAGGCCCGATAGTACCGGTCGCGGTGGGCGATGGCGGGGAGGCGGGCCTGGTACCGGGTTCCGGCGTCTACGCGGCGCTCGACCTCGGCACCAATAATTGCCGGCTCTTGATCGCCTGTCCGACCGACGATGGATTTCGCGTGGTTGATTCGTTCTCGCGCATTATCCGGCTCGGCGAGGGAATTTCCGCGACCGGCTATATCAGCGAGGCGGCGATCGAACGCGCCATCGCTGCGTTGAGCATTTGCCGCGACAAGATCCAGTCCAGGAAGGCCAGGCGGCTGCGGCTGATCGCAACCGAAGCCTGCCGTGCGGCTTCGAACGCCGACGGCTTTCGGGACCGGGTCGCGGCGGAGACCGGGATCCGCCTCGAAGTGATCGACCGCGAGACCGAAGCCGCGCTGGCCGTCATCGGTTGTTCGCCGCTGCTCGATACGAACGGGCGGGGCGCCATTCTGTTCGACATCGGCGGCGGCTCGACCGAACTGGTTCGAATCGAGCGCGATCCGGGTGAGCCAAATCCAGCGCCGCGCATCAAGGCATGGATGTCGATTCCGCTCGGGGTGGTTTCGCTGGCCGAGCGCTTTGGCGGCCGCGATGTCACCGCGCAATCCTATGCCCAGATGGTGCAGGAGGTCGCCAGACATGTCGGACCGTTCGCGGCCGAGCACGGCGGCGATCTCAGGGATATGCACCTGCTCGGTACCTCCGGCACCGTGACCACGCTGGCCGGCGTCCATCTCAATCTGGCGCGATACGATCGCCGCCGGATCGATGGCGTCTGGATGAACAATGCGGATGTGACCGCCACCATCGCGCGGCTGCTCGGGATGAGTTACCGGGAACGCGCCGCCAATCATTGCATCAGTGTCGAGCGCGCCGATCTGGTGCTGGCGGGCTGTGCCATCCTCGATGCGATCCGCCATGCGTTCCCGCTGCCGAGGTTGCGCGTCGCCGACCGCGGCCTGCGCGAGGGGATGCTGGTCGAGATGATGCGCGAGGACGGGGCGCTCAGCGCCAGCCGTTAGGCGCGCCGGCCTGCAATGTGCTAGAGCGCTGATCCGACCAGAGCGGTCACAAGGCAAGCAAATCGACATGGCGAAAGACACCACCGGACGACTGCGCGTCACCGTCAAGAGCGCCGGCAGAATGAAGCTGTCGTCGAAGCTCTGGCTGGAGCGGCAGCTCAACGATCCCTATGTGGCGCAGGCCAAACGGGATGGACTGCGCTCGCGCGCGGCCTACAAGCTGATCGAGATCGACGACAAGTACCATTTCCTGAAGTCCGGCATCACGGTAGTCGATCTCGGTGCGGCGCCCGGCGGCTGGAGCCAGATCGCCGCCAAACGCGTCGGCGCCGCCGACGGCAGGGGCAAGGTGGTCGCGATCGATCTATTGGAGATGCCGGAGATCGCGGGCGTCACGTTCGCGCAGCTCGATTTCCTGACCGATGACGCACCGATCAAATTGCTGGCGATGATGGGCGGCCGCGCCGATGTCGTGTTGTCGGACATGGCCGCCAACACCACCGGCCATCGCAAGACCGATCAGCTGCGCATCCTGGGATTGGTGGAGGGCGCGGCAGCCTTTGCCGCCGACGTGCTCACTCCCGGCGGGACCTTTGTCGCCAAGGTTTTTCAAAGCGGCGCCGATGCCACGCTGATGACCCAGCTCAAGCAGGATTTCGCCACCGTCAAGCACGTCAAGCCGGCCTCGAGCCGCAAGGATTCCTCCGAACGCTACGTGCTGGCAATGGGATTTCGCGGGCAGGCGAAAACAGAATAATCTATCGCGCCGTCATTGCCTGCGACAAACGCGAAGCGTTTGCGCAAGGGAGCGCAAGCGACGAAGCAATCCATTCTTTCTTGCCGTCCCATGGATTGCTTCGCGGAGCCTGTCATCGGGCGCGCGTTCGCGCGACCCGTTGGCTCGCAATGACGAAAAAACGTCTTGCTCTATCCCAGCCGCTGATCCCTGGCGTTGGCGGTCTCGGTGGCCGCGGTCTCTTCCGGTTCGGCGTCGCGCTCCGGGCTGGAAACCACGACCACGCCGCGTCCGGACACCTGATGGCCGGCATCGGCGGGCATCTGGTAGAAGAAATACGCTGAAACCGTCGAAATGATCGACACCACGACGAACGCCGGCACGAAATCGGCGGCGCTGATCACGCTCGCATGGTTCAGCAGCATGGTCGATTCCACCGAGAACGCACCGACCGCGACGCCGGCGGACACCGCCAGCTGCTGGTTGACACTGACCAGCGTGGTGGCGCGGCTCATCTGCGCCGGCTCGACTTCCGCATAGGCCAGCGTGTTGATGGCGGTGAATTGCAGCGACCGGAAGAAGCCGCCGACCACCAAGAGGATCATGATCAGCAGCAGCGGTGTCGTGATCGTGAACAGCGCGCAGGCGGCGAGGAAGATCGAACTCACCACCGCGTTGATCACCATGATGTTGCGAAAACCGAACGTCCGGATGATGCGCGCCGCCAGCGTCTTCATCCCCATGGCGCCGGCCGCGGAGGCAAAGGTCACCAGTCCCGATTTGAGCGGCGACAGGCCAAATCCGACCTGCATCAACAACGGTAGCAGAAACGGCAACGAGCCGATGCCGAGCCGGAACAGAAAACCGCCGACGATACTGGCGCGCATCGTCGGCAGGTTCAGCAGCGCGAAATCCAGCACCGGTGAGGCGGTCCGCTTGGCGTGGATCACATAGAGCGTCATGGAAATGGTGCCGATCGCGATCAGCGCGATGACGATGCTCCATGGCACCAGATTGAGGCCCGCGATCGAAAGTCCGAACGCGATGCCGCCGAGCCCGATCCCCGCCAGCACCAGTCCGTAGAGATCGAAGCGCTCCGGGTCCTCGCTGCGGATCGGATCGATGTAGCGCAGCGCCATGACGATGCCGAGCAGGCCGATCGGAATATTGATCAGGAAGATCCAGTGCCAGGACAGATAGGTGGTGATGAAGCCGCCGAGCGGCGGACCGATCACCGGCCCGACCAGCGCCGGCACCGTGACCCAGGCCATCGCATTCACCAGCGCGCTCTTGTCGATCGAGCGCAGCAGCACCAGCCGTCCGACCGGCGTCATCATCGCGCCGCCGACGCCTTGCAGGGTGCGCGCGATCACAAAATCCGTGACCGAGGTCGACAACGCGCAGCCGATCGAGCCGATCATGAACACGGCGACCGCGATCGAGAACACCGCGCGCGCGCCGAAGCGGTCGGCGGTCCAGCCGCTGGCCGGAATGAACACCGCCAGCGACAGCAGATACGAGGTGATGGCGAGCTTGAGCGTCAGCGGGCTGGTGCCGATGTCAGCTGCGATCGCCGGCAGCGAGGTCGCGATCACGGTCGAATCCATGTTTTCCATGAACAGGGCGGTGGCCACGATGAGCGGAATCAGGCGTTCTTTGTTCATCGGGATTCGGGAGAGCTCTTCGAGAGAATGAGGTGGCGCTGTAGCATCCTGGCCGGGGTCCGGCTATTGCGGAACGCCACGCGGCGACAAAATCTTGCGTGAATCTGCTTCGAGGCGACTCGCGTCGCCTTTATGGCCGCCAAGGTTCATCATCCCGCGGTCCATCGCATTTTGCGATTTCACGCTTGATGATTATATCTCATTATGCGATATATGAGATGTGAGGAAATCGCGTTTACTTCGGCCGCCGTCCGCCAATGGCGCAAGCTTACCGTGATGACGCGCGCGCAAATTGACGGCGTTCGCTGAAACCGGTGCTGGCGATGTGAAAGCGCTCAAAGGTGTGGCCGGAATGCGGTTGCGCGTCGGTGACTGGCGCGTGTTGTTCACGATCAAAGCCGATACCATCACAATTCACGCGGTCGGACACCTCCGAGACATTTACGACTGAGAGGATACAATGGCCAAAGCTGGCACCGTCAAAAGCAATGTCCAGTTCATCCGCACTCCCGATGGCGGTGATCTCGCCGTACTGCCGCGCATTGATTATGATCGGCTAATCGCCCTCGCGGCAGAGGCGCAGGAAGATACCGCTGCGAGCCGGATTGTCCGTAGTTCCACGCGCGCGATCAAGCAAGGTCGTGAAGTCGTGCTGCCGAAGGTTGTGGCCGATCGCCTCGCTAATGGCGAAAGCCCGATACGTGTCATCCGTGAATGGCGCGATATGATCCAGGGCGAACTCGCCGTCGCGGTCGGCATCAGCCAGAACTATCTGTCCGAGATAGAAAACGGTCGACGCAAAGGCCCCGCTGAGCTGCAGAAGAAATTCGCCCGTGCGCTCGGCGTGCCGATGGACCTTTTGATCGAATGAGACCAGACGGGCTCAAATCGTTTACCGGCCGCGACGTCGGCGCGCTGGTCGAGCCGTGAAAACGGTGTCGGCTATCGCGGAACCGCGGAAATCACCTGAAAGAGATTGATAAGCAATTTCAATTGTTTCTCGAAGAAATCTTGCGTCAAACCGTCCATCGCCGATCGTGTGGCAACCTTAACGGGCCGCCGCGTGCATAGCACCTGCGCTCGATAGGAGGTTGCCCCACAAGCCGCGCTGTGAGACCACGCTTTCAAGCCGTCAGGCTTTCCCCTTGTAGATTTTGTATGAAGAAGGAATGGCCCGGAATGGGATTACGCTCGCTTTTTGTTTTCGCGCTCGTTTTCGGGCTGTCTCCCGAGGCATTCGCCGGTGAGTCCGGCGGCATCTTCCATCGGGCATCGTGCACCGTCGTTCGATACTACGTCTCGAAGTACAGCGCGCCGGCGGCAGAGGCATGGGCGCGGAGCAAGGGCGCTACCGAGGCCGAAATTCAGGCTGCCCGCAGCTGTCTCAATGCAGCACCCGCGGCGGGCACGGTACGGACCGCCCAGGGGCTGAACTAAGCACTGAACTAAGCTGGCAGAAAGCCTGCGGAACGCGGCCGCGCCGCGTCCGCCGGTTCCGTGGAGGTGAAGGCCGCCTCTAGTCTTTGTTTTGACGCGTTTTCTTCACGCGAACCGGTATCCGGCCCGCGATCCAAATGCGGGGCAGGCTTTCGCGCGAAAACGCCCTCAGGCCCGCCGCATCCGCGCTGATGCGGGATTTGGGGCCGCGGCCCCTTTGATTCGTCATGGTGGCGTGCTATCGACCACCGCCAACCCTACCGATGGGCTCTGATTCGACGGTGACGCCAATTGCGTCGCCGACGGACCCGCTCATCCCGAGGTCGTATCGCGGCGAACGGGCCGCCGAATGGAGTTGGTAATGGCTGTTGTGCAGGGACTTCAGGGGATACGCGAAGCCTATACGTTCGACGATGTGCTTCTGAAACCCGGCCTTTCGGATATCCTGCCCTCGGAGGCCGATATCCGTTCGCACGTGACCCGCGCCATTCCGCTCAACATCCCGATTATCGCCTCCGCGATGGATACCGTCACCGAAGCCCGGATGGCGATCGCGATGGCGCAGTCGGGCGGCATCGGCGTCATCCACCGCAATTTCGACGTCGACGGTCAGGCCGCCCAGGTGCGGCAGGTCAAGAAATTCGAATCCGGAATGGTGGTCAATCCGCTGACGATCGGCCCCGATGCGATGCTGTCGGATGCGATGGCGTTGATGAAGGATCACGGTTTCTCCGGCATCCCGGTGGTCACGGGCGCTTCCAAGGGCGTGCCGGGCAAACTGGTCGGCATCCTCACCAACCGCGACGTGCGGTTTGCGACCGATCCGCGCCAGAAAATCTCCGAGCTGATGACGCACGAGAATCTGGTGACGGTGCGCCAGGGCGTCAGCCAGGACGAGGCGAAGCGGATGCTGCACCAGCATCGCATCGAGAAGCTGCTGGTGGTCGACGATCAATACCGCTGCGTCGGATTGATCACCGTCAAGGACATGGAAAAGGCGGTCGCGCATCCGCTCGCCTGCAAGGATGCGCAGGGACGGCTGCGGGTTGCCGCCGCGACCACCGTCGGCGAGGGCGGCCATGAGCGCACCGAGCGGCTGATCGACGCCGGCGTCGATCTGATCGTGGTGGATACCGCGCATGGCCATTCCTCCCGCGTGCTCGAGGCCGTCAACCGCATCAAGCGGCTCTCCAACGCGGTGCAGGTCATCGCCGGCAATATCGCGACCCAGGAGGGGGCGCAGGCCCTGATCGATGCCGGCGCGGATGCGATCAAGGTCGGGATCGGTCCCGGTTCGATCTGCACCACGCGGATTGTCGCCGGCGTCGGCGTGCCGCAGCTCACCGCGATCATGGATGCGGTCGAAGCGGCGAAGAAATCCAACGTGCCTGTCATCGCCGATGGCGGCATCAAATATTCCGGCGATCTGGCCAAGGCGCTCGCCGCCGGCGCCGATATCGTCATGGTCGGCTCGCTGCTCGCCGGCACCGACGAGACACCGGGCGAAGTATTTTTGTGGCAGGGCCGCTCCTACAAGGCCTATCGCGGCATGGGCTCGGTGGGCGCGATGGCGCGCGGTTCCGCCGACCGTTACTTTCAGCAGGACATCAAGGACACGCTCAAGCTGGTGCCGGAGGGGATCGAGGGTCAGGTGCCCTACAAGGGCCCGGTCGGAAACGTCATGCATCAGCTCGCCGGCGGCCTGCGCGCGGCGATGGGATATGTCGGCGCGCGAAACCTGGCCGAGTTCCACGCGAAAGCGCAGTTCGTGCGGATCACCGGCGCGGGCCTGCGCGAAAGCCATGTCCACGACGTCACCATCACCCGCGAAAGCCCGAATTATCCCGGCGGGGCCTGAGGCCGGCCGGCCCAAATTGACCACCACAAGGCGTGCGAAACGCGGTAGTGTTGCAACAGCATCGCTGCTTCGCACAGGAATTGACGCGCCATTGTGCCGCGGCGTCTCACAGATTCATCTCAACACCATTTAGAAAAGAAGTTGGTCATCATGGTCGATTGGTCGGACGACAGGATTGCTGCGCTTTCAGATCAGGATCTGAAGAATCTGCTGGTCAATGCGGAGCGGAAATCCGTCGCCGAGGTGATCGCGCAGTGCAAGGCCGAGATGGAGAAACGCGATGCCGCCAAGCCCCGCAAGGCCTCGAAGCCGCGCACCGAGCTGAAGGAATTCGAGCACGATATGTCCGCCCAGCTTGCCGCGGTCGGCAAGGAGTTGGCCGGGAAATACGATCTGTCCGAAGAAACCGCGAAAGTCCATTCGGCCGGCGTCAAGGGCTTCAAGGCGCACAAGCTGCTGGACGCCAAGGGCTACGCCAAGCTGGGCGGCATGCAGCGTGACGGCTCGGTCGCGGTCGATCGCTACATCTCCTACCGGCGCGGCAAGGACATCGTCTCGCTCAGCGTCTTTCTGCTCAAGGATCAGCCGATCGAGGCCCATGAATTTCAGGTGATCGCGCCGCTGGCCCTGCTCGAGGGTGGCAAGCCGGTCGCCGAGATCAGGCCGACGGCCACCGCGGCGCAGAAGCAGTCCGCCGATAGCGGGCTCGCGTTCAAGGATTTGCCGAGCGCGGCAGCGGCATTCGATGCTGCACTGGCGAAAATTACGGCGTAAAGTTCACAGCCCCGTCAGCCGTCATTGCGAGGAGCGAAGCGACGAAGCAATCCAGCTTTCTTTCCGCAACAACGATGGATTGCTTCGCGGAGTTTATCATCGGGCGGCGCTTTGCGCCGACCCGTTGGCTCGTAATGACGAAAGAAAAACTTGGAGGAAACAACCATGTCGCAATCGGCAAAACGCGTCGTTCTGGTCTCTCGCCCCGTCGGCGAGCCCAAGGCGTCCGACTTCCGTATCGAGGAATATGCGCCGCCTTCGGCCGGCGCGGGCCAGGTCCTGCTGCGCACCATCTGGCTGTCGCTCGATCCCTACATGCGCGGGCGGATGAGCGATGGCCCGTCCTATGCGGCGCCGGTGCCGATCGGCGGGGTGATGGAGGGCGGCACGGTGAGCGAGGTGATGGCCTCGAACAATCCGGGCTTTGCCAAGGGTGACATCGTGTTGTCGCGCGCCGGCTGGCAATCGTATGCGCTTTCCGACGGCAAGGATCTGCGCAAGGTCGACCCAAAACTCGCCCCGGTCTCGACCGCGGTAGGCGTGCTCGGCATGCCCGGCATGACCGCCTACACCGGCCTGCTCGATATCGGCAAGCCGCAATCGGGCGAAACCGTCGTGGTGGCGGCGGCCTCCGGCGCGGTCGGCTCAGCGGTCGGCCAGATCGCCAAAATCAAGGGCGCGCGTGCCGTCGGCATCGCGGGCGGCAAAGACAAATGCGATTACGTCAAACGTGAACTCGGTTTCGACGACTGCCTCGATCATCGCGATCCCGATCTCGCCGCCAAGCTGAAGGACGCCTGCCCGAAGGGGATCGACGTCTATTTCGAGAATGTCGGCGGCGCGGTGTTCGAGGCAGTGTTTCCGCTGCTCAATGCGTTCGCGCGCGTGCCGGTGTGCGGCCTGATCGCCCACTACAACGACACGCAAGCATCGGCGCCGAAATGGGCCGCATCGATGATGCGCGCGGTGCTGACCAAGCGCCTGACGATCAGGGGCTTCATCGTCAGCGATTTCGCCGCGCGTCATGCGGATTTCCTGCGTGACATGTCGCAATGGGTGCGCGAGGGCAAACTCAAACATCGCGAATTCGTCACAGAAGGGCTGGACAGTGCGCCCGGCGCGTTCATCGGTCTTCTCAAGGGCGCCAATTTCGGCAAGCAGCTGGTGCGGGTCGGGCCCGACGCGGCGTGAGCCGGGCCTGATCAGGCCTGCCCCCAGGACGAAAGCTTCCGGCCTCGAACCATCGCATACGCATCATGCAACATGGTGTCTGTGGACGGCTGCCTATCCATAGTACATGGCGCGGGTGACGGGACGCCTCGTCACCTGTCTGGAAAGTTCTAGGGCATGTCCACGGATGCAACGGCGGCGACGCGACCGGCTTCGCCCGCGATGGATGGTTTGCCGCCGGAGCGCCGGCGCTGGGCCGTGGCCGCGATCTTTACCGCGCTCGCGATGGCCTCGCTGGACACCGCCATCGCCAACATCGCCTTGCCGGCCATCGCCGCCGATCTTCACGTCAGCCCGGCGGACGTGGTCTGGGTGGTCAATGTCTACCAGATCGCGCTGGTCGCCACGCTGTTGCCGCTGGGCGCGCTCGGCGAAATCGTCGGCCACGAACGCATCTATCTCGGCGGCCTGGTGTTGTTCACCCTGGCGTCGCTCGGATGCGCGCTGGCATGGTCGCTGCCGAGCCTGCTGATTTTCCGGGCGCTGCAGGGGCTCGGCGCCAGCGGAATCATGAGCGTGAATTCGGCGCTGATACGGTTTGTCTACCCGAGCCGTATGCTGGGCCGCGGCTTCGGTCATAACGCGCTGGTGGTCGCGACCGCCTTTACGCTGGGGCCGACGATCGCTTCGGGCATCCTGGCGATCGGGTCGTGGCCCTGGCTGTTCGCGGTCAACATTCCCTTCGGCCTGATCGCGATCGGCATCGGGCTGAAGACCTTGCCGCATCCGCCCCGCGCCGTGCACGCGTTCGATTTTCCCGGTGCCATCATGGCCGCGGGCTGCCTCGGTCTCTTCATCATCGGGATCGGCAGCGCGGCGCATAAAGCGTGGCCCGGCGCGGTCGCGATCGAGCTCACCGCCGCGATCGTGCTGGGCGCGCTGCTGATGCGCCGGCAGGCGGATCATCCGGCGCCGATGTTGCCGATCGACCTGTTTCGCCGGCCGGTGTTCGCGCTCTCTGCCGCCACCTCGGTGTGCTCGTTCGCGGTGCAGGGACTGGCGTTCGTCTCATTGCCATTTTATTTCGAGGACATCCTGTTGCGGACGCAGGTCGAGACCGGCTTCTTCATGACGCCGTGGCCGCTGGTGGTGGCGTTCATGGCGCCGATCGGGGGCCGGCTGTCCGACCGCTATCCCGCGGGTATTCTCGGCAGCCTTGGGCTGGCCCTGCTGTGCGTGGGGATGGTGCTATTGGCGACGCTGCCGGCGGCGCCAAGCATCGTCAACATCGTCTGGCGCATGGCGATCTGCGGCTTCGGGTTCGGCTTCTTTCAGACCCCGAACCTCAGGACGCTGATGTCGAGCGCGCCGCCGGATCGTAGCGGAAGCGCCAGCGGCATCGTGGCGACCGCGCGCCTGACCGGGCAAACCATCGGTGCCGCGCTGGCGGCCCTGTGCTTCGGTCTTGCTGGGCGCGAAGGCGCCACGCTGGCGCTGGCGCTCGGCGCGGGCTTTGCCGCGCTCGGAAGCGTGATGAGTGTCCTGCGGCTGGCGGTCGCGCCACGGCGCGGCGCCTGAAGCTTTAAAGTTTTTTACCCCCGCCGCACGCTGGCGCCGCCGTCCACTGGAAGCGTCACGCCGGTGATGAAGCCGGCCTCGTCCGAGGCCAGAAACAGCGCGGCATTGGCGACGTCCCAGCCGGTGCCCATTTTCCGGCGCAGCGGCACCTTGGCGTCGCGCTCGGCCTCGACCTCGGCGCGGCTTTTTCGGAAGGCGCGGGCGCGGGTGTCGACCGCCATCGGCGTGTTCATCAGGCCGGGCAGGATGACATTGGCGCGGATGCCATATTCGGCGTTCTGGTAGGCGAGCTGCTCGGTGAAGGCGATCATCGCCGCCTTGGTCGCCTTGTAGGCGACGTAGGGATAGGTGGTGATGGCGGCCATCGAGGAGATGTTGATGATGGCGCCGCTCATCTGCCGGCGCATGATCGGGATCACCTGCCGGCTGGCGAACATGCAGCTCTTGAGGTTGATCGCCACGCAGCGGTCGATCGCCTCTTCGGTGATCTCGAGCAGTTCCGCGTCGCCGCCGGAAAGGCTGACACCGACATTGTTGTGCAGGATGTCGACACGGCCCCAGCGCGCCTGCGCATCGGCGACCATGGCCTTGAGTTCGGCCTCCCGTGTGACGTCGGCCCTGAACGCCACCGACGTGCCGGGCTTGCCGCCGATCATGTCGACGGTCTCCTGCGCCGATGCGAGATTGTGATCCACGCACAATACCCTGGCGCCTTCGCGCGCGAAGGTAAGCGCGGTGGCGCGGCCGTTGCCGATGCCCTCGCCGGGGCTCTGGCCGGCGCCGACGACGATGGCGACGCGATCTTTCAGGCGCATGTCGTTCTCTCCCGTCAATGGGGTACTGGCTCAGTACCTCTTTTTGAGCTGGCTCGTTGTTGATCGCCGCTGCGCTGACGACACTAGTTCAATCGCAGGACAGACGCCAATTTTCGCGGCCGTCGGGCGCGCGAGGAGTTAGAGCCGCTAAGCTACGGGCCAAGCTTCAGCGAATCCAGATCAATGTCGATCTGCCCCGGGGCTCTGACGTGACGGACCTCAAAGCTGTCGGGCTGGAAGCGGTATTCCACCAGTCCGACTTCCTTGGCGCCGATCACTTGCTGGATTCGGTCGGGAACGATGAAGCCGGTGGAGGGCGCCCAGATGTGGCGGATGTGGGCGTAAGTAAAATCCCGGCGCTGGTGAACATGGCCGCTGGCGACCAGCCGCAGATCGACCGCGCGCAGCATTTCCACAAGATGGATCCGCGCCGGCATCGGAACATAACGGATCGATGTCGCCACCAGTTCCGGATCGTCGGGCGCATTCAAATAGAGCGGCTTGTGCAGGAACAGCGCCACCGGTTTGCCGTGGGTGCTTTGCAGTTGCGAGGCGAGCCAGTCGAATTGCTCGGTCTCGCTGCCAAGGCCGGTGTTCATGATCAGCGAATTGAGGCCGATGAAACACCAGCCGGCGGCGTCGAAGCGCCAGCGGTCTTCGCCGAAGATGGCCAGAAAAGCCTGCCGGTGCGCTTCGGTGGCCGGTTGCGACGGCGCCGGGCCGACCTCGGTTGGATTGTCGCCGATGTCGTGATTACCGGGCAGATAACGGCAGGGCGCCGCCAGCGCATCGTGCAGCCCCTTGGCGAATTCGAGATCATCGCGATGGGTCGGGCCGTCGAAGCCGACGTCGCCGGAATTGACGACGAGATCGGGGCGCCGGGCATCGATGTAGTTGCGTACCCGGTCAAAATTGTCGATCACCGTCGGCAGGCGGCGCGCAAGATGCGTATCGGAAATCTGGGTCAGGCGAAATTCGGTCATGCACTATTCCTCCCGGCGCGATCATACCTTGGCCGGAAGTCGGAATCATGAAATCGAGAGGCTGCAGCGTGCTGGACTCTGCGCTGCAGCCTCTCATCGGGCTCGCTTTAAGGGCGAGACCCGGTGGCGGGTGGGACACCCGTTCACTGGTGCTCAGAGCACGCGATAGCGGATCGCAAAGGCGTCGTTCTGCTCGAGGCGGGTTTCTTCGCCTTTGCCAGGCGAGGCGACGCGATCGGCCAGATGCCACGGCCCGAACTCGTCGGACCGGCTGGGGTTGGCCGCGAGCCGGAGCTTGAACTGGCACTGCGTCTGGCCCGGCAAATTCAGGATCACGACACGGTCGGTGGTGCGAAAATCCAGCGCCACCGAACCCTTCAGCACGCTGCGACCGTCCGCGTCGGACACTTGCGCGCTCTGTACCTGGGCCAGCGTCTGGTTTCGGTCGGTGTGCAGTTCGATCTGGCTGTCGGCGAGCATGGTCGCGGTCGCTTTCGGCAGGCGGATTTCGAACTCGACCGCGGGCTTGGTGGGGTTGATGCCGAGATAGGCCAGCGCGGCATGGCGCATATCGTAGGCCGCAAAAGCAAGCAGTCCGAGCGCCAGTGCGGCGGCGAGGCCGTGCCGCACGACATCTCTCAGCGTGCGATACCCGGTTCGAAAATACACCGTCAGCAGGATCGCGACCGCCAGCGCGGCCGCGACGCCGGCCAGTCCCGACGTCACCAGAGCGAGCGAGCCGTCGGAGCCGTCGTCCGGGAACAGCCCGATTCCGTCGGCCAGCGCCCGGAGCAATGAGCTCACGGACGAGCCGGGCAGGCCGATGAGGTCGGCCGCGCCTTTCAGG
The DNA here is from genome assembly GCF_050014615.1 of Bradyrhizobium sp. GTDB lineage: Bacteria > Pseudomonadota > Alphaproteobacteria > Rhizobiales > Xanthobacteraceae > Bradyrhizobium. The sequence continues at coordinate 3,695 of NZ_JBEKCZ010000097.1, read as the reverse complement.
ACTGGGGATGATGCAAGGTTCATCGCAGGCATCTCGAAGAGCGTCTGGACCGGTTCGGGACGGAAATGTCTGCAACCGCTCTGGGTTGGTCACGGCAACCGCGATCGCGGTTCAATGGCGCGGATTGATTGTCAGCGCGGGGTCCGGTCGCTATAGAGCATGATCCGGAAAAGTGGGAACCGGTTTTCCCTCGCGACAAACGCCGGAGGCGTTTGCGCGGAGATCATGCTCAAACAAGAAAATGGGCGACGAGCATGATTCAACCCAGTTGAATCATGCTCTAGCGATGGTTCGCGCTTCATCCGGGGGGAGGGTTCCAATGTCGGTTCCAATGGTTTTGCTGCCGGTCTTTGTCCTGATCGGGCTCACTTTCGCGCTGTTACTGTGGATGGCTTTCGCCCGCCGGGACGCGCTGGTCGGCGGACAAACCAAGATCAGGGATATCGTGCTCGGACAGCCGAACTGGCCGGTCCGCGCCACCCAGATCGGCAATTGCTTCAAGAACCAGTTCGAACTGCCTGTTTTGTTTTACATTCTGATCGCGATCGCACTGCCGCTGCGGCATGCGGATTTCATCATCGTGGTGTTGTCCTGGGTGTTCGTGATCGCGCGGCTGGTGCATGCCGGGATCTTCGTGACCTCCAACGATCTCAATCGCCGCTCGCTGGCATGGTTCGCCGGCGTGCTGGTGCTGCTGGCGATGTGGATCTATTTCGCGCTTCGGATTCTGTTGTTGATCTGAGCCCGTCTATCCCTTCTCGCTGTCCCTTCTCGAACCGAAAGTTTTGAATGACTCCCGCAGCGCGGCTTTCCGCGGCCATCGAAATTATAGACACCATCGACGCGCAACGCATTCCGGCCGCGAAAGCGCTGAAGGAGTGGGGCACCGCGCATCGCTATGCCGGCTCGGGCGACCGCGCCGCGATCTCCGGCCTGATCTGGGACGTGCTGCGCCGCCGCGCCTCCAGCGCCTGGATCATGGAGGAGGACACGCCGCGCGCGCGGGTGCTGGGCATGTTGAAGCTCGAGCGCGGCCTCGACGCCGACGCCATCGCCGCTTTGTGCGACGGCGGCCGTTTCGCACCGGCGCCGCTGAGTGACGGCGAGCGCGCCGCGCTGGCGTCGCGCACGCTCGATGCGGCGCCCGCCCATATCGCCGGCGACTACCCGGAATGGCTCGACGCCACATTGGCGCAGGTATTCGGCGATGACCGGGTCGCGGAGGCGACCGCGATGGCGAGCCGGGCGCCGCTCGACCTGCGCGTCAACACCTTGAAGGCCAAGCGCGACAAGGTCGCGGCATCGACCGCGCATCTCGGCACCACGCCGACGCCGTGGTCGCCGATCGGGCTGCGCATCGATCTTGGCGCCGACGCCCGCAATCCCGGCATTCACGCCGAAGAAGACTTCATCAAGGGCGCCATCGAGGTGCAGGACGAGGGCTCCCAGCTCGCGGCGTTGCTGTCATCAGCCAAACCCGGCGAGCAGGTGATCGATCTCTGCGCCGGCGCCGGCGGCAAGACCCTGGCGCTGGCGGCGATGATGCAGGGCAAAGGAAGACTGATCGCGACCGATCACGACAAGCGTCAACTGGCGCCGATCTACGAGCGGCTGTCCCGCGCCGGCGTGCATAATTGCGATGTGCGCACCCCGAAGGGACCCAATGACACCCTGGATGATATCCATGCGTCCGCCGATCTGGTGCTGATCGACGCGCCCTGCACGGGAACCGGCACCTGGCGGCGCAACCCCGACGCCAAATGGCGGATGCGGCCCGGCGCGCTCGAGGTGCGGCTGAAGGACCAGGTCACGGTGCTGGATCGCGCTTCAGCGCTGGTCAAGCCGGGCGGACGGATCGCCTACATCACCTGCTCGGTGTTGCCGCCGGAAAATAACGACCAGATCCGCAGTTTTGTTGGCCGCCATCCCGAATTCGCGGTGGTCCCCCCGTCGCAGACCATGGCGGTACTCTGGGACAAAGCCGACGACTTCGCCGCCGCGACCCTTCAATCGCCGGAGGGTCTCTTAATGACCCCGCGCCGCACCGGAACCGACGGGTTTTTCGTGTCGGTGCTGAAAAGGCAGGCAGGGTCTTGAACGTCTAAGGGCCGCTAGCTCTCCTCTTCTCCCCTCCCTCCGCGCGCGCGTCAGCGCGTGGCGGGGAGGGGTCGGGGGTGGGGGGTCTTTCGACCCACGTCAACAGCTGAAGCACCCCCCACCCTTGATCTCGCGAGCGAGCTTCGCTCGCCTCGGACCCCACCGCTACGCGGGGGGAGGGAAAAGATCAGCCGTGGCCCGTTGCTCTTGAAAGACGTGGATGGCCGGGACAAGCCCGGCCATGACGGTTTTTCAGGGGTTGCGACCCAATCCCCGGTCGCGTAATTCCTTCCCATGACAGCAGCACAGCCAGCCCGCGAGTCGACGCCATCAGTGGCCTCGGCGCATGACAAGATTCTGATCGTCGATTTCGGCAGCCAGGTGACGCAACTGATCGCGCGCCGGGTGCGGGAAGAGGGGGTCTATTCCGAAATCGTGCCGTTCCAGAAGGCCGAAGCCGCGTTCGCGCAGATGAAGCCGAAGGCGGTTATCCTCTCCGGCGGCCCGGAATCGGTGCATGAGGCCGGCTCGCCGCGCGCGCCGCAGGCGATCTTCGATTCCGGCGTCCCGGTGCTCGGCATCTGCTACGGCCAGATGACCATGGCGGCCCAGCTCGGTGGCACCATCGAGGGCGGACATGCCAGGGAATTCGGCCGCGCCGATGTCGAGGTCAAGGCCGAAAGCCGGCTGTTCGATTCCACCTGGGGCCTGGGCGAGCGGCATCCGGTCTGGATGAGCCATGGCGACCGCATCACGCAGATGCCGCCGGGATTTGTCGTGGCCGGCACCTCCGCCAATGCGCCGTTCGCGGTCATCCAGGACGAGAAGCGCGGCTATTACGGGCTGATGTTCCATCCCGAGGTGGTGCACACCCCCGACGGCGCCAGGCTGATCCGCAATTTCGTGCGCAAGGTCGCAGGCCTCACCGGCGACTGGACCATGCGCGCGTTTCGCGAGGAGGCGATCGAGAAAATCCGCCATCAGGTCGGCAAGGGCCGGGTGATCTGCGGCCTGTCCGGCGGCGTCGACTCGGCCGTGGCCGCGGTGCTGATCCATGAAGCGATCGGCGACCAGCTGACTTGCGTGTTCGTCGATCACGGCCTGCTGCGCAAGGACGAAGGCAAGACCGTGGTCGATCTGTTCCGGCATCACTACAACATCCCGCTGGTGCATGTGGACGCCTCCAAACAGTTTCTGGGCGAGCTCGCCGGGGTCAGCGACCCCGAAGCCAAGCGCAAGACCATCGGACGGCTGTTCATCGACGTGTTCGACGTCGAAGCCAAGAAAATTGGCGGCGCCGAATTCCTGGCGCAGGGCACGCTCTATCCCGATGTGATCGAGAGCGTGTCGTTCACCGGCGGACCCTCGGTGACGATCAAGTCGCATCACAATGTCGGCGGCCTGCCCGCGCGGATGAACATGACGCTCGTCGAGCCCTTGCGCGAGCTGTTCAAGGACGAGGTGCGCGCGCTCGGCCGCGAACTCGGCCTGCCCCAGCATTTCGTCGGCCGGCATCCGTTTCCAGGCCCCGGCCTCGCGATTCGCATTCCCGGCGAGGTGACGCCCGAGCGGCTCGACATCCTGCGCAAGGCCGATGC
>NZ_JBEKCZ010000096.1:0-27566 GCF_050014615.1 Bradyrhizobium sp. | reverse complement strand
CGCCGACACTGTTCGAATATGTCCCCGACAATGCGCTGGTGTTCTCCGACGAAAGCCACGTCACCGTCCCGCAGATCGGCGGCATGTTCCGCGGCGACTTCCGGCGCAAGGCGACGCTGGCCGAGTATGGCTTCCGGCTGCCGTCCTGCATGGACAACCGGCCCTTGCGCTTCGAGGAATGGGACATGATGCGCCCGCAATCGGTCGCGGTGTCGGCGACGCCGAGCGCATGGGAGCTGAACGAGAGCGGCGGCGTGTTCGTCGAACAGGTGATCCGCCCGACCGGCCTGATCGACCCGCCGGTCGATATCCGCCCGGCGCGCACCCAGGTCGACGATCTCGTCGGCGAGGTCCGCGCCACCGCGCAGGCCGGCTATCGCAGCCTCGTGACCGTTTTGACAAAGCGGATGGCGGAAGACCTCACCGAATATCTGCATGAGCAAGGCATTCGTGTCAGGTATATGCACTCGGATATCGACACCATCGAGCGCATCGAGATCATCCGCGATCTCAGACTCGGCGCGTTCGACGCGCTGGTCGGCATCAATCTGTTGCGCGAAGGCCTCGACATTCCCGAATGCGCGCTGGTCGCGATCCTCGATGCCGACAAGGAAGGTTTTCTGCGCAGCGAGACCTCGCTGATCCAGACCATCGGCCGCGCCGCGCGCAATGTCGACGGCCGGGTGATCCTCTATGCCGATGCGATCACCGGCTCGATGCAGCGCGCCATCGCCGAGACCGACCGCCGCCGCGAGAAGCAGGTCGAATACAACACCGCCAACGGCATCACGCCGGAGAGCATCAAGAAATCCATCGGCGACATCATGAACAGCGTCTATGAGCGCGACCATGTGCTGGTGGAAATCGGCGATGGCGGCATGGCCGATGACGTGATCTCGATCGGGCATAATTTCGAGACCGTGCTGGCCGACCTCGAAACCAGAATGCGCGAAGCCGCCGCCGATCTGAACTTCGAGGAAGCCGCGCGCCTGCGCGACGAAGTCAAGATCCGGGGGGGGGGGGCTCCTGGGGGTGGGGACACCGCCCGGGGCGGGGGGGCCGCCCCCCCCCCCCCCGGGGGGGGGGTGGGGGGGGGGGGGGGGTCAACGAGTCGTGGCCCCTCAAAAGTCCACAAACCCCATCTCGACGAAATGCACGGCCCGGAATCCCTGCCCTATCGCCCCGGCCGCGCGCCCTCAGGCAAACCCTCGCCCGACGATTCGGGGGCGAGCAGCGGCAGCAAAATCTTCCAGCCCACCGACTCGCGCCAGTCCGGCCCCGAATTCGGCCCCGCCCCGCGCTCCTCCGGCGGCGCGCCGGGGCATAGGGGTGGGTGGAAGAAGCGATAACGGCCGGTGTCAGACATCGGCATTCTCAACGATCCCGTCAGTCTGATCCAAATCGCCCTCATCCTCGGCAGTCCGGGCTTCCTGCTCGGCGCCATTCCCGGCGCGCTATTGTGGCGAAGGCATCGCCTCGCCGGCGCGCTGCTGGGCGCGGTCGCTGGTTTTGCGCTGTGGCTGACGGGATGGATGGTGATCAAGGATGTGATTTGAAGGTTCAAAGCCTGTCGCGTTCGGTAAGCGGTCCTAGGTCCTGACGCCTCGACGCTGGCGTCAAGTTTGCACAGGGAAGGCCGGGTGAATCCGGCTGTAACTGTGGTGACTATGCTCTCAGGGGCGGAAATGGCAGTATCGCGCCTGGGGGAGTAGTTGCCTTAACCAACATGTGGTGGACTACTCGAATCATGTCTGGAGTAACCGATCGATCATGCGTCGTGTCATCGCCATTGCCGTCACCGGCTTAAGTCTCGCGGGTTGCTCGTCGGCGCCGAACCGGGTGCCGGTCATGGAAGTTCAGCTGGAGTCGAACCCGCCGGGCGCCGATGCCCGGCTTTCCACGGGAGAGAGTTGCAGGACCCCCTGCGCCGTCAACGTGCCGATGCCCAACGCCGATTTCACGGTCAGTTACACCCTGAACGATTTCCAGCCGGTGACGGTCCCGGTGCGGGTCAACGGCAATCCGGCCGGTTTTCTGACGCCGGGGACGACGCGGATCGAACCCAATCCGGTGGTCGCCGAACTTCAGCCCATAGCACCGCCGCCGAAGCCGCCGCGCAAGCCGTCGCGACCGAAGCCGAAGCCCGCCGCGGCACCGCCGGCCGCGGGATCGGTATTCCCGAATCCGGGGCAACCGCCGCCGCCGCCTGCCGCCGCGCCCACTCGCTAACTCCCGCGCTTCGCGTTGGGCGCGAGGGACACGGCACAAAGCACCTCTTTCCGCTGGCGCGAAGAGAGGTGCTCACCGCAGGACCGTTACCCCCCGACCCGCCGCTACTCCCTGAAAGTAGTCGTCGCGGTTCGATCCGTCATAGGCGCCGGATTTCATGCAGCAGGCTTTGAAACCTGCGTCCCGAGCCACACGGGCAAAGGTCGTTGCGACCGAGTTTTTCGGTCAATTCGACGTCGACGTGGACGACACGCCGCCCGCGTTTGACATGGGTTTCCGAGGGGAATGACTTCCGCCGCTTACGCGTAATGCTGAAAGCTGGGGAGGTTTTCGAGATCGCGATGCTTGCGCATGATACACCTCCATCAATGAGAGACGCGGCCTGTCGCCGCGCCGAATGGCTATCACGTGCCGCGCACGCTGCAAAGGACGCCCGGCAAAGGCGCATTTTGGATTTTCGATAAACAAAAAATTCTCCTGTGAGTTCAAGCTGATTCCACCTGTCCAGTCCTGCGCGAAAAAATAAATCCCTTCGCCGCTACCCCAAATCAAATTCATATTTGCGCCATCCCGTCCCACTTGAGGGACGTATCGCGATCGTCACGGACGTTGGTGCGGGATGCGGTGGACGCTGATGGCGCTTCTGACGAGGGCGCCTGAGGCGGACGGCGAAGTCGTGTGGTCCTGACGCCTCGACGCTGGCGTCAAGTCTTGCGGAGATACTCGCGAGGCGACGGTGACAAACAAGCCCGATCACCGGGGAGAGCGCGAAATAAGCCGTAAAACCATTGCGCAGGGAAGGCCGGGTGTCCCGGCGAACCTGTGGCTTCTACCCCTGTGCTTTTTTGTTGCACAGGGGGCTGCGGGTGCGCCAAGCGCCCGGCTTTCCCTGCGCCCTCATTTCTCTGAGGGACAAATTTCCTGCAAAGCCCGGGCGCATCGCGTCGCGGGAATGCGGAGTCATATTCTAACGTCATTGCGAGCCAACGGGTCGCGCGAATGCGCGCCCGACGCGAAGCAATCCACTCTTTTCTTTCTTTGCTCGATGAAATGGATTGCTTCGCTGCGCTCGCAATGACGGTGTTGGGACCGTCTTGGCTGTTTGAAAAGTGAATCCGTACCGATGCATTGGCGTACCAACGCCAAACATTGCGTCGTCCCGGCGAACGCCGGGACCCATAGCCACCGGCGTCTATGCAGACAAACGGTGTCGACCACCTTGTTTAAGACGAGAAAATCACGCGGTATGGGTCCCGGCGTTCGCCGGGACGACGTTGAGAGATAGGAGCCCGGCTCCGCGCAATGACGGAGCCGCCAACAAGCGCTCACATCTTCTCTTGCCCGGCCGGCGCCTGGCCCTGCTGCTGTTGTTGCAGCTGTTGCTGCCTGGCGTGGCGGCGGCCGTAGATGCAGCCGGCGACGGCGCCGAGCACGCCGTGATGGCCGGCGTAGTGACCGGCGACGCCGCCGACCACCGCGCCCTTGATGCAGCCCTTGGCGTCGGCGGTATTCGCAGCCAGCGTCAGCGCGGCAATGGCGAGCAGAGTGGCAATCGTTTTCATGACGGCAGTCCCCTTCAAAAGGCTTGGTATTAATCCCGGACCGGCGGTCCCGTTCCATCGCCGATGCAGGTAAGCGGTCGCACCGGCCTTTCAAGGTCGTTGACAGCTATCATCCCCTGCCGTCGTCGCCCGGCTTGACCGGGCGATCCAGTATTCCAGAGCACTTCGATGGAATCGAGAAGCCACGGCGTACTGGATCACCCGCTTTCGCGGGTGATGACAACCACGCGGGGTATGACGACCGGAAGGATGGATTGCCGGGTGCCAACCGCCGCAGCGATCGATCACGCCGCCGCCTTTCGCCGCCTGCATACAAGCGCTTGCCGATTTGCTACTGCTGGATGGCGCCGAATCTTTTCAACCGCGCGCAAGGGAGATCACGATGGCCAAGGGTCAGATGCGCAGCAACAAGGAAAAGAAGAAACCGAAGGCCGACAAGAACCTCAAGAAGGGCGGCGCGGCACCGGTCAATCCGTTCGCCGCCGGCAAGACGCCCGCGGGCCAGAGCCCCAACAGCAAGAAGAACTGAAGCGTTCTCGCGCCAACGCCTGCCCCGGACCTGATCCGGGGCCTGCCCCGGATGCGATGCGGCGTGCGCGTATTGCAGCGCACCCGGCGCCAGCGATCATTGGCCTGATTCCGCGGCCCTTGATTCCGAAGCACTTGATTCCGAGCAACTGCCCCGGCGGGACGGCGCCGTCGCGCAGCGCCTTGCCATCACGAGAAACGGCGCGTGGCGGCCGCGCGCGGCAGCGATTGCCCGTCGTGATGATTCCGGACTCGGCGGAGCACTATCGGCGTGCCATCGACGTTTCCGCGAAACGTCGTCGCAAATACATCTCATGATTGCGAACCTTTTTCGCTGTTGCCGCAACAAAAGGATAACCAATGGTCTCAGGGGACTGGGAATCTTTTGCCGATTGAACGCCGCGCCATTCGGTTCACAATGAAGCCGGAAACGCAAAGGCTGACCGGGCCCAACGCCGGCGGAGTAAAAAATGGTCGACGATACTCACCGGCAGCACGTGCTGAATTTTCTGGATGCGTTCTCTTCCGGCGATATCGAGGGCGCCTTGTCCTGCTGCACCGACGATGTCGAATTTTTCGCCAATGCCCCCATCGATATCCTGCCGCATATGGGCCGCCACCACGGCAAAACCGAGCTCAGGGCGATGTGGCAGACGGTGCACGCCCGCTATTCCGGCATGCGCTACGAGGTCCCCATCCTGATCGCCGAAGCCGACAAGGTCGCGGCCAATATTCGCGTGTTCTTCCGCAAGAGCAGCAACAACCGGGTGGTGCAATTCGATATGGCGGCCTTCTATACCATTCGTGATGGCCGCATCGCCAGGATTCGCGAGATCCTCGATACCTTCGATCTGGTCGAGCAGGTGCTTGAGCGCGACGTCGCTTCCATTCTGGCGGCGGACAAGCCCGCGACTCTATAAGTCGGTTACCCGTCATTGTCTGCCGCGGCGTTGAACCATGCGGCGCCCCGCGGCGACCAACAAAAGGTGTTGCGGGCATCCCTTGTCGGAATCCTTGTCGGTATCCTTGGGCGAAACAGACATGAAAATCGCGTTGCTGGTCCTGCTCGGTCTGATGTTGGGCGCGCTCGGCGGTGCGGCGCTTGGCGTCGGCGCCGGGCTGGCCTGGGTCGAAATCTTCAAAACCAGCGGCTTTGAAGGCTATAGCGGAATGCTGGTGTTCTTCACCTTCATGCCGCTCGGCGCCATGATCGGCGGCCTTGGCGGCGCGCTGCTGTTCGGCGTGATCGCGATCCGCGACAGCGAAATCGCCGTCAACCGGGAGCCCGCCGGCCGCCCCGACCGGTAATTCGGGTAATCCGCATTTGTGCAATGCAAAAATGCGGATTGCGTTTTAATCAAATGCCTCTAGTTGAGGTTTCAACCAACGGTTCAGCATCCAGGCACGGCGTCAAGAATGACGTCCATCAGGGCCGGTCGCTGACAAGCCAATCCAGTTTCAGGAAACAGATATCATGACAGAGCACAGTCTCTGGCGTTTCTCTCGTGCATTGCATCGTGCGATCAACGACCGCCAGCCCGATGATCTCGAAGCCCTGATCGATGAGGATGTCGATTGGGCGATCTACGGCCCGATCGACATGTTTCCGTTTTTCGGTGCACGCCGCGGCAAGGCCGCCGTGCTCGAGGTGGTCAAGCAGATCGCGGACAACATCCGGGTTCACCGCTTCGATCGCGAGTCGGTCATGCTGGGGGTGGATTCCGCCGCCTCGATGATGCGCTATTCGCTGACCGCGCTGGACTCCAACAAGCCGATCAGTCTGCGGCTCGCCCAGTTCGCGCAGTTCAAGGCCAGCCAGCTGACCAGCATCCGCATTCTGGTCGATACGTTCGATCTGGTGGAGCAGGCGCTCGGGCGCCCGATTCATCTGCCGAAGATCGCGTCCTAGTTCGGGATCGCCATGGCGGGGGACCAACGACCCCCGCCACAATTTTGCGCCGATAGGCGCGCATCGTCAGAACACTGGCATGCGGGCAGGGTTATGATTTCCAGGACAGGCTATCGCCGGACGGTGCTGCTGATGCTGGCGGCCGGCCTGGGCTTGGCCGCGCTGCCGGCGAAGGCGCAGATGGTGCCGGCAACCGAAAGTCCGGCCACCCGTCAAGACACTTCTGCCGTGGAAGCGGATGACACCGCCGAGGCGGAGGATCCCGACCTCAAGGATCTGGAGCTGGACTGGAGCCTGCTCAATGTCGACGCCTCTACTCTGACCTGGACTCCGGCATCGAAGGCTCGGCTTGCTCCGAAAGTGGGCGCCAGCACCGAAATGTCGTGGTCATCGAACGACAAGCCGAACGGCTCGGCCGCGGTATCGGTTAAGCAGCCGCTGTCGCCGCTCTGGGATGCCCGGATCGGCGCCGACATGACCGTCACAAGGCAGCCCACGACGATGTCCGAGCTGCTGGCGGAGAAAGTCGCCAATGGCGGCAGCGAGCCGCAATCCTCCGGCACGGCATGGGCCGCGGTCACCGCTCCCGGCGTCAACGTGATCTGGGACAAGACCGCGATCGAGGCCCGCGTCGATCCCGCGCAGGAGCAGAGCAAGCTCGGCACCTCCCTGAACAAGTCGCTGCCGCTTGGCGAGCAATATTCACTCACCTTGCAGAACGGCTATAACGTCATCCAGCAGGGCATCGTCCCCGTACCCGGCATCATCGCGCGCCCGTCGCGCAACTATGAAACCGAGCAATCGGCGAAGCTGAGCATTGCCGATACCGGCACCAGCTTCAGCGCCGGCCAGACGCTGTCATCCGCCGATGACCGATGGCTGCGCAAGGTCGGCGCCGAACAGAAACTGTTCGGCGGCGTCAGCATATCCGGCTCGATCGGCGAAACCGCGCTCGGCACCACCAACAAGAGTCTCACCGCGGGATTCAAGCAGAGCTGGTAACCGCTGAAATCGCGGCATTCGACAATTCCCACGACAATTCCCGCGAAAGATCGCGCATTGCCGCATATTGGCCCCGATCCGGCCCAAATCGGAAGCCCTGATGGCGTTGCTTTACTTTCGTCGTGCGGGGGACATCCGCGCTCGCTCAACGCGAAACAGGGAAACGGCCGATGAATGTCATTCGTTCTGAGAAAATTGAATCAACTGAAGACGACAGCAATCTCGCGGCGGTCTCGGAGGTCGAGGCCGGCATCCGCGACTTCGTTCGCAACGACGTCGCCTATCTGCGCCGTCCGGGCACGCCGGCCAGCACCGAGACCGCGCTGGAGCCGAACGGCGAGGCCACCGTCAACAACGTCAACTCGCTGATCCAGCGGGTGGCCGGAACCTCGCTCGCCGAAATCGAGAACCTGATTTCCGAACTCGAAAGCCTGCGCGACCTGCTGCATGCCGAAGGCCAGCGCGTCCAGCGCGAAATCTCCGGCTATGCCCAGCTCAGCCAGGCCGCGATGAAATCCACCCGCATGATCGCCGACAATGTCACGCAGTGGAAGCGCGCCGCGGACGGCCTCCGCAACAGCTGACAAGCCATAGATCCGGGAATTCTGCCGGGAATTCTTCCAATCATTCCTGCCGCCGCCTCCCTCGCGGAGCGCGGCGGTTTTGTTTGGCTTTGAACCTGCCGGGTCCGGGCGGCGACCAAGAGCAGGCGCCGTCATATCGCCGGCAAGTTCGGGGAAACATCTGCATGAAAAGCGTTCGGCCAGACAATACCGATCCCATTCCGTTGCGGAGTTCGCCGCACAATATGGGGACCATCATGATCCGGTTTGTCGGGCTGCTGCTGGCCGCGGTGGTGATCCTGGCGCTGATCTGGAACCGCTGATTTCTTCGCAGGCTTGCTGGGCTTTCGCGGCTATGGTTAGCGAACGCTGAATTATCGGCTGGCGATCGACGCACTTTCGAGCGAGTAGGCGCCGTCGGCATAGCCCTTCACCACCATCCCGGTGGCCAGCATCACTGCAAGCGTGACGGTTGCGAAGATAAAGCCCACCAATTTCAAGCCGGCACGGTCTGCCATGATCATCCCCTGGAATTCTGTCCCGGTTTTTATTTGACAGACACAGGTTCAAAATGAGTTAGCGGGAAAATCGTTCCGCGAAATGCAAAAAATGAGAAAGTGATTCAGTAACCATAACCATCCTTCGTCATCGCCCAGCAAGCGCGGCAGCGGCTTCGTGCCAGGCACGGCCGCCCGCAACACATTCCGCCGCGGCACAAAGGCGGTCGCCAGTACCGAAAACGCCAGTTCGCCACGCTGGTTGGTGCCGGTATTGCGGGCCTGCACGATGCCCCATTCGGGGCGCTTCTCGGACAAGCGCTTGGTTTCGACCTCGCTGGCGAAATGCAGGGTGTCATTCGCCAGCACCGGCTTGATCCAGCGCAATTCACGAAAGCCCGGCGACGGTCCCCAGATCGCGACCTTCTCGCCGCGCGCCGCGGCTTCGCTGGCTTGGCGCTGGCCGTCGGCCACCATCAGCTTCATGCAGGCCGAGCCAACATGCCAGCCCGACGCCGCGAGCCCGCCGAACAGCGATTTGCGGCCTTCCTCCTCATCGAGATGAAAGCGCTGCGGATCGAACTGCGCCGCGAACTTCTTGATCAGATCGGCGGTGAAGGTGAACGATCCCAGCTCGCGCCGCTGCCCGATCTCGATGTCCTCGAAGAAACGCATCAGCCCGCCTGCCCCACTGCGCGTTCGGGGCGCCGCTCGACGATGATCGGCGAGATCATCTCGCACAATAGCTGCCCCGCCGCGTTGCGTATCATGGCCTTGAACGTCACGATCCCGGTCGAGGGACGGCTGCGGGAAACCCGTGCCTCCGCGATCTCGACGTCGAGCATCAGATCGTCGCCCGGCCGAAGCGGCGCGAGCCAGCGCAGTTCGTTGACGCCAGGCGAGCCCAGCGATGCCGTGCGGCCGATAAAGCCGTCAAACATCATCCGCATCATGATCGAGCAAAGATGCCAGCCCGAGCCGGAAAGGCCCCTCAGCATCGATCGCGACGCGGCGTCTTCGTCGAGATGCATCGGCTGCGGATCGAATTCGCCGGCAAATGCCAGTATTTCCTCGCGTGTGACGCGGCGCGGACCGAAGCTGCCGAAATGACCGGGCGGAAAATCTTCGAAGGTGAGCATCATGTTGGGGATTGCCAGCGGGGAAGCCCGATTGTGGCCGCTATTTGTGGCAATCTCAACCCGCCCGCTCGCATGGCTCGTGCTTTATCGGTGAACACCCCTGTTCGGGGTTGCTGCTGATCTTGCCCGGGACAACATTCGCGGCTAGGCCATGTGCGGTCAGTGCCAGTTTTGGACGCCACCGATATTCGATTTTGCCGGGAGACCATCGATGTTTGAATTTCGGGACCTGTTTCAGTGGGACCGTTTTATCACGCCCACCATCATCAAGACGTTTTACTGGCTGGTCATCGCGTTGATCGGGCTGTTCGGCATCGCCGGCATTTTTTCCGGGCTGGCCACGATGGCGATCAGCCCGTTCGGCGGTTTCATCCAGCTGTTGTCCTCGATCGCCGGCGTCGTCGTCGGAATCGTATTTTCGCGCATCGCCGCGGAATTCATTCTGATTGTATTTCGCATCAACGAGCATCTCGGCGCGATCCGCGACCAGGGCGCTGGGCACTAGGTATTGAATCTGAAATGCATGACGTCGCCGTCGGCGACGACGTATTCCTTGCCTTCCAGCCGCAGCTTGCCGGCATCGCGGGCGCCGGCTTCACCGCCGAGGGCGACGTAATCGGCATACGCAATGGTCTCGGCGCGAATGAAGCCCTTTTCGAAATCGGTATGGATAACCCCCGCGGCGGCCGGCGCCCTTGTGCCGCGGTGAATGGTCCAGGCCCGCGCTTCCTTCGGGCCGACGGTGAAATAGGTGATGAGGTCGAGCAGCTGATAGCCGGCGCGGATCAGGCGGTCGAGACCGGCTTCCTCCAGCCCGAGCGTATCGAGAAACTCGGCGCGCTCCTCGCGTGACAGCGTCGCAATCTCCGATTCGATTTTGGCCGAGATCGCGACCGCGACGGCGCCTTCCTTCTTGGCGTGTTCGGCAACGGCCCTGGAGAAATCATTGCCGGTAGCGGCCGATCCTTCCTCGACATTGCAGACATAAAGCACCGGCTTGGAGGTCAGCAATCCAAGCATCCCGAAGGCGCGCTCTTCTTCCGGCTTGCGCGCGAGAAACCGCGCCGGTCGGCCTTCCCGCAGCAGCACCAGTGCGCGGTTGACCAGGTCGAGCTGCTCCTTGGCGTCCTTGTCGTTGCCCTTGGCCTTCTTGGTCAAATTGTCGACGCGCTTTTCAAGGCTGTCGAGATCGGCGAGCATCAGCTCGGTCTCGATGGTCTCGATGTCAGCCAGCGGCGCGATCTTGCCTTCGACATGGGTGATGTCGGAATCCTCAAAGCAGCGCACCACATGCGCGACCGCATCGACCTCGCGGATGGTGGCGAGAAACTGGTTGCCGAGGCCCTCGCCTTTCGACGCGCCGCGCACCAGGCCGGCGATATCGACAAAGGTCAGCCGCGTCGGAATGATCTGCGCGGATTTCGCGATCGCCGACAGTTTGTCGAGCCGCGGATCGGGCACCGCGACCTCGCCGACATTCGGCTCGATGGTGCAGAACGGATAATTCGCCGCCTGCGCCGCGGCCGTCTCGGTCAGCGCATTGAACAGCGTCGACTTGCCGACATTGGGCAGTCCGACGATACCGCATTTGAATCCCATGATGTGTCCTGAAAAGCCTGTTCGCCACGGCCCGCGTTACGGAGCGTCGCCATCGTCCTTGTCGAAAAATCCCTTGGCCTGCATCGCCAGATGCACCTTGTTCTGGAACGTCGAATCGCGATCCGTCGTGAGCAGTCCCGCGCTCTCGGCAACCGCTTCGCACAGCGCGGCCACCCAGGGCCGCTCGTCCTTGGCGAAATCGGACAACACGTAGCCGTGCACCAGTTCCTTGATGCCGGGGTGACCGATCCCGAGCCGCACGCGGCGATAGTCGTTGCCGATATGCGCGGAGATCGAACGCAGGCCGTTGTGGCCGGCAATACCGCCGCCGATCTTGACGCGCACCTTGGCCGGGGGCAGTTCGAGCTCATCCTGAAACACGGTGACCTCGCCGGCCGCGAGCTTGAAGAAGCCCGCCGCTTCCTGAACCGCGCGCCCCGACTCGTTCATGAAGGTCATGGGACGAAGCAGGACCACCCGCTCGCCGTCGAGCGAGCCTTCCGTGGTCTCGCCCTGAAAGCGGCGGCGCCATGGTGAGAAACCATGACGCCGCGCAATTTCATCGACCGCCATGAAACCGATGTTGTGCCGGTTATGCGCGAACTTCGCGCCGGGATTGCCGAGACCAACAAAGAGTCGCATGACGCGGCATCCCGCGCTCGGTTACTTCTTCTTGTCGCCGCCACCGGCAGGCGCTTTCGCGCCGGCCGCCGGAGCCTTGGCACCAGCCGCGGGCGCCTTGGCACCCGCCGCAGCAGCGCCAGCCGCGGGCGCAGCCGCCGCACCTGCCGCCGGAGCGGCACCGGGAGCAGCCGCAGCGGCCGGACCGGCGGCTGCAGCAGCCGCAGCCGCCTTGATTTCTTCGGCATAACCGGACGGCGGCACGATGGTCACCAGGGTTACGTCTTCGCGCGACAGCGACTTGACGCCGGACGGCAGCTTGATATCGGACAGATGCAGCGAGTGGCTGATTTCCAGGCTGCCGACATCGGCTTCGACGAACTGCGGAATGTTATCGACCGAGCATTCCAGGTCGATGGTGTGGGTGACGATGTTGACGGTGCCACCGCGCTTGACGCCGGGTGCGGCTTCCGCGTTCTGGATGTGCAGGGGAACGCTGACGCGAATGGTGGCGCCTTCGCCGAGCCGCATGAAGTCGACATGGATCGGAAAATCGCGCACCGGATCGAGATGGAAGTCGCGGGGAATCACGCGGTGCTTCTTGCCCTCCAGATCGATGTCGTAGATCGTGGTCAGGAACCGGCCGGCCAGGATGCGCTGGCGCAGTTCGGCATCGTCGACCGAAATGGTGACGGGGGGCTGGTTGTTTCCATAGATCACTCCGGGAACTCTCCCGGCGCGACGCTCTGCCCGTGCGGCCCCCTTGCCGCTTGACGGACGTGCGGTCGCCTTCAATTCCTTGACGGTCGCCATTTGCCTAAGTCCTTGTTTTCTAAAAAGTTAAAGGCCGCATCGCGGCCCGTTTGTGGTTCGCAGCAAGCCTCCAGGGGTGCGGGGGCTGCGGACGTGGCGGCGTTCTAGCCCCAAAGGGCGGAAATGACAAGGAAATGCGGGGATTTTTCTGCGGTTTTGGGCTGGCGTCGCGGCCCCCACCGGCGGCCGCCGCCCATGCCTATGGCGTGCCGAGCTTGGCTTCCAGCGCGGCGATACGGGCCTTCAGCGCCTCGTTTTCCTCGCGCGCCAGCCGCGCCATGTCCTTGACCGCCTCGAACTCCTCGCGCTTGACGATGTCGAGGTCGCGCAGGATTTTTTCGGCCTGATTGCGCACCACGGTGTCGACTTCACGCTTGACGCCCTGGGCGGCACCGGCGGCATCGTTCATCAGGCGCCCGATCTCGTCGAAAAACCGATTGCTGGTCTGGGTCATCTCAAAAGCTCCCGTCGGCTGCGCTTGGTCGGCAGAATGAGACAATGGCGATCCGGACGGCGCTGTTCAAGGCCGCTGTTGATCCCTCAAGGGCCGCTCGCCTTGTCATGTTGCGGTTTCCTTGCAATCGTATCTGGTCGCAAGACCAAGAAACACATAATCGACCAGCGAGAAGCAACGCCCCATGATCGACCAGCAGATCGAGATTCCGACCAAGGATGGCCACATCACCACCTTCATCAGCCATCCCGAGCGCGGCGGCCCGCATCCGGTCATCCTGTTCTACATGGACGCGCCGGCGATCCGCGAGGAACTGCGCGACATGGCGCGGCGGCTGGCGACCTCGGGCTATTATGTGACGTTGCCGAATCTCTACTACCGCTCCGGCGTCATGGAGCTGGGACCGCTGCCGGCGGACCCGGAAGCGCCCGAGCGCAAGCGCATGTTCCAGCTGATGGCCTCGATCAACATTCCCCTGGTCATGGAGGATACGCGGGCGTTGCTCGCCTATGCGGATCACCAGGCCGCGGCACGCACGGACATTGTCGGTACCGTCGGCTACTGCATGAGCGGGCGATATGCCGTTAACGCCGCGACGCATTTTCAAGGCCGCGTCAGGGCGGCGGCGTCGATCTACGGCACCCATCTGGCGACCGACCAGCCCGACAGTCCGCATCTGGCCGGACGCAAGACCAAGGCCGAGCTCTATTTCGGCTGCGCCGAAACCGATATCTACGCCCCGATGGAAACCATCGATAAAGTAAGGCAGGCGATGCAGGACGACGGCGCCAACGCCGAGGTCGAGATCTATCCCGGCACCCATCACGGCTTCGCGTTTCCGAAGCGGCCGGTCTACGATCGCGACGCCGCCGAGCGGCATTGGGAACGGCTGCTGGCGCTGTATCGCCGCAACCTCTCGTAAGCCGGCGCGATGCCCTTTCTCACCATCACCTTTCCGGTGTTCGATCCCATCGCGGTGGCGATCGGGCCGATCGCGATCCGCTGGTATGCGCTGGCCTATATCGGCGGCATCGTGCTGGGGTGGATTTATGCGCGCGCGCTGATCAAGAATGACAGGCTCTGGGGCGGACCGGCGCCGATATCGCTGCTGCAACTGGACGATTTCATCCTCTGGGTCACGATCGGGATCATCCTCGGCGGCCGCACCGGCTATGTGCTGTTCTACAATCTCCCTTTCTTCGTCCAGCATCCCGCCGAGATTTTCGAACTGTGGAAGGGCGGCATGTCGTTTCACGGCGGCTTTCTCGGCTGCGTTGCCGCGGTGATGCTGTTCTGTCGCCAGAACAACCTGCCAATCCTGTCGCTCGGCGATATCACCACCGCGGTCGGACCGATCGGGCTGTTTCTCGGACGCCTCGCCAATTTCATCAACAGCGAGCTGTGGGGCCGGCCGGCCGACTCCAGCGTGCCCTGGGCGATGGTATTTCCCAATGGCGGGCCGCTGCCGCGCCATCCCAGCCAGCTCTACGAGGCGACACTCGAGGGTATTGTGCTGTTTACGATCCTGGCGGTGATGATCCGCCTCGGCGCCCTGAAGCGGCCGGGCCTGATCCTCGGCAGTTTCATCGCGATTTACGGTTTTGCGCGTATCATCAGCGAATTCTTCAGGGAGCCCGACCCCCAGCTCGGATTTTTGTGGGGCGGGCTGACCATGGGCATGCTGCTGTCGGTGCCGATGATTATTGCCGGAGCGATCATTATTGTGGTGGCATGGCGCCGCAAGCCGCCGCCAATAGCGACCCCGGTCGAGGGAACGCCGTGACCGAATATTCACCGCTGCAGTCCGAGATCAAGAAGCTGATCAAGTCGTCGGGCCCGATGCCGGTCTGGCGTTACATGGAGCTGTGCCTCACCCATCCCAAGCATGGCTATTACGTGTCCCGCGATCCGCTGGGACGCGAGGGCGATTTCACCACCGCGCCCGAAGTGAGTCAGATGTTCGGCGAATTGCTGGGGCTGTGGGCGGCATCGGTATGGAAGGCGATCGGCTCGCCATCCCTGCTGCGGCTGATCGAACTCGGACCCGGCCGCGGCACCATGATGGCGGATGCGCTGCGCGCGCTGCGGGTGCTGCCGCCGCTCTATCAGTCGCTGAGCATTCATCTGGTCGAGATCAATCCGGTGCTGCGCGAAAAGCAGAACGCGACGCTGTCTGGCGTGCGCAACATCGCCTGGCACGACAGTATCGACGACATTCCCGACGGCCCCGCCGTCATTCTCGCCAACGAATATTTCGACGTGCTGCCGGTCCACCAGGTGGTGAAGGGCGCGACCGGCTGGCACGAGCGCACCGTCGAGATCGACGGCAACGGCAGACTGGAGTTCGGCTCCGCGCCCGAGCCGATCCCGCGCTTCGAGATCCTGCTGCCGCCGCTGGTGCGCGCCGCCCCGGTCGGCGCCGTGTTCGAGTGGCGGCCCGATGCCGAGATCATGAAGATCGCCAGCCGGGTGCGCGATCAGGACGGCGCCGCGCTGATCATCGACTACGGTCATCTGCGCAGCGACGCCGGCGATACGTTTCAGGCCATCGCCCGTCACAGCTTCACCGATCCCCTGAAAAATCCCGGTCTGGCCGACGTCACCGCCCATGTCGATTTCCAGGCCCTGGTGCGCGCCGCCGAGGATCTCGGCGCGCGGGTCCATGGTCCGGTGACGCAGGGCGAGTTTCTCAGGCGGCTCGGCATCGAAACCCGCGCGTTGACGCTGATGGCGAAAACCACGCACGAGATTTCCGAGGATATTTCGGGCGCGCTGAAACGGCTGATCGGTGGCGGCCGCGGCGGCATGGGGCAGATGTTCAAGGTGCTGGCGATCTCGGAACCCAATCTCACCGCATTGGCGGGGTTCAACGACGACGGCGAGCACAGCGGGCAAGACAGCGGACAAGACACCGGGACCGACATTCCATGACCACCGGATCGCCGCTGCTCTCGGCCATTCCCGGCCTGCGACACGCTTTCTTCAGCCGCGAGGGCGGCGTCTCCGAGGGCATTTATGCCGGCCTCAATGGCGGCCTCGGCTCCAGCGACGATCCCGCCAATGTCGCGGAAAACCGCCGCCGGATGGCGGAACAGATGGGGGTCGCGCCCACCCATTTTCTCAGCCTGCATCAGATTCATTCCCCCGACGCCGTGGTCGCGACCGGACCATGGGAGAGCGCTTCGCGGCCGCGCGCCGACGCCCTCGTGACCCGCGCCGAGGGCCTTGCGATCGGCGTCACCGCGGCCGATTGCGGGCCGATCCTGTTTGTCGATCCCAACGCGCGGGTGATCGGGGCCGCGCATGCCGGCTGGAAGGGCGCGCTGACCGGCGTGGTTGAATCCACCGTCGACGCGATGGAAAAACTCGGCGCCGAGCGCTCGGGCATCGTCGCCGCGATCGGCCCCTTGATCCGCCAGCCTTCCTACGAAGTGGGCGACGAATTCGTCGAGCGGTTCCTGAAGGCCGACGCGGACAACGCGCTGTTTTTTATGCCCGCCGCGCGTGCAAACCATGCGATGTTCGATCTGGCCGGCTTCATCCGGATGCGGCTCGAAAATGCCGGCGTGCTGATGATCGACGATATCGGCGTCGATACCTATTCCGACCAGCGCTTCTTCAGCTACCGCCGCTCGGTACATCGCGGGGAATCGGACTACGGCCGCCATGTGCATGCCATTGTGCTGGAAGCCTAGCGCCTGACCGCTCATCCCCCGTGCTTCCCCTGCCCTAGACCTTAACGCATTTTAACGATATCGCTCGGGGCGTGATCAGGGACACGTCAGCAACTTTATTTCAGGCCGCGACGGCCGGACGGCGCGCCGCGTGCGCCGTCGCGGCGGCAACGCTGCTCGTCATCGCTTGCGGGCTCGGCGGCTGCGCCGGCGGCGCCGCCGTGAATGGCTCGTTTGCGATGGCCGGCAATGGCGGTCCGACCGTGACCTTCGAATCGATCGACGGGCCGCCGCCGCAGGTGTTCGAGCGGATGGTCAATGTGCTGGACAGCGAGTCCAAGCTTCGCAACCTCTTGATCGTCTCCCGCGAAGGTTCGGCCACCTACCGGGTGAAGAGTTATCTGGCCGCCGAGGTCAACCAGGGCCGCACCGTGATTGCCTGGGTCTGGGATGTCTATGACCGCGACCAGCAGCGGGCGCTGCGGCTGTCCGGCGAGGAACCGGCCGGCAAGGCCGGACGCGACCCCTGGACCGCGGCCGACGATCTGGTGCTGCGGAAAATAGCCCAGGCCGGATTGAGCGGCGTCAGCGCCATGATCAACGGAACCGGCCCCGCCGATACGCCGCCGCCCACCCCGGCCCCCGCCCCGACCGGCAAACGGGGCCCCGCGGTCGCCAGCGCGGACCTGCCTTTGTCCGCTCCAGTACCTTGGCGCGCCTCGGGCGAATTCAGCGTCAGCGCGCTGGGTTACAGCGACCATTAACGCAAAATAGTCCTTGGACGCTGAATTTGCGCAGGAAAACCTGACGCGACGGGTTGCCAGCCGACACCCCTCCTTGATATCACCTCGCTCATCGAAACGCGCTGGTTCCGTGGGTATTGCGATATGCTGAATATTGTCTCCAGCAAGGCGCGGGGAGAAGCCTCGATGTCGGCCAAGAACGGCTCCATCAAGCTCGTTGCCGGCAACTCCAATCCGGCGCTGGCGCAGGCAATCGGCGACTGGCTGCATTTGCCGCTGACCAAGGCCGTGGTTCGCCGCTTTGCGGACATGGAAATCTTCGTCGAAATCCAGGAAAACGTCCGCGGCTCCGATGTCTTCGTGATCCAGTCGACGTCGTTTCCGGCCAACGACCATCTGATGGAATTGCTGATCATCACCGATGCACTGCGCCGGGCTTCGGCGCGCCGCATCACCGCCGTGATTCCCTATTTTGGCTACGCCCGGCAGGATCGCAAGGTCGGGTCGCGCTCGCCGATTTCGGCCAAGCTGGTGGCCAATTTGATCACCCATGCCGGCGTCGACCGCGTCATGACGCTCGACCTGCATGCCGGGCAGATCCAGGGCTTCTTCGATATCCCGACCGACAATCTCTACGCCTCGCCGCTGATGGTGCGTGACATCAAGGAACGCTTCGACCTTGCCAATGTCATGGTGGTTTCGCCCGATGTCGGCGGCGTGGTGCGCGCCCGCGGCCTCTCCAAGCGCATCAACACGCCGCTGGCGATCATCGACAAGCGCCGCGAGCGCGCCGGCGAATCCGAAGTCATGAACGTGATCGGCGATTGCGCCGGCTACACCTGCATCCTGATCGACGATATCGTCGACTCCGGTGGCACGCTGGTGAACGCCGCCGACGCGCTGCTCGCCAACGGCGCCAAGGATGTCTACGCCTATATCAGTCACGGTGTACTCTCCGGCGGCGCCGCCGCCCGCATCGCCAGCTCCAAGCTGAAGGAGCTCGTGATCACCGACTCGATCCTGCCGACCGAAGCGATTCAAAAGGCGGAAAACATCCGCACCCTCTCGATCGCCTCGCTGATCGCCGAAGCCATCGGCCGCACCGCGTCGGAAGAGTCGGTGTCGAGTTTGTTTGATTAGCCCAGAGGTCGTCATACCCCGCGCATGCGGGGTATCCAGTACGCCGCGGCTTCTCGATTTCATCGCAACTGCTCTGGAATACTGGATCATCCGCTTGCGCGGATGATGACAGCTTTGCAGGGTGGGCAAAGGCGCTTGCGCCGTGCCCACCTCTTGCTTGAAAATACCGGTGGGCACGCTGCGCTTTGCCCACCCTACGGCTTCACCGTCATTCACAGCCACAGCTCCGCGATCTCGCCGCGCCTGCGCGCGAGTTTTGCTTTGAACATTCCGCCCTCTCACATCAGAGGGCGCGGGGAATGCCGGGCGCCCGATGCGCCCGCCGCCGCGAGTGCGATGGCAAAAAGTAAAAAGCACCCGCGTTAGTCAGGTCACACCGGAATCACCCGGCATTCCCCGCGCAATGGTTTTAACGGTTTCCTTCGTGCTCTTCCCGGCGATCGGCTTTGTTGCCACCGTCACCGGCGCAGTTTTCTGCGCCGACTTGAACGCCAGCGTCGAGGCGTCAGAACCACACGACTTCTCCGTCCGCCTCAGGCGCCCTCGTCAGAAGCGCCATCCGCGTCCACCGCATCCCGCCCCACGTCCGTGACGATCGCGAAACGCCCCTCTGTTGGGACGGGATGGCGAAAATTATGGATTTGATTTGGGTCAGCGGCGAAGCGGAATATTTTTTGCGATGGGACTGGACAGGTGGAATCACGTTGAACCGGTTCGATAAATTCGATTTTGCGCGCAGGCCTGAAGGAAAGCCCGCCAACGAAGCATGGATTGCTTCGTCGCTCGAACGTCAGCCTGTTCAATAGGCTCACCCGATCATTGGTCAGAATTGCACAACCTGGCAAACACGTTGCTCGTCATGTCTGGGCATGGACCTTTCAGCCATGCAAGGCGTTGGCCCTTGCCGCATAACGCGGAGAGAGAGACAGCGCGATGTTCTTCCCGTTTTACTCGACCATGATGTTAGCCGTCGAATCCAGTAACGTGGTTGGTCTTCGGATGATGAAGCTTACATCTGGCGGCAGGGATGCCCGCGACGAAGCCCACCTGATGCTGAACGAAAAAATAGCCGCAATGTTGGAGGCCGGTGCGAGTCTGATGACCGGCGGTACAGCGGGCAGTGTGATTGAACGGTATCGTCAGCATGTCGCCGCCAACGCGAGACGGCTGGGGTAATCCTATTCGCGCGGCCGATGCAACTGGCTGAAAACCGGAACTCGAAAACGTGAGTGGTCAATATTGACCAGTGCGAATGAATTTGGCCAATACGACCTTCCCGGCTTATCCAAGATCATAAATGTCGATGTGTAAGCGCGAACCGGAACCAGTTGCGTCAGCCTTTGTTGAGGTTGAACACAATCTCATTTGTGGGAGGAATTAATGTACAAACTCGCAACCGTAATATTGCTTCTGTCGTCACCGGCATTTGCACAAAACAACATTCGTGACTGTCCTCCCACAGGGCAGACAGCAAAGGGCGAACTGATCTACTCGCTCGACTGTAAAGCGATTAAGGCTGAAAACGCGGACGCGAACTATAAGCCGAAAATGCCGTCCACAACCATGGGCGAGACAGTCATTCCAAAGTCAGGCGCGACACAAACGCCCGCGGAAACCCCGACGACAGGCGTGAACAAGTAAGAAGGCCGAAGGTTTTCATGCTGTGTGCATTAGGGCGTGGAGTCATTTCGCCGTTGCGGCGCTGGTGATCGGCCGGGCTCTTGGTCTTCCACGCTGTTTTCGTTCACTTCAAGCGCTTTCGCCATTGCGTCCTCCATTGCTAGCGGACAACGCCCGCCATTGCGGTGGATTCCGGGCAAATCAGGCCACTGCGTTATTCTATTGCGGCCTTAATTTGTGGTTCACGCCGTTTGTTCCAGTCAGCATGGAAGTCGCGTCTAGACTAGATAGCGACCGAAAAGCGCTCGCTGGAATTGCACTTCACGCATTCGAAAGTGCGGACATCGTAACCCGGCGCGGCCGGTTCGATTTGGGATAGCCTCATGGGATTGCCGCACCTGGAGCACGCAAGGATTCCGATTTCGGCACGGCTGTGAAGTGGATCGGGGTGGGTGGATGGCATGATGCTCGCCTTCGATCAGGCGGGAGCGCAAGACTCTCAGTCACCGGTAACTGCCGATAAGGGACGGTGATGAAACCAGCATGCTCTCCTGGTTACGGAGCCGCTGGTCATTATTGCTCACTTTTCAGAATAGTACGCGTGGTCTGTTCTGAATACTTCTCGGGAATCTTGCCGGCCGACCTTTAAGAAAAAGCACCGATGCTTGACCAAGCCGATCTTGCGGCACTCATTTGCCGTCGCTTCCTGAGGGCGGGGTCGGAGCCTGTGCCTTGGCATTTTCCGCGTCCGCCTTGTTGGCTTCGTGGTGACCGATCACGCAACCAGCAGCAGCGCCGACCTTGCCGTGACCGGCGACTGAACCCGCGACACCCCCAACGATTGCGCCCTTGATGCATCCCTTGGCCTCGGCCGCAGAACAAAAGGCAAGTCCGAGAACGGCGGTGCAAATGACAAGCTTCTTCATGGCAGTCTCTCCAAAACGTGGTTTGGAGGACAATCGCTGATGGCCATCTTCGTTCCGACAGCGAACGACGGGCGTGGAGGACACCAGCTTCGTGCTCTCCCAAACGATGAACGAAGAGAATACCGAAACCCTAAGCCGCCGACGCGGCCACTCCAACTTCCGATGGCGATGGGGATTCGATCTGGACCGGCGTCGGTTCGGTCGCCGAAATCGCTTTTTGAGGTTCGATTTCCTTGCAGACCGCCGCAATTGAGTTACCCACTTTCGCGACAACGCGCTGCAAATCGCCGGCGGATATACCAAGCCGCCTTCTCAGGATTCGAATCTGGCTGGGGTCAGCCAGGTCAATCTTGTTGCGAATGGGTTGGGGCTGAGCGTGACGCATCGTGTCTCCCTTGATGCAGGCTAATTGCGTTTGTGGATGATTTGTTCGGCTTGAGCGGCTTCTTGTCGTCTTCGACCGGTTCGGGTTGCCGATTCATTTGATCTTGTATGGGCTCGGATCCAACTCGGATCGGAGCAATAAGTTGCGGCTCTGTTCACCTGCTCCTCGTCCTGAATAAGCCCAGACATCGCGCCTAAAATCGCATTACGACGTAAATTATTTCCCGGAACGAAACGGAGCAATGAACCTTACCCATTCAGTGGCTTAAACGATCTTGAGGCAATCCAATGAACATTCTACCCGTCGATCGCGCGCTCAGCATATACGGCGCCCTTGCAAACCGTTCCGAGACCAAGGGTGCCCGTGAACTGCTTTCCAGGCATTTGATGAAAATATACATCGACGGCGAAAAGGACGAACACCGCTTGACGGTGCACGGGCTATCGTACCTTCGCAATCTCGATCGGGAAATCGACTCCAGAAGCTGATTATCGAAAGTCGTCCGGTGCCTGTCCCTTGAGGGCCTGCCGCTGTTTCTGCAGGGAACCCTGCCGCGTTATTCTCGCTTTCGCGGCGCGGAGTGCTTCCACCCTTGTTGGTGGTTTTTTCGGTTGCGGTGTTTCCTTTTGCTCTCCGACCGCAGGCATCAAAGGCAGCACTTGTGTCGGCCTGATCGAGCCGCGCTCGATGGGTTGCGTTCTCATCGGGCCGGTGGGCGTCGGTTTGCTTTTGGGCATCCTAAATACGGCCAGCAGGTCGGTTACGATCACTTTGGAAAGCGGCCCTTTCGAGCCTGTCTCTCGATTCAACGACCTGCACGAAGAGACGTTCCGTTATCAAATGGGTCGCGCTTGAATTGGGTTGCGACGGAGCGAATTTGCTCGTGACCCGGCAATGCAAGCGGGGGTGAACGCCTGTCAGGAACAATCGTTCGAAGACGCCGTTGAATGCTTGGCATGCGGCACATAATGCCGTCGCCATCAACGGAGAAATCCCATGGAATTGATCCTGATTATCGTTGTGCTGGTGATCTTGTTCGGCGGCGGCGGATACTGGGGTCGCAGTCGCGGTCATTGGTGATGAACCGGTGCTTCCGCGTTCTTTGAAGCATCCGGCAACTGCGAACTCGGCCTGAGTTACGCAACCTCGCTCCACTGCGCCTTCGAGAAGATCGACATTGCCGAGCTTTGGCCGAGCTTTGGCTGAGCTTTGCCATCCACAACACCACGCGTTGTCAGGATCTTCGCACCGGCGTCTTTTTTTGTTTTCGTGTGTGGCGTAGGCCACCGACAGGGCGTGCGATACCGTGCAACGCTAAGCATCGATGATTTAAGTCGGTGCGCGATGTCGAAATCAGAACAATTGCTGAAGGATGATCTGGACTGTCTGCGCCTGGCGTCCGACCTGACGCAGCTGGCGAGCAACGCTCTCAATCCTGCGCTGCAGTCGTATCTCCTGCAGCTGGCCCGGACCTGCACCGGCCTGGTCGATCGGCTGGAAACCAGACATTGAATCAGGCGCGCGGTCTTCCGCGTGCAGCCTTTTCGCGGAAGCGTGGCGCCGTCAGCTCTCACGCCGCCCCTTTGTATCGCCCTGCACCGCGGTTGACGGCGGCGTCAGGAATGCGTCAAACCGCTCCTTGACGATGGCGTAGCACTCGCACGAGGCCTGTTCGAGGCCGGCGCGATCGACGACTCGAATCTTCCCCCGCTGATAACTGATCAGTCCGGCCGTCTGCAGCGATTGCGCGGCAAGTGTCACCGATTTACGATTGGCGCCCAGCATGTGCGACAGGAATTCGTGGGTGTAGGGTAGCGCCTCGCCCTCGGCCCGATCATGCATCTCAGCAGCCACCGGCACATTCTTTCTTCCGTTGAGTGCAGCGCATTACAGGCAACAGCTTCTTCAATACGCCGGTGAAACGGTGTGCGGAGCGGCCGCTGCTGCAGTGACTAGCCCCCGGGCCAATGGTGTGCCCATCGACGGCCTCAGTCTGTATAGAATTGACCACCCTTACCGCCCCGACGGCTTCCGATGGGCTATGGAACACAGATCCGATATCGCATTGGCGGGCGGCCGGCCTAGTGGGGACGGCTCAGCAAGTCCTCGGTCACAACCCGCTCGAAAGTCTCTTCCTTGCTCTTGATGCGGTAGCGTGGGCGCCCGTCCGCCTCTACAGGCAGCAGTGCGAGAATTGTATAGACGTTGCTCTGCTCGACGATATCGCGGCCCTGCGGTCCATCAATCTGGCGCAAGACGTGGTCGTCGATATGATAAGTGTGTTCCATCATGTGCCTCGATCGTAAGAGCGGGCCTGGGCTTTTCCGGCCTCCCAACGGTTTGATCGGCCGGGAACAACGCTGCAGCATCGGATTTCTCCGCCCGATCTCGCCATGGCTTTGTGGCCGTTGTCCACGCTGCCCAGCCAAAGCTCTCCCAAAAAGGGATCTGGTCGGATTGCTCAAGGGCCAATAGACACCGGCGGGTATGGTTCCCGGAAATCGCTCGGAGGGACCTATCAGGCGGACCGGATGGCGTGTTGGAGCGGAACATGCGGGTCAGTGGGGACTTTAACTGACATGTCCTTGTTTAACTGACATGTCCTTGCGAAACAGAAAGGGACCGACCATGTCGACGCGCTTTCAGATTGCCTTGTTGATTTTCATGATGACCAATGCGGTTGCCTTCGGAGTCGGCATCATCCTGGTTCTGATGATTCCCGCGCTCGCGGCTTACGCGCTCGAAGCGATACCGGCTGTCGTTCTGGCGAGCTTTGTCGTCAGCGCGCCGGCGGCCTGGTTCATAGCTCCGACTCTGCGGTCGCGATATCAGAGAATTCATTCTCGGTAGCGATACCGGATCGCTGTAGCGATACCGGATAGCCTAAAGACCCGAAGAACCGATCGCGCGCATTGAGTATTCAAGTCCGCGAGGGATGCCGGAAGATCTTGCCCGGCCTCCCTCGCATTTTGATTTAGTAAGCACCAAAGCTATTCAAGGCGCCGCCGATCAACCCGCCAGCGATCGCGGCCGCAGGATTGTAGCCGCATCCATTGTCATAGCCGTAGTTTCCATAGTAGCCGTTGTTTCCATAGTAGCCGTTGCAACCACCGCCGTAAGCGTAGCCTCCGCCGTAACCGCGCCGACCGGCAAACTGACGTCCGCCGTAACCACCGCGGGCTCCCATCGCATGTCCACCCATCGCGTGACCTCCCATGGCATGACCACCGCCGTGCCCTCCGCCGCCGTGACCTCCTCCATGTCCGGCCGCCAAGGCCCCCGTTAGCGGCACGCAACCAAGGGCGACTGCGGCAGTGAAAGCGATCAGTGTGCGACGAAGCATTTAACTCTCCCATTATGATTGGTTTGAACAACAAAGGTTGTGATCAGGATGAAAGCCCTGTTGTCATGAAGAGTTGCATGCCATGCGAACACGTTAGCGTGTGGGCGAACTCCTTTGCGGTGCGCCAGCGCGTCAATTGTAGGGGGCGCTCTTACGCCGTGCCCACCTTTTATTCGAAGGGGGTGGTGGGCACGCTGCGCTTTGCCCACCCCACGGGCTAAGCCGCACCCGTCAGCCTGCCCAGCCAGCCCTTCGGCGCGACATCCACTTCCGCCGCAGCCTGCGCCGTCCCGCCAACCACCTCACCGAACGACGCAAAGAATTCGCCGGCGAGTTTCTTCGCCGTCGAATCGATCAGCCGTCCGCCGAGCTGCGCCAGTTTGCCGCCGATCTGCGCGTCGACCTCGTAATGGAGGATCGTGACCTCAGGGCTTTCGGATTCAAGACGCACGGTCGCGCCGCCCTTGGCAAAGCCGGCGACGCCGCCGGAGCCCTCACCCGAGATGCGGTAGCTGTTCGGCGGATCGAGATCGGACAGCGTCACCTTGCCGCCGAATGTCGCCTTCACCGGTCCGACCCGGAACACCACCGTCGCGGTCATGTCGGTGGGCGAGGACATTTCGAGATTTTGACATCCGGGAATGCACTGCTTGAGTATCTGGGGATCGTTGAGCGCGGCCCACACTTTCTCCTGTGCCGCGGGGATGCGCTGGCTGTCGTTCATCTGCATGGTTGAGTTCCTGGTTATTGCGGATGTGGGATGCGCTGGCCGCGGCGTCGTTCCACGGTGATCTCCGCCAGGATCGACATCGCGATTTCCTCCGGCGTGATGGCGCCGAGATCGAGCCCGGCCGGGGCCTTGATGCGGTCGATGGCCGAGGCGTCGATGCCCTCGGCGATGAGTTTGTCGCGCAGCGCCGCCATCTTGCGGCGGCTGCCGACAAAGGCGTGATAGGCGGCCTCGGTCGCCACCGCGCTCCGCAACGCCGCTTCGTCGCCCTTGCCCTGGGTCGAGACCACGACGAAGCGCCGCGCCTCGTGGAGCTTTCCGAGCGCAAAGCCGTCGATCAGCATGTCGGCGTCGGGCGTGCTCGTCATATCGGAAGCCGGCGCGGCCACGGTGACGTGGTAGCCGAGCTGGCGCGCCTGCGCGGCCAGCGACAGCGCCACCGGGCTGCCGCCGAGAATGACCAATGAGGGATGCGGCAGCACCGGTTCGACGAACACGTCCATGGTGCCTTTGCTGGGGCACATGTTCTGCGCAAAGCGCACGCCGTCGCGGTTTTCACCGGGCTTGACGCCGAGTTCGGCCAACAGATTTTCCGGCTGCACCGACACCATGCGCGGCTCGCCGTCGGCGAGCGCGTCGCGCGCGGCCTTCAGCACCGCGCCGCGGGCGCAGCCGCCGCCGATCCAGCCCGCGACAATGGTGCCGTCGGGCCGGATGATTGCCTTGGCGCCGGCCTTGGCCGCGGTCACCGACACCGTTCGCACCACGGTCGCCAGCACAAAGGCTTCCTCGGCGGCCTTGAGTTGGGCCACCAACTCCATCACTTCGACATGCTTGGTCATCGGCGGCGCTCCTTCCCTCACAGCTTCGCCAGATAGGGTTCAAGCTCGGCCAGGCTTTGCAGCGTATTGGCGGGCGCATAGAGATCGATGTGGGGCAGCGCGGCCTTGATGCCGGCGGCCTCGGGCGCATAGCCCTCCCACGCCAGCATCGGATTGAGCCAGACAATGCGGCGGCAGCGTTTCGCCAGCGCGGCCATCTCGCGGCCGAGCAGCGCGGCATCGCCGGTCTCATAACCATCGGACACGATCATCACGCAGGAGCGCGAATGGATCACGCGCGCGGCGTGCCAGCGGTTGAAGGTCTGCAGGCTTTCGCCGATCCTTGTACCTCCGCCGGCGCCCTGCGCCATGATCGAGAGGCGATCCAGCGCGCGCGCGGAATCCTTTTCCTTCATCGCGTCGGAAACATAGGCGAGGCGGGTGTGGAACAAAAACGCCTCGGCCTGCCGAAATTCATCGAGCACGCCGTGGATGAAGCGCAGGAACACGCCGGTATAGAGGCTCATCGAGCCGGAGGCGTCGAGCAGCATGATCAGCCGCAGCGGCTTTTGCCGGCGCTTCCGTTTGACGAGGCTGATCGGCACCCCGCCATGGCTGATGTTGCTGTGGATCGTCCGTCGCAAATCGAGCCGGTAGCCGCGCCGCCGCGCCAGATCGCGCCGCGTCAGCCGGGTGCGCATGGTTTTGGCGAGCCGCGCCGCCACCGCATGGGCCTCCTCGATCTGTTCGGGATCGGCCATCTTGCGGAAATCGATTTCCGCCAGATTATCGGCGCGCGAGGCGCCTTCGCTGCGGCCTTCACCGCCGCGTGGCTCCGGCGCATCGGCCGAAGGAATCTGGTCGGTGGCGGCCTCGCCTGTCGCCGGTTGCGGCGGGGTGTCCTGCAGGCTCTTCAGCGACGGGCTGTCGGCCGCCTTCGCCGCGCCCTTGGTCAGGGACCGCGATCGCACGCGTTGGCCGAGCCAGAACGCGTCGAACAGCCCGTCGAATTTTTCCCAGTCGGCTTTGCGCGCCGAAAACAGATGCTTGAAGGCGGTGCGCAGCAGACCCGGTCTTTCGGCATAGCCCGCCGCCATCAGGGACGCGGCATCGCGGCCTTCGTGCAGGCCGACGGCAAACCCGTTGTCGCGCAGGGTGCGCAGAAACGCCGCGAGTTTGGCCGAGACCAGCCGGGAGACCTCGTCGAGCTCCTGATATCCGGGAGTGGGGCCACAGCAGCTCATGCGACTTTCCCCAGCAAGCGCCCG
>NZ_JBEKCZ010000095.1:0-19127 GCF_050014615.1 Bradyrhizobium sp. | reverse complement strand
CTAGGAATATATAGGGATGCGTCCAATTTTCCCCAGTTCGCACAAGAACTCAGGGATTTCGGCCAGTCGATAATAACTACAATCTTTCAAGACATATTTGGCCGTGAGTGCCTAAGCAACCTGACGCCTAAGGCTCGAAATTTTCTCGGTATGGAGACTTTGAATATCTTGGAGCCTGACTCGGAACTAGATGTGTAGGTGCAAACTAGGCTAGTTAAGGAGGCAGCATTGGAGTTTCAAACCCCATGAACGCCCCCCTCAGCACCCACCCGACGCCCCCCTACAAGCACACGCCGTTGTTCCCCCTCGGCAAGGACACGACGCCGTACCGCAAGATCGCGGATGGCGTGCGCGTTGAGAAGGTCATGGGCGAGGAGGTGCTGGTGGTGCCGCGCGAGGCGCTGCGCGCGCTGGCGGAGGCGGCGTTCGCCGACATCAATCATCTGCTGCGCCCCGCGCATCTGGCGAGCCTCAAGCACATCGTCGAGGATCCCGAGGCCTCGGATAACGACAAGTTCGTCGCCTACGACTTTCTCAAGAACGCCAACATCGCGGCGGGTGGCGTGCTGCCCATGTGCCAGGACACCGGCACCGCCATCATCATGGGCAAGAAGGGCCGGCTGATCTGGACCGACGGCGACGACGAGGCGGCGCTCGCCGAGGGCGCGCGCGATGCGTATCTCAAGCGCAACCTGCGCTACTCGCAGCTCGCGCCGCTCTCCATGTTCGAGGAGAAGAACACGCGCTCCAACATGCCGGCGCAGATCGAGCTCTACGCCGAGGGTGCGGGCGACGCGGAGGCAGCCTACAAGCTCCTGTTCATCGCCAAGGGGGGTGGCTCGGCCAACAAGGCGTTCCTATTCCAGGCGACGCCGTCGATCCTCACCCGCGAGCGCATGCTGGCGTTCCTGAAAGAGAAGGTGCTGACGCTCGGCACTGCGGCCTGCCCGCCCTACCATCTCGCCATCGTCATCGGCGGCACCTCCGCCGAGCTGACCATGAAGACGGTGAAGCTCGCTTCCACCAAATATTACGACACGCTGCCCGAACACGGTTCGGAAGACGGCCACGCGTTTCGCGACAAGGAGATGGAGCAGGAAATACTGAAGATGACGCAGTCGCTCGGCGTCGGGGCGCAGTTCGGCGGCAAGTATTTCTGCCACGACGTGCGCGTGATCCGGCTGCCGCGCCACGGCGCATCATTGCCGATCGGTCTTGGCGTGTCCTGTTCGGCGGACCGCCAGGTGCTGGGCAAGATCACCAGAGACGGCGTCTATCTCGAGGAGCTCGAGCACAATCCCGCGCAATATCTGCCCGCGGTGGAGCAGGCGCTCGGCGGCGAGGTCGTCAAGATCGATCTCAACCAGCCGATGCAGGACATCCTCGCCACGCTTGCAAGGAATCCGATCAAGACGCGGTTGTCGCTCACCGGCACCATGATCGTGGCGCGCGATTCCGCGCACGCCAAATTGCGCGAGCGGCTGGAGAAGGGTGAACCGCTGCCGGATTATTTCAAGAATCATCCGATCTACTATGCCGGGCCGGCCAAGACGCCGGATGGCTACGCCTCCGGCGCGTTCGGCCCGACCACCGCCGGGCGGATGGATTCCTTCGTCGACCAGTTCCAGGCCGCGGGCGGATCGATGGTGATGGTGGCGAAGGGCAATCGCGCGGTCGCGGTGCGCGAGGCCTGCAAGAAGCACGGTGGTTTCTATCTGGGCTCGATCGGCGGCGCGGCGGCCAATCTCGCCGAACACTGCATCAAGAAGGTCGAGGTGGTGGAATATCCCGAACTCGGCATGGAAGCGATCTGGCGCATCGAGGTAGTGGATTTCCCGGCCTTCATCATCATCGACGACAAGGGCAACGACTTCTTCAAGGAATTGAATCTGGGGTGAGGGGCGCGTCGTCCCGGCGAACGCCGGGACGACGTGAGGCCTACGCCCTCGTCCCCTTGAACGGAAAACTGCCCATCGGGCCGATGCCCATCTCGCCGGAAATGCTGTCGCCCGAAACCTTGCCGGTGAATTCGAGCGTCAGCGGCATCGGGTTGGTGATGGAGACTTTCCAGGCCACGTCGTCGCCATTGGCCGTGCCGTCGAAGATCTCGATCGAATTGCCTTCGGCGGCCTGTGTGCCCGTCAGCGTGCCGCCGGCATTCTTCAGGCTCAGCGTCGCGTCGCGGTCGCCCATCGGCGTGCTCATGATGATGTTCCAGTTTCCGTCCACGGCCATCTGCATTCCTCGCATTCATCGTCGCAAAACCGGAATGGTTCTGGGATCAGGGCTCGGCCCGGGCGGCGGTATAGCGCATCTCAGTGTCCAAGCCCAATAGCCGCGCCGTGGCGCGCGGCGCGAATCCGGCTGGTGACGAGAAGGCGAAAGGCGACATATTGCACGGCAAAGGCCGCGACCTTGGCCCCGATCGCGACCACCGACACATAGATCGCCCACAGCCTCATGTCGCCGGTCAGCGCCACCGCGATGGTGCCGGCGCCGAGCGCCAACATCAGCACCGCCCAGGCGTAGCCGGCGAGGGTCACGTATTCCGGAATGGTCTCGGCCACCAGCGGCGGCACATAGCGCAGCATCCAGCCGCGCTTGAGCATGATCGCGCCGATCGCAAAATGCGCGATCGAGGGTTTGGCCAGCACGAAGCGCGGGTCGTCGGTCAACAGCGTCGCGCCGCCGAGCACGATCACCAGCGCCAGGCTGGCATAGGTCATGAAGCCGAGCTGCTGGCCCTTGAAGCGGGCATAGATCAACTGGATGACCGCGCCCGCGATCGCCACGCAGGTCGCCAGCACCACATTGCCCGTGGCGAGGTACAGCGCGAGAAACACGATGGTGGACAGGAAATCGGTGCCGAGCTTGACGAAGACGTCTTTCATGGTCGCGCTCCTGATGCTTCTCGTCATTGCGAGGAGCAGAGCGACGAAGCAATCCATTTTCCTAACGTAACTGGATTGCTTCGCTGCGCTCGCAATGACGGGAAATTTACGCCGCCCCGACCCAGTTGCCGTGGAAGCCGTCGGGAACCCGATGGCCCAATTGCACCAGTGCCGTGGGACCGGCTTCGACATCGGTGGCATTGAAGACCGCCAGATCGCTGCGATTGTCGCGCCCGCGATAGACCGTGGCCAACAGCCAGCCGTCACCCTCGGCGGCATCGTCGCCTCGCGCGACAAACACGGGTTCGGAGATGATATCGCCGATGGGCAGTTGATATTGCCCGAGCCGCGAGCCTTTGCCGTCGACATGCATGATGCCGGAGAAGCCGTTGAACATCGGCACTTCTGGATTGGCGCAGGCATACCAGCCATGGCTGCTGGCAAATCCGGCGCGGCGATCGTCGATGCGCGGGAACTCGCCTATGGCGTCGTCGAGATAGATTTGCGTGAAGCGGTCGGTATTTCCAGCGAGATCGAAGGTCCAGCGGCACAGCCGGGCGCGGGATTTGACCGGGTCGGTTGGCGAACCGTCGGGATGGGTAAACAGCGGCGCTTCCTCGCACTGCATGACGTCGGCGATGATCCGCTCGCCATCTTCCCAGGCGTTCATGATGTGGAACACGTAGCAGCTCTCGGCGCGAAACCAGACGAGGTCGCTGGCAGCGCCGTTGCGCTTCATGACGCCGACATAGGCGCCCTTGTCCGGCTCCCAGGCGTACGGCGGCCGGCCGCTCATCGCGCGCGCCATGCTGCCGGTGATCGGCAGCACCGGAAACAGCAGATGATTTTCGGTGACGACGAAGTCGTGCACCATGCTGGCATAGGGCGCCTCGAAGCGATCGAACCGCGTCACCGCGCCGGCCGCATTGACGGACCCGAACGACAGCGCCGGGCTAAACGGCCCAGTGGCATTATAGCCGAAGAACATCATCTCGCCGCTGACCGGATCGATCTTGGGATGCGCGGTGAACGGACCGGCGATGCTGCCGCCATAATTGCAATAGCCGCGCGTCGCCAGCGTGCCGGGCTCGATCTCGGTCGGCGGATGGCCTTCTTCCAGCGCCAGCAGGCGGCCGCCATGGAAGATGATGTTGGTGTTGGCGACGCCGCCGTCCTGGATGGTGGAGGCCGGCGCGTCAGGCAGTTTCCGGCCGAAGCCGCCGAACAGTGCGCGGCCGGCGTCATGCTCGGCCTGCCATTTCGGGGTGCGGACCCAGCGGTTGCGGTAGCTGGCGCGGCCATTTTCGAGATGAAAGGCGTGCAGCATGCCGTCGCCGACGAACCAGTGCGCGCCGGGCGCATCGAATTGCGGGTTGGGGCCGTTGCGGTAGAGCGTGCCGTTGAGTTCGCGCGGCAATTCGCCGACGATCTTCAGAAACGGCGCGTCGCATTCCATCGGAATCGGTGCCTGATTGGGGCTGGCGGCGCGGGGGGCGGCTTGCTGCTGCATCGGGGGCTCCCTTAGGTTTATCTTTACATCGTAAAGATTGGATATCGCGGCTGCCTTTGACCGTCAAGCTAAATCTTTACAGTGTCAAAATGACGACCTATAAGGCCGCCATGGTGAAAAAAGCCAACCCGGCCCCGGCCCGCATCCGGCGCGCTGCGACCATGCCGGCGTCGGTGCGGACGGCGCGAAAACCAGCCGCGCCCCGGCCCGCGGGCGGCCGGGACGCGCCGTATCATCACGGCGCGCTGCGCGACGCCTTGCTCGAGGCCGCCGAAAGGGTGCTTGAGCGCGAGGGGCTGCCGGGACTGACGTTGCGCGCGGTGGCGCGCGAGGCCGGCGTGTCGCATGCCGCGCCGACCCATCATTTCGGAGACCTCGCGGGTCTGGTCAGCGAGCTTGCCGCGATCGGTTTCCAGCAGTTCAACGCCGCGATGGCGGCGGCCGGTGCGGCCGATGGCCCTGCGATGGAGAAGGCGATGGCGCGGGCCAAGGCCTATGTCGCCTATGCGCGGGCCCATCCCGGGATGTACGGGCTGATGTTTCGCACCGAGCGTCTGGATATGTCGCGGCCGTCGCTGAAGCAGGCCGCCGGTGCCTCGTTCGCCGGGCTGGCCGGCGCTGTTGGTGCCAGCCGCCACGAACAGATTTTCGATCAGGCGCTGTCGCTCGATCAGGCCGCCGCGATCGCGCGCGCCTGGTGCCTGGTTCACGGCTTCACCATGCTGCTGCTCGATGGCCGGCTTTCCGACATTCTTCGGCGACTGCCCGAGGGGACCGGCGTCGAGACCCTGCTGGACGCGATGCTGAGATCACCGATCGGCCGGCCGGGGTGTTGACGCGTAATCTGGGGAAGGTTTGGGCGAGACGCGCGAAACACCTGACATTTTCGCGGAATCGCTCTAGAACATTTGCTTCGCTATCCCCTCTTCACCAGCGTGTCAGTTCCTGATCCATGCCTGCTATTCCATCGAACAAACCCTATCGCGTCGGCCGTTCCCGCACCGGACTTGGCCTCTTCGCCACCAAACCGATCAAGAAGGGCGCCAAAATCATTCGCTATTTTGGCCCGCTGCTGGATTCGAAGAAGAAGAAAGACGACGCGATCGAGAACAAATATCTGTTCGAGCTCAATGGCCGCTGGACCATTGACGGTTCGGTGCGCAAGAACGTCGCGCGCTACATCAATCACGCCTGCAAGCCGAACGCGGAATCCGACGTCAGCCCGCGCAAGCGCAAGGTCGTGATCCGCGCGATCAAGAAGATCGAGCCGGGCGAAGAAATCAACTACGATTACGGCACCGATTATTTCAAGGCGTACCTGAAGCCGATCGGCTGCAAATGCGCGGCGTGTGAAAAGAAGCGCAAGAAGAAGCGTGCCGAGGCGAAGGCCGAGCGACTGCGCCTGAAAGCCAAAGAAGAGAAGAAGGCACTGAAAAAGGCCGAGAAGCTGGCGGCCAGGAAGCTGGCCGCCAAGAACAAGAAGCTGGCTGCCAAGAAAAAAGCTGCGAAAGCCAACGGCAAGCTTCTGAATGGCAAGGTCTTGAACGGCAAGGCCCTGAACGGAAAACACCTGAGCGGCCTTGGCAGGCCCAAAGCGGCCGGCAAAAGATCGGCCGCCGCAAAGCCCAAAGCTTTCATGAATCCTTCCATGAACGCTGTGATTTCCGCGCCGGCCGTTGGTTCGGATCAGCAGGCCGCCGCTTAGGCCGCCAGCGCGTCGCTGCTCCTGCGCAATCCGATATATTGCAGTTCGGCGAGGGCGCCCGGGACGATCGCCTGGCCGGCGATAAAGATCTGGCCCAGCAGGTTCGGCGTCACTGCGCTCGAGAACAACAGCGCGATGCTGGCGATGGTCCACGCGGTATTCCCGGCGATCACCGAGATCACCAACAGCTTCGGCATCGATGGCCGCGTCGCGAGCCAGCCGACCAGCGCGGTATAGGCGATCAGGAACAGGCCGGTCTCGCGCAGCAATTGTTCCGGAAGATCCAGCAGCGGTGCCAGCTCGCCGGCGCCGAAGGTCAGCAGCACCGCCATCATGCCGCTGGCGATGGTGTCGAGCAGGAAGGCACGGCGAAGAAACAAGGAAGCTTGGATCATGGCAGGTCTCCTTTGGGTTTGATGTCGATGCTGGAGGGGCTTAGCGCGCCGATCGCCGGCGCCAGTTTCGGAGCTGACGCCGCAAGCGGCTCGGGCTGAGCGTCTGGCCGACACGGTTCTCGACGGCCTGCACATGCGCGAACACGAAGACGCCGGTGTGGTGCACCAGCGGCTCGGGCATGTTGAGCGAACGCGCCAGCATCCGGGTGGCCAGATTGAGCAGCCACGGGACGATGCCGGCGGGTGACAAGGTTCTGGATCGGGACAGCGTGTTCATGGTCATCTCCTGTGCTGGCGAAGATGGCCCGGCCCGATAGCCAGTTCGATTACCTCCGACGTAATGGAATGCATGAAATTCGCATGGTAGGTTTGCCACCATGAACGCACAGTCCGCCACGGCGCGAGCCGACCGTCCCCAGCCCGCCCATGTCGGCGATCACCTGCGCGAGTGGCGCCAGCGCCGTCATCTCAGCCAGCTCGATCTGGCCGGTGATGCCGAGATTTCCGCGCGCCATTTGAGCTTTGTCGAAACCGGCCGTGCCGCGCCGTCGCGCGACATGGTGCTGAAACTCGCCGAGCGGCTCAACGTGCCGCTGCGCGAGCGCAACGTGCTCTTGGTGGCGGCGGGATTTGCGCCGGCGTTTCCGCAGCGCTCGCTCGACGATCCCGCGCTGAAATCCGCGCGGCAGGCGATCGATCTGGTGTTGAAGGCGCATGAACCCAATCCGGCGCTGGCCTATGACCGGCACTGGAATCTGGTCTCGGCCAACCGCATGGTGATGCCGCTGCTGGAGGGTATCCCGACGCGCCTGCTCGGCCAGCCCTTCAACATCCTGCGGCTCGCGTTTCACCCCGAGGCGCTGGCGGGACGCATCGTCAACCTCGCTGAATGGGCCGGGCATCTCCTGGAGCGCCTGCACCGCCAGTGCGAGGTGACCGCTGATCCGGAACTGATCAGGCTTTATCACGAGCTGAAGGCCTATCCGATTCCGGCGCGGTCGGGGCCGCTGCCGGCCGACAATAATGTCGCGATCCCCTTCAAGCTGCGGCTTGGCGGCGACGTCCTGAGCTTCATGTCGACCACGATGATTTTCGGCACGCCGGTCGATATCACGCTGTCGGAACTGGCGCTGGAGACGTTCTTTCCGGCGGACGATTTGACCGCCGAGCGGATGCGGGCGATGGCGCCGCGCTGACACCGTGGTTTACAGCCGGATACGCAGTTCGCATAATCACCGGGATGGATTCACGTTCCGCGCAAGTGGCCAATTTACGTCCCCATCCGGTCGGCGATCTCCTGCGCGGCTGGCGCAATCGCCGCGCCATGAGCCAGGCCGATCTCGCCTTTGAGGCCGGCATCTCGATCAAGCATCTGAGCTATGTCGAGACCGGCAAGGCGGCCGCCGGCCGCGACATTCTGCTTCAGCTGGCCGCGGCGCTCGGCCTGTCGCTGCGTGATCGCAATGCGCTCTTGGAAGCCGGCGGCTTCGCGCGGCAATATGGCGAGCGCGATTTGTCCGCGCCGGAGCTGGCGGAGGCCAGGCGCGCGATCGATCTGCTGCTGCGGCGTCACGAGCCGTTTCCCGCTGTTGTCACCGACCGGCAATGGAACGTGATGCACGCCAATGGCGCGGCCACGCGACTGCTGACCCTGCTGCTCGGCGCCGAGCGCATGACGCGTCCGCTCAATCACATGAAGATGTTCCTGGCGCCGGATGAATTGCGCCCGTTCGTCGCGAACTGGAACAGCCTCGCCGCGGCGCTGATGGTTCGCGCGCGCCATGAAGCGATGGCCGCGCCGCTTGATCTCGCGCTGCAGTCGACCTGGCGCGAACTGACAAAACTGCCTGATGTCTCGGCTCCGCAGCTCGACGAGAGCGAAACGCCGGGTCCGCTGTGTGAGGTGCGCTTGCGAAAGGGCAATCTGAGTATCGGCCTGATCGGCGCCGTGCTCACGCTCGGCACGCCGCAGGATGTCACGCTGCAGGAATTGCGGGTCGAGCTGTTCATGCCGGCGGATGCAGCGTCGGAGGCTGCGCTGGTTGCGTTCGCGAAGCAGGATGGAACAGAGGCTTAGGCGGCCTCCCGTTTCTCGAACGTCATCGCCTGCATCACTTGCGCGAACGGGCCTTGCCGATCGCTGAGCGTTGCCGTTGTCAGCCCCGCGCCATGGGCGCCGACGCGGGTGTGCGAGCGGATCAGGATCCATTCGTCCTCGGGCGCGCGAAACAAATACAGGCTGATCTCCGGGTTGATAAAGGTCCATTCGCGCATGTCGACGATCTGTGCGACGCCGCTGGAGAAGTCCGCCGCCTGCACCGCCTGTAACAACGGCGTGTTGGCTTCGCCTTCCACCATGGGCACGTCGAGGCGCATCCAGGCCGCGGCCGGTCCCGGTTTCTCCAGCGCGCCCTCGATCAGCCGCACCGATACGTTCTGGAAATAGCGGCTCCATTTTTGCGCGAAGGCCGGCGGCGGGGTCCCGGTTTCCGGTGCGGCATCGCCGGCGGCTATCTTCGAGAAGGGATCGGCGGGGGAGGCGCCGCCCTGTGCGGTCAGCAATGCCGTGCAGCGGCCGATCTCGATCTCGCCATCCATCAGCCGAACCTGAATCGTCTTCGCCTTGCGGCCGTCGCGCAACATATCGGTCAGAAGGCTGAAGACGCGCAATCCGGCGGGCCGCCACAGATCGAAGGTGAGGCGACGCACCGCGAACCCGGACGTGACCGCCAGCCGCTCCACCTCGCGGACCATCAGCGCGGTGGTGGCGCTGCCCTGCAGCATGTCCGGCGACCACGGCCCACCGGCGTGCTCGGTGGCGCGAAACTGATGGCCTTCCGGCAGGAAGATGGCGGTCATGGCGGGTCCCTTCGCATACCCTCTGGTACTTGCCTTCTACGAAGGAGGATGGGCACCCCACAATAACCGCCGAGGTTATGTCGGGGGTGACATGCGGCCTGCGGCCTTGTTTCGCGGCCGCTACGGCTTATTTTCGGGGGCACCGTTTCAGCGAGGACGCCCCGATGAGCCCCCTAAAACCGCTTCAGATCGATATCGTTTCCGACGTCGTGTGCCCGTGGTGTTACATCGGCAAACGCCGGATCGAGGATGCGCTGGCGCTGGCGGCGGAGGTTCCGGTTGAAATTCACTGGCGGCCGTTCTTTCTCAATTCCTGGGTCCCGCGCGAAGGCATCGGCCGCGATGAATATCTCACCGCCAAATTCGGCTCGGTCGAGGCTTACAAGGGCATCGCCGGCCGCGTCGTCACGGCGGCGGGCGAAGAAGGGCTGGTGTACCGGCCCGACCAGGTCAAGCGGCAACCGAACACCATCGACTGCCATCGGCTGATTCACTGGGCCGAAGCCAAAGGCAAATCGGCCGAGATGAAACAGCGGCTGATGGAATTGTATTTCCGGGATGGCGGCGATCTCACCGACATCGACGTGCTGGTGCAGGCAGCGGCCGATTGCGGGCTCGACGCCGACGATGTGCGCCGGCGTCTGGCCACCGACGAAGACGTGGCGCTGATCTCGGCGCAGGCGCAGGAGGCCGCTGACAAGGGAATCTCCGGCGTGCCGACTTATGTGTTTGCCGGGAAATACGCGGTGTCCGGCGCGCAGCCGGCCGAGCAGCTCGCCCGCGCCATCCGCCAGGTGTCGGCGGAAGTGAACGCGCAAGCCGCGGAGTAGGGCGCGGCGCCGGTCAGAATGTCGCTGACCGCGTCCGCGATGATTTGATCTCTCGGATCAAATGAACCATGTGGCGCGCGAATTCGCGCACCAGCCGGCGCGTCGCCAGCGCCGCATGGATCAGCGACACCAGGGGATCGCGGGGACGCAGCGGAATCAGCACATCGCCGATCTTGAGACGTCCCCGCCAGATCGGATTGATCATCGGATGGTCCGCGCTGGCGGTCGAGTCGGCCGTTGCGATGACGGCGCTGGCGCACAGATGCCGTGTCAGCTCGAGGGTCAGTTGCACGCCGGGGGAAAATTTCGCAAAGCGCTCGTCGACGCCGAGCTTGAAGTAGAAGGCGCGGTCCTGATGCCGCAGCACGATCGCTGCCGCGACCGGTGTTGCGCCGGCGTGCAGGGTCACGATTTCACATTGGCCTGACGCCGCGAGCCCCGTGGTGGCGCGCCGGACAAAGCCGGCATCGCCGTCATCCTGCTTCAGCGCGGTGCCGCGTCTGGCCTTCCAGCCGCTGGCTTCCAGCGCCAGGAAGGTCTCGATGGCGGCCGCCACCGCGTCGGGGGTGCGCGCGACGTCGAAACGGACGGCGCCGTGCTCGGCGAGGCGATTGCGCTGGCGGCGCAACTCCTTCAGCTTTTTTCCGCCGAGTGCGTTACGCAGCAATTCATCGGCATCGCGCCTGGCGTCAAGGCAGGCGCGCGCATGGGACTGGAGTACACGCGGACGCAGGCCGCCCTGTCGCAACACTTCCGTGATGGCCTTCATCGCCGCGCCGTTCAGCGATACGTCGCGCAGGATCAGCGCATGGGCGCCGGCATTGCGCGCCTGCGCCAGCATGCGGATCACCGCGTCGCAGGCTACGTCGCGATCGAGCAGCGGCGTGCATAGCGTGCCGTAGGGACTGGCGCTGGCCAGAGCGGGCAGCGGGATCCTGTAGGCGCGCCACATCGAGATCACCGGCAACAGGCCGATCAGCCGCGCCACGCCGTCCGGCACCAGGGGAGTCTCGTTCCAGGCGCAGAGCGCGGATGCGCCGGTGCGGCCGCTGGCATAGGCATTCACTGCCAATTCCCAATCGGGCAAATAATAGCCGTTCGGCTCAATCGCGCGTTCGGCCAGCGCGCGCCATGGCGCCACGGGGATGTCCGTGAGTGGTGCGATGCCATCCGGCAAAGCGGCGCCCGTCGGCAGGCGCGTGCCAGCGGCATCGTCGAGGGATGCGCGATGGATTACCGCTCTGTCAGCAACGTCGATCACGTCCCGGTTTCCCCGTTCGCAGGATGGCGCAACCATAATGCGCTCTCCACCGCGTCGTCGGGGAAAGGCTAGCGGAAAGATTGGAAAATACCCTAGCGCAGGGATTCAATTCGAGCGGTATTGTTAACGCGTCGTTTATCAACACCGCTTCGCGCGAAAACGCGCTCAGATCGGCTGGTAGGTCTCGACGGCGCAGGTGTCCTCGGCCTCGGCGCGCTGGCGATCGATGATGACGCCGCTGCTGATCGTGATGCGATAGGTTTCGCCACCCAGCGGTTTGCCCACGGCGTTGGTCAGCTCGGCCTTGACGCAGGCGGTCCAGCCGAGGCCACGCAGATTGTGGCGCGGCGGCGAAACCCGCACCTGCTGCGGGTTGGACGCGGCGGTGAACACCGAGTCCAGTTTCTCGCGGACCAGTTGTTTGACATCGGGCGGCGCTTCGAGCGGCGGCGGTTCACTGGCTTTGGCGCGCATGAATTCAGGTACCGGCGAACGGCTGTCGGCGAAGCCGCAGCCCGCCAGCATCAGCGCTCCCCCTGCAATCAACGCCGTATGGATTGTGACCCGCCGCATCCCCTGATTTTATCCCGGCCCGGTTAAGATTGCGCGGGGGCGCGGGTCAATTCGCGGGCTCGATCCATCAATAATTAATGAAAAGAACACAGCCGAACCGGACGTGGGTATCACAGCATCGCGAAGGCGCTTGATACCATCGCTACCGGCTTGTTGTCGGTGGCGCTGGACAGCGTGACGCGGCCGAAGCTCATGGTGCGCCCGAGCCGCACCACGCGCGCATCGGCGAGCACGTCCGACGACGTGACGGCGCGCATGAAGTGGGTGGTCTGATCGACGGTCGTCATCGGCCGGTATCCGCGGTTCGCGGCCAGGATCGCGATCACCATCGAGGTGTCGGCCAGCGCCATCAGCGCCTGTCCGCAGACGATGCCGCCATGGCGGCACAGCCGTTCCGAGAAGGCCATCCGCAGCACCGCGCCCGGCTGCCAGTCGGCGGCGGCGCCCGGCGGCGGGGCGCATTCGACGCTGCCGATCGACAGACCGAGGTCCTGCACCCAGGGCGCGAATACGTCGCCAAGGACGCGCCGGGCCTCCTCGATGTCGAATTCAGCCTTTTGCTCGTATGTTTGGGGTTCGGATGACATGAACGCTGGTTCCTTGCCGGGGACGGCGGATGATGCTTATTCCAGAGCTCATCCGGTGCAAAGGGACTCCCCTGGCGCGGCTTGAAAATGCCCGAGTTGGGGCCGTATGATAGGGTCTGTGGGGAGTAGTTCGATGGCGTTTCGGCGATTGGCATTGATTTTCAGCGTGATTGCCATGGGCCTCGCCCTCAGCGGCTGCACCAAATGCGGTCCGATCTGGGACGATTGGATGCAAAAATCCTGCAAATCGGATCATTTTTAGCGCGCATGCCCGGCGCGTCACACGTCGCCGGCGCGTCACACGTCGCCGGCGCGTTCACGTCGCCCGGCGCGTTCACGTCGCCGGTGCGCTTGGCGCCGCCGTCATCACGGTGATATATTATTGTCGGGGAAATACAGGGAGCATCCCATGAAAGTTGTCCGCTTGGCGGTGGTTATCGCGTTGCTGACCTCGCCTGCCTACGCCCAGATGCCCGCCATGAATCTGCTGCAGGAGAAGCCCGGCAAGAC
Organism: Bradyrhizobium sp.; assembly: GCF_050014615.1. Lineage (GTDB taxonomy): Bacteria > Pseudomonadota > Alphaproteobacteria > Rhizobiales > Xanthobacteraceae > Bradyrhizobium. The sequence goes on along the minus strand of NZ_JBEKCZ010000095.1, from coordinate 6,006 downwards.
CCAGGATGAAAAGGACGCCGAGGCGGCGCGCGACAAGGCTTACCAGGATACGTTGAAGAAGATACCGGACGCCAAGGCGCCCACCGATCCCTGGGGCAATGTGCGCAGCACGGATACGCCCAAGAAGACCGAGAAGACCGCGGACAAGGCTTCCGCCAAGCCGAAGACCAAAACCGGCAGCACCGCGAATTGAAGCGCGAGACGTCAACGCCGCGCCGCCGGGCACTTCGGACTTGAGGGCAGAAACAGGCGAGCGCTATTTTTTCCGGCTGCCGCGGATATTGCGAATGAGGGCCTCAAGGCGGCCCGCCAAGCTGGTCACCCACTTATCTTCCTGTAAACGCGTATCATCCCGCACCCGTTGGTTTCGAGGCGATGTAGCTCCGGACCGGCTGGCATCGAAGCGCTGCGCTTCGCCGGTCTCGTCGTCCAGAATCTGACGTCGGCGTTGGTCTGGGTGCGTCATGCTGGGTTCCTCTCTGGAATCAACGTGCTACGGAAGAGAGAGTTCCAGGATCGCTGCAATCGGCGGATGAGTCACGCCAGCACGGCCGACTGGTCCAGCAAGGTCTGGTAGCACTCGCAGGACATCCGCATCAGCGCCGGCCGATCCAGGATCCGGATCACGCCGCGCGAATAGGTGATCACTCCGGCGTTTTGCACCTTGCTGGCGACTTCCGTCACCGACGTGCGCCTTACCCCCAGCATCTCGGCGAGAAATTCCTGCGTCAGCGCCACGGTGTCGCTGGCTGACCGATCCGCGCTTTGCAGCAGCCAGCGGCAAAATCGCGCCTCGATCGGGTGCAGCGCGTTGCACGCCGCCGTCACCCGGGCCTGCGACAGCAGCACCTCATTGTAGCGGATGCAGAGATTGCGGATCGGATCGCTGGCGGCGGCGACCGTTCGAAAATGCGTGGCCGCGATCTTGCTGCAGGTTAGCTGCATCTGCACCACGACGCGCACCAGTGATTTGTAGAGGCCAAGCCCGGCCATCGCTCCGACCACGCCTTCGCGGCCGACGGTCGCGGTCTCGATCGCCTTGCCGTCGCGCAGCACCGCGAGCAGCGACAGCATGCCGTCATGCGGGAAATAGATCTGATCGACTTCGTCGCCGGCTTCGAACAGCACGATTCCCTGCTGCAGGGAGACCGTCGACAGATGCGGAAGCAACCGATCGAAATCTTCGCGAGGCAGCGAGGCGAGCAGTTTGTTGTCGAGGGGAAGACCGGTGTTTGAATTAGACAATGCGATATCCCGCCCGGTCGGTCGGGCCGATTTACCGCAGGGGGTGGGGGAGGACGCTCCGAGAGGGCGGTCCGCGGGATAACTGAATATAGGAAGATGCAAGGGGGGATGTCGGTTCGGTAGCCGTCATAGCGATGGATTGGTCCACAGAAGCCGCGACCCCGCGGGCGATTGGGCTGCAATACCCTTGGCTTACCCGGGGTAATGCCGAGCGAAAGTTTATTTGTTGGAATACGGACGGAACCGTCATGGCCCACTCTGGGGAAGCACGCTGGCCGGCCGGGCTGCGGCTGCGCCGGGACTCGGTTTGGCCGCCGCGAGCGCTATATTGAGCCGGTCGTTAGCTGTTGGAGTTGCGGCATGGTCTCTCGCCCGCGCGATCTTGCAGACCGGATGGCTGGCCGGCGCCCGCCGGACGACGGCTATTTGCGCGAAACTTTCACCCTGCCGCGCGACCAGGCCCGGACCAGGGCACGCGATTTCCTCACCCGCTATCCCAAGGCGGCCTATATGAGCGGCGTCGAAAGCTGGCGTGAACTGCCCGACGGCGACATCGAATTCACGATGCGGCGGCTGCGCAGTGCGGATTAGGGTTCCATGCGTGGAACCCGATTTATCCTTACAACCGTCTATAATTATTAACTTTTCTCGATAACGGCTGGTCAGCTATTTTCGCCTAGGGTTTCCTTACCATGGCGAGACACCGCGAGGACCTCGGCGAGCGCAAGCACGTCCGGATCGATCTGCACAAGCCGGGATTCCTGATCCCGGCGCCGGACGCGCCATGGATCGAATGCACCATTATCGATGTGTCCGAGAAAGGCGCCTGCCTGGATGTCGGCGCCATGGCGGTGCCGAAGGTGTTCGGCCTCGCATTCACCGGCGGCGGCGAGGTGCTTCGGGTGTGTTACCTGATCTGGCGCCAGGGCGAACGGCTCGGCGCCCGCTTCGTCACCGCTCGGGAACTGCGCCAGGGTTTTGCGCCGGACCAGGGCCCGGTCGATTGAGCACGCTGCAATCCGGCGTCTCCGCCACCAGGCGGATTCGGAAAACCGGTCGCTTGGCCTCATCCAGAAGCTCCATATGCCATTCGGAATTTTGCTGGAGTTTTCGGGAAATGCCGCCGACGATACCGGCGCAAACGCTGGTCAATTCTTTCCAGGCGGTATTGTGATCGGGAAAGTCAGTGCCTTGATCGCACGCGCCGGAGAGGCTGCCGTTGCGGATCTGAAAAAAATAGAGCGGCATGGCATGACCCAATGCGTGAAGGCCGCTCCAGGCCTGGGAGACCGAAAAAATCCTAGACCAGTGGATTCCCGAAACCGGGACAGATCAATCCGGGAATCTACGGAGCGTCACCTCGCCTCAGGCGCCGCCGGCGCGTTCGCCCTCACTCGCTCTCGGTAATCCGGATCAGGCCATCGCCCGTGACGACAAGACCTTTGGCGGTTTCGGCGACATAGCCAAGGGTGATCAGCTTGGTCAGATGAGGCGCGGGGATTGCCTGGGTGGGTGAGGTGATCGCGACCTCGATCAGCGAGGCGAACTCTTCGGGCGTCAAAAGCTTTGGCGTGTGCACGGTCATCGCTGAACTCACGATCAGGGCGTGGCCATTGTCCGATTGGCAAAACCACACCGAAATTTATGGGCCGATTCCTGACCGGAAGCGAGGGCTCTGTGTATGACCACCGAGCAGCGCTGCACTTCGTTTCAGTCAAGCCGGCCACGTCCTCACATCTGGCTATGACGACATGCTTTTTCCAGCCCGCCGCAGCGGCGACGCCGTTTCAAGACAGGCCCGGCAACGTCAACGCCAATCCGATCGCGCCCAACACCATGACAACGGCTGCGATCGGAATCCATGTCGGAGATTTGGTCGGAGATTTGCGGGAATTATCCGTATCGAGGCTCACATCGGGCCGGCATTTCCAAGGTTAACATCCGGCTAACCGGGCGGGCCCAGGAAAGAGACAGGAAAGAGAAAAGCAAGAGACAGGAAAGAAAAGAGCCGCCATCAGCATTCTGCTGATGACGGCTTGAAAATTTCACTCGCCCGCAGAACCTAGCGCGACGTGGTTAAAAAAGGGTTGAAATACCGTAGATTCACGGAATCCCGGCAGATATCCGGCAAGCTGCGGGGTCTGGTGTCGTCGGACGCGGCCTCACGGCAAATCTGGCTGCGCGGTACCGGCCAACAGGCCAGTCGTGGCTTCAAAACGGGCCAAAAACGGGCCATCAGCGAAACCCCGCCAGACGGGGTCCATCTGGCGGGGCTAGGGGGGTACTCATAACACCGTGTCCTGCGGCGTCATGGTTGCATCTGATCACTGACTCGCGTTCGAAACAAATAAAGATTTTATAGCTGGTGAGGACACCAAACGAAAAACCCCGCCCGACGGGGGGTCAGGCGAGGTTCCTCTAGGGGTACCGATGATGGCAGCAGTACCGCAGTGCAATAATGGCGGTTCTTGCGCCCGCGGACGATTAAATAAAAGTTCATAGATAGCCCACGCGTTGTCAGGCTTTTCGATCTGCCGCCAGGTCTATCTGCCCCAGGGGATCGACGACCTGTTGTGGCGGCCGCCAACCGGGGCGGCCTCACAAAGTCTGATTTATTTCCCGGTTTATGGGTCCTAGTCTGCCGCCCAAAATCGGGGGAAGCGGCGATGGAGATGCTTGTCGAGGGGGTCGACGCCTTTGGCGTCCATATCCAGTATTGGATGCCGCTCGCGGTTGTGGTGGCGGTGGTCGTGATCGTGCTCAGCGCGCGAAGCCTACAACGATAGGCCATCGAACTGGGCCACCGGCAAAAGGTCCCGCCAAAACCACAAAACCAAGAACCACAAAACCAAGAGCGACCATTGCTGCACCCGTCCTGAAAAATTCGGACAATGTGCAAAATGGAACATCGCCGGGCACTGGAATGTGATCGGCTGAGATTCGAACGTCGCGGGCGGCATCCTGCGTCGTTTGCCCCAGATGGCCCCGGCGCGACCCAGCCCGCGCGTCGGGGTCGTTTGCGCTTGGCGGGGATCGACAGGCCAGCAGCTACTTGTCGCCCAGCAGCTTGCCTGTCGAATTATGAATGAAGTGGATCTTGGTACAGGCCGGACAGACCACGGATGCGTGGCTGTCTTTTGCATTCTCCGGCGCGTCAGCCAGCCAATGCTGCACATTCATCCCGGTTTGGGGGCATCTGAAAAGGATAGGTCGCTCCATGGGCCGGTAATATGCCGATGCCCGGCGCTCACCAAAACTCCGGATGTTTACTTAGGTCCCATTCGCGGGCCCCGGAATTGAATCCTTTGACATCTCTTCCGCCAGCAGCTTCAGGATCGTCTGCCGCCTGACCTCATCCGTTTGATCCGGCGCGGCCAGCAGCCGGCGATAATGCTCAAGATTCTGCTGATGAATGAATTGCTCCACAGCGACCTCCGGGGGGTGCGCGCGTTCAATGCCGCCGTGCCCCTTCCCATAAGGGACGAGGGGCCAATTTGTTCCCGGGGTTTTCTGGCTCATTCAAACGGGGCCAAACCCGAAAGCCGGGCACGTCTTCACGAGCATCGGCGAAAGAAGATTGAGACCGATGAAACAGGCCGCCAACCGAGGCGGGTTTAACTAGGCCCTCGCCCTGCGGCGGCGTCGGACCGACATCTGATCCCTCAGCAGGTATCCGCCTGCGAAGCCGGCGCCAAACACCAGGCCAAACACGACAAGTAAGATGAACATTCGATCGGGGCTCGCTCAAAAGCATCCGGCATTTCAAGTCTGCCGCAGCTCCTGGAAGCATGGAAGACATTTTTGACCAGCGAATGAAGGAACCCGGGCGGTAAATGCGCACAGCACCGGCCGCGCGGCTCAAACAGGCCATTTGGGGCGAGAAACCGGCCAGTAGCTGATTATTTTCCGGATTTGGAGAACCCGGGAGGAGGCTGATGTTACCAACTTGTGATGACCGGGAACCGCGGTCCAGAGAAGCCTCCTGAGGATATTGAGCGCCGTCACGACAAGGCGCGCGAGTTCCTGATCGACGCTTTGTCTCTGGCGATGGGCACCTTGGCGGTTTTCCATTACGAGCCGAAAGGCACGCTCGCCGGGGTCATCGCCTTCGCCGGTGGTTATGTCATCGCGAAACTTCTGGTGGAATTGCTCTGGTCATGCAGCGGAGCCTTGCTCGGCGTACTGTCCGTGCTGATCTACATGGCCACCCTCGTCATGGCTCTCAGCAGCCTCCCGGCGATGCTGCTTTCGGCATTGCTTCCGGGGATTGCCCAGGCCTATTGGATCTGGGCCTTGTGGCCGGCGACGGGCTCGCTGTTTCACCCTTTGACCCTGTCGTGTGTGGCCTGGCTGATCCTGCTCGGGATCACGATTTTTAAGCGGAATTTATTCGCCACATTATTCGGCCGCGCGCGTTAACTTCGCATTTACCAGGCTGCATCAGCATTAGGCATGGATGCGGCGGAACCGGAGCAGTGCCGGGCCGGCAGCCGTATGAGAAAGCCGTCCGGCGTCGCGCCCGGGCGGCTTTTTTCTGAAATCAAAAGACCTGAAGCGAATTGAGAGAGACCGCCAACGAAGGCGGGCCTCACATAAACGCCAAAACCAGCCCCATCGCGACCAGGGCTTCCACGCCGGTAACGGCGATGCCGAGATACAGGCCAGCCATGACGTCAGCAGATTGGAACTTGGGTTGTTTGCCGGGCAATGCCGTTCTCCATGCATTTGTCTGCCTTGAAGACATCACGCATGGGGCGGGGA
>NZ_JBEKCZ010000094.1:0-19233 GCF_050014615.1 Bradyrhizobium sp. | reverse complement strand
CCGGAGCATAGTTGTCGTTTGCAACTATTGCATAGCCCGATAACGGCGGAACCATACCGGGAAAAAACACGCCCTTTACGCCCTCGTCGATCCTGTTTCGCCCCCGCCGAAACCCGCGTTTTCGGGCGGCGGGCTTGGGTGGAGGCGCCGGGTGCTGCCCCCGGGTCCGAATGGTTTATTGCGACGGCAATTTATTTCCATAGCCGGCGAACCGGCACCCTCAATATAAGGCGCAAAAGTTGAGAAAAACAGACCTGCGACGGCATGGAACCGGTCGAGCAGCCTGGAAGCAGACCTTGGAATGTGGACGACGCGGAATAGCGGTTGGCCTTGCACGGCCGGCGTTCTAAATCTTGAGCCATGCCCCCGGATTCGCCGCCGGCTGCCGTTCCGGCGCCGGATATCCCCCTATCAGCTCCGCCCAGCCTGACCGCGTTGTTTGTCGCGTTCGCCAAAATGTCGCTGGCCGGTTTCGGCGGGGTGCTGGTGTGGGCGCGGCGCGGCATCGTCGATCAGCACAAGTGGATGACCGCGGAAGAGTTCAACGAGACCTTCGCGCTGTGCCATTTCCTGCCCGGCCCGAACATCGTCAATTTCACCATGGTGTTCGGATCGCGCTTTCGCGGCATTGCCGGCGGCATCGCGGCATTTTCGGGGCTGGTCGGGCCTCCGGTCGTGATCATGACCATCCTGGGGATGCTGTATCAGCGGTTCGGCGAGATCGAGATGTTGCGCCGTGTCCTGGCCGGCGTGGGCTGCGCCGCGGTCGGCCTTTTGATCGCGGTCGTCTTCCGGATGGCGATGCCGCTGATTAGAAAGCGCGATGTGGTTGGACTGGTTGTGCTGGCCGCGGTGTTCGTCGCGATCGGGCTGTTGCGGCTGCCGTTGCCGACGGTCCTGCTGGTGGCGATCCCGATCAGCATCGCCATCACCTTTTTCATGCGACGAAGAGGGACAGCATGAATTCAGATGCCAATCCGGTCTGGACGCTGGCCTGGACCTTCGGCGTGATGTCGCTGTTTGCGGTCGGCGGCGCCAATTCCGCATTGCCGGAAATGCACCGGGTCGCGGTCGACGTCCAGCACTGGCTGACCGACAAGCAATTCGCCGATGCGTTTGCGATATCGCAGCTGTCGCCGGGCCCGAATGTGCTGATCGTGACCCTGATCGGCTATTCCGTCGCCGGTGTCGCCGGCGCGCTGGTCGCGACCCTGGCGATGTGTCTTCCCACCGCCCTGATGGCCTATGGCGTGAGCCGCATTCTGACCAAGTCCAGCCACTCGCGATGGCCCGCCATTATCCAGTCGGCGCTGGTTCCATTGTCGATCGGGCTGATGGGCGCCAGCGGCTACATCCTGGCGCGGGCCTCCGATCACACCTGGGTCGCCGCTTTGGTCACGGTCGGCGCCGCGATCCTGGCTGCCTCGACCAAGCTTAATCCGTTCTGGATGCTGCTGGCCGGGGGCTGCCTGGGTTTTACCGGCCTGATCGGGTGATAGAAGGCCGGTTTCGGCCCCTGTCTGCCCTTGCCGTAGGCGGGCCGGATGCTCATTTTTTCGGGTATAAGCGATCCCGCCGGCCGAATCGCCGCTGTTGAACGGCGGGCCCGGACGTTAAAACCCGCCAGCCCGATCGGCTCGCCAAAGGCCCGCGACGTCACGCCATGAATCAGTATCACGACCTGCTCGAACGGATTCTCTCTGACGGCGCGGAAAAGCACGACCGCACCGGTACCGGCACGTTGTCGATTTTCGGCCATCAGATGCGCTTCAACCTCGGCGCCGGATTTCCGATGCTGACCACCAAGAAGCTGCCGCTGAAGTCGATCGTGCATGAGCTGTTGTGGTTCCTCAAGGGCGACACCAACATCGGCTATCTCAAGGCCAACGGCGTTTCGATCTGGGATGAATGGGCCGATGCCAATGGCGATCTCGGCCCGGTCTATGGATCGCAGTGGCGCTCCTGGCCGACCCCGGACGGGCGAAAGCTCGACCAGATTTCCAACGTGATCGACATGATCCGGCGCAATCCGGACTCACGGCGCCTGATCGTGAGCGCGTGGAATCCGGCCGACGTCGACAAGATGGCGCTGCCGCCGTGTCATTGCCTGTTCCAGTTCTATGTCGCCGGCGGCAGACTGTCCTGCCAGCTCTATCAGCGTTCGGCGGACGTGTTTCTCGGCGTGCCCTTCAATATCGCGTCCTATGCCTTGCTGACCATGATGGTGGCGCAGGTGACCGGCCTCAAGCCCGGCGACTTCGTTCACTCGCTCGGCGACGCCCATCTGTATTCGAACCATATCGAGCAGGCGCGGCTTCAACTGACGCGCCCGACGCGCCCGCTGCCGGTCATGAAGATCAATCCCGCCGTGAAGGATATCTTCGCGTTCCGCTATGAAGACTTCGTGCTCGAAGGCTACGACCCGCACCCCCATATCCGGGCCGAGGTCGCAGTGTGAGCGATTGAATGTCCCTCATCATCCGCCGCGCGCGCCCCGATGAAGCGGGGCTTGTCCTGTCGCTGGTTCGCGAACTCGCCGACTACGAGAAACTGCTCCACGAAGTCGAAGCCACCGAAGCGACGATCGGCGCAGCCTTGTTCGGCGATAATCCGCGGCTGTTCTGCGACATCGCAGAATGGAACGGTGAAGTGGCCGGCTTCGCGGTCTGGTTCATCAATTTTTCCACTTTCAGCGGCCGCTCCGGGATCTATCTGGAAGACCTGTTCGTGCGGCCCGCGCAGCGCGGCAACGGCATCGGCAAGGCGCTGCTGTCGCATCTGGCGAAACAATGCGTCGCGAACGGCTGGTCGCGGTTGCAATGGTCGGTGCTGGACTGGAACACGCCGTCGATTGAATTCTACAAATCGCTCGGTGCGCAATTGATGGAGGAGTGGACGGTGTGCCGCCTCGGCGGCCCGGCGCTGACGGCGCTAGCGCAGGGAACGCGCTGATGGAGATCGTCCTCATCGTCGCCGTCGCCGATAATGGCGTGATCGGTGCGTCTGGTGCTATTCCGTGGCGCCTGAAGACCGATATGCAACGCTTGAAGGCCATGACGCTCGGCAAGCCCATCGTGATGGGCCGCAAGACCTTTGTCTCGCTGCGCCGGCCGTTGCCGGGACGGACCAATATCGTCGTCACCCGCGACGCCCATTTTCGCAGCCCCGGCGCCATCGTGACGACCTCGTTGGCGGACGCCCGTGCGGTCGCGACCGGCGATGCACTGCGGCGTTTAGCCACTGAAATCGTGGTCATCGGCGGCGCCGAAATCTACGCGCAATGGATGCCATACGCCGACCGCCTGGAAGTCACCGAAGTCCACGCAAGGCCCGCGGGCGATACGTATTTCGCCGCCATCGATGCGGCGATGTGGGAAGAGGTGGCGCGGGTTCGGAATAAGGCCGGTTCGGACGACAGCGCCGACTTTTCCTTTGTCACATACCGCCGGCGAGGCTCGCATTAACCCCTTCAGTCAATGTTTACATTGACAAATACTGGCTCAAGCATAGCTCCTGCGAGCCAGAAGCTTGCGTTGTAAGGGCCGGGGCCGTCCCCTATAAAGCCTGCTTATATTGCGAGGCGGGGTATTTTGGCCCTTAAAGCCCGCGAAGGAGAGCGTCGATGCCGTGGAAGAATCAAGGCGGAGGCCCATGGGGCTCGGGTCCGAAAGGACCATGGGGCTCCGGCCCGCAGCCGGTGGGGCCGAGGCCGCCCGACCTTGAGGACCTTCTGCGCCGCGCCCAGGACCGGTTGCAGCAGTTGCTGCCGGGGGGGTATTTCAGCGGCATCGGCATCGCGATCGTGCTGCTCGCGGCGATCGCGATCTGGGCCATGTCCGGGTTTTATCGCGTCCAGTCCGAAGAACTCGGCGTGGTGCTCCGCTTCGGCAAATATGTCCGCGATGCGCAGCCCGGATTGAATTATCATCTGCCGTATCCGATTGAGAGCGTGCTGCTGCCGAAGGCGCTGCGGGTGTCGACGCTCTCGATCGGCATGACGCTGATCGACGATCCGGCGCGTCGCGGCCGGACCATGCGCGACGTGCCTGAAGAAAGCCTGATGCTGACCGGCGACGAGAACATCGTCGATGTCGATTTCACCGTGCTGTGGCGCATCAAGCCGAAAGGCGTCGCCGATTTTCTCTTCAACATCCAGAATCCCGAAGGCACCGTGAAAGCGGTGGCCGAAAGCGCGATGCGCGAGGTGGTCGGCAAATCCAACATCCAGCCGATCCTCACCGGAGCCCGCACCACCACGGAAGCCAGCGTTCAGGAGCTGATGCAGAAGACGCTCGACAGCTACGGTTCGGGCATCCTGGTGCAGCAGGTGCAGATGCAGAAGGTCGATCCGCCGGCGCAGGTGATCGACTCGTTCCGCGACGTGCAGGCGGCCCGCGCCGACCTCGAGCGCTTGCAGAACGAGGCCCAGACCTATGCCAACCGCGTCGTCCCCGATGCCAAGGGACGCGCCGCGCAGATCATCCAGGTCGCCGAGGGCTACAAGCAGCAGGCGGTCGCCGAGGCCAAGGGCCAGAGCGCGCGCTTCCTCAAGGTCTACGACGAATACAAGAAGGCGCCCGAGGTCACCCGGCAGCGCATCTATCTGGAGACCATGGAGCGCATTCTCGGCGGCTCCGAGAAGCTGGTCTATGACGGCGGGTCGTCCGGACAGGGCATCGTTCCCTATCTGCCCTTGAGTGAACTGACCGCGCGACGCCCGGTTCCGCCAACCACAGGCCAGCCGCAACCGCAGAGCGGAGCCACACGATGAGATCCCCGGTTACAGGTATTGTCACGCTGCTGTTGCTGTTTGTGCTCGTGATCATCGGCTACGGCTCGGTGTTCGCGGTAGCGCAGACCGAACAGGCATTGGTGGTGCGGCTCGGCAAGCCGGTCGACGTCGTCACTGAACCGGGCCTGCACTTCAAGGCACCGTTCATCGACACCGTGATCCCCGTCGACAAGCGGATCCTCGATTTGGAAAATCCGTCGCAGGAAGTCATTGCCTCCGATCAGAAGCGGCTGGTGGTCGACGCCTTCGCGCGCTATCGCATCAAGGACGCGCTGCAATTCTATCAGAGCGTCGGCTCGATCCAGGCCGCCAACATCCAGCTCACGACGCTTTTGAATGCGTCACTGCGCCGCGTGCTCGGCGAGGTCACCTTCATCCAGGTGGTGCGGGACGAGCGCGAAGCCCTGATGGGGCGGATTCGCGACCAGCTCGATCATGAGGCTGGCGGTTACGGCATCCAGGTGGTCGATGTGCGGATCCGGCGCGCCGATCTGCCCGAACAAAACAGCCAGGCGGTCTACCAGCGCATGCAGACCGAGCGGCAGCGCGAGGCCGCCGAATTCCGCGCGCAAGGCGGCCAGAAGGCGCAGGAGATCAGGTCCAATGCCGATCGCGAAGCGACCGTGATCGTCGCCGAAGCCAATTCGTCCGCCGAACAGGTGCGCGGCGAGGGCGATGGCGAACGCAACCGGTTGTTCGCCGAAGCCTATGGCAAGGATGCGGATTTCTTCGCGTTCTACCGTTCGATGACGGCCTATGAGAACGGGCTGAAGAGCGCTGATACAAGGTTCCTGCTGCGGCCGGATTCCGACTTCTTCAAGTTCTTCAGCAACTCCTCCGGCAAGGCGCCCGTGGCGGCGGCTGAACCGGCGGCCAAGCCGTAACGTACGGCGCGAATCAGAACAGGGGGCGAAGCGGAACTCGCTTGGCCTTCACCAAGCAAAAACAACAGTAAACAGGGAGGTTCCAGTCCGATGAGGTCCATAGCGTTCGCCGACTTCCTCATCGGTGTGGGAATTCTGTTTGTGCTTGAAGGCCTGCTGTTCGCGGCCAGCCCGGCCTGGATGCGCCGGGCGATGAAGAGCGCGCTGGCGACGCCCGACAACCTTCTGCGGGTGGTCGGCATCGGCTCGGCGGTCGCCGGTTTGATCCTGATATGGGTGGTCCGGCGCTGATCGTTTGTCATTCCGGGGCGGCGCGTGAGCGCCGAACCCGGAATCTCGAGATTCCCCGGCGTGCAAGGGCACATCTGAGGTTCGATGCTTCGCATCGCCCCGGAATGACAAATGGTAGGCGTTCCCGAAAAGGCTGCGGGATCAACGCCGTCGTGAGCGGCTGCGTCCGTTTTTCGCCGAAATGCTGGGCTCAAATGCTTGCGCCGTCACCCCGTTCGGGCGCACTGTGGACTTTAAATTCCGTCCCGTTTTCAAGAAGAGAGATCTGATATGACCGGTGCGACCCCAGCCTTGAGCCATCGCCTGCGCCCGTTAATGGCCGCGATCTGGTTCAGCGCCAGCATTGGCGCGATGAGCGTCCTGACGTCGGCGCCGGCGCTGGCGCGCGGCCCCGATGGCATCGCCGACGTTGCCGAGAAAGTGATCGACGCGGTGGTCAACATCTCGACCTCGCAGACCGTGGAAGCCAAGAACGGCCCCTCCGGTGAAGGCCGGGGCGCGATGCCGCAATTGCCGCCGGGCTCGCCGTTCGAGGAATTCTTCGACGACTTTTTCAAGAACCGCCGCGGCGGTCCGGGCGGCTCCAAGGGCGGCGATCTGCAGCCGCACAAGACCAACTCGCTCGGTTCCGGCTTCATCATCGACACCTCGGGTATCGTCGTGACCAACAATCACGTCATCGCCGATGCCGACGAGATCAACGTCATCATGAATGACGGCACCAAGATCAAGGCGGAACTGGTCGGCGTCGACAAGAAGACCGACCTTGCGGTGTTGAAGTTCAAGCCGCCGAAACCGCTGATCGCGGTACAGTTCGGCGATTCCGACAAGCTGCGTCTCGGCGAATGGGTGATCGCGATCGGCAATCCGTTCAGCCTCGGCGGCACGGTGACGGCCGGCATCGTCTCGGCGCGCAACCGCGACATCGCCTCGGGCCCCTATGACAACTACATCCAGACCGACGCCGCCATCAACCGCGGCAATTCCGGCGGCCCGCTGTTCAACCTCGACGGCGAAGTGATCGGCGTCAATACGCTGATCATCTCGCCGACCGGCGGCTCGATCGGCATCGGCTTTGCGGTGCCTTCGAAGACGGTGGCCAGCGTGGTCGATCAGCTCAGGCAGTTCGGCGAGCTGCGCCGCGGCTGGCTCGGCGTGCGCATCCAGCAGGTCACCGACGAGATCGCCGAAAGCCTCAACATCAAGCCCGCGCGCGGCGCCCTGATTGCCGGCGTCGACGACAAGGGCCCGGCGAAACCCGCCGGCATCGAGCCCGGTGATGTCGTGGTCAAATTCGACGGCAAGGACGTCAAGGAGCCGAAGGACCTCTCGCGTGTCGTCGCCGACACCGCCGTCGGCAAGGAAGTCGACGTCGTCGTCATCCGCAAGGGCCAGGAAGAAACCAAGAAGGTTACGCTCGGTCGCCTCGAAGACGGTGAAAAGGTGGTGCAGGCGTCGAACAAGACGCCGGAGCCGGTCGAGAAGCCGGTGACGCAAAAGGCGCTTGGTCTCGATCTTGCGACCTTGAGCAAGGACCTGCGCAGCCGCTACAAGATCAAGGACAGCGTCAAGGGCGTCATCATCACCAATGTCGATGGTGCCTCCGACGCCGCCGAGAAGCGGCTCAGCCCCGGCGAGGTGATCGTCGAGGTGGCGCAGGAGGCGGTCAGCAATGCCGCCGACGTCAAGAAGCGCATCGATCAGCTCAAGAAGGACGGCAAGAAATCCATCCTGCTTCTGGTGTCGAACGCCGAAGGCGAATTGCGGTTCGTGGCGCTGAGCGTGCAGTAGCGCGCTTTATAGGGATGCGTCACAGGAGCAGATGGGCACGCACAACAATATGAAATGTCGTCCCGGCCTAGTGCGCAATTGCGCACGGGCGCCGGGACCCATGGCCACAGGCGTTAGTAGCTAAAAGAGAAATCTGGCCTCAGCCATCTGGCATAACACCGTGCCGCCGCGGTGTATGGGTCCCCGCGTGCGTGGGGGGCGACATGACAGTACGCTGCCTCAGGTTGCCGGGCGGCCCTGTAACATCCCGGCAATCCCGAGGTCTTCGTCCAGATCAGGCCAATGAATCCCCATCGGCATCAGCTCGAAGCGCCCACGCGCGGCCAGCCCGGCATCCCGCAATCGCGGGTACCACGCGAGCGGCGTCGCAATCTTGCGGCCATCCGCCAGCGTCACCACGAGTTCGTCAGCGGTGAAGGCAACCGAGACCGGCCTGATATCGCCGACATCAATTTCCAAAGTGCTCATGCCATTTGCCTTCGAGGACATCGCGTTGCGATCTCAGATGGCGGATAATAGCGCCGATTTCATGGGCGGGAAATCCCGCATTCACCGCGACTGAGAGATCATGTAGCCAGAATTTGGCTTCGAAATCTCCGGACCTGACGTGAATATGCGGCGGCTCGCCGCGTTCGTTGTGTGCTGGGCATGCTCAGCAGCTTGGAGGTGAAAGTCCTCTGCCCAACCTGATGGAGGTGAAGGGCTAGCAAAGTGCAAGGGCTACCGCCGCGAGGCGGTGTCTGAAAGAAGCATCGAGCAAACGCGTGAGTCGATGGACAAAAACCGAATACAAGGCGCAAGCGTCGGACGAGCGGGCAACGTACCGCGAAGTCCATATCCATCAAAGATGCGAAGCGTAGATTCGGCGGCAGTGCGCGGAAGGCGGCTGAGATTACCCCAGGAGATCTGTCCCGTGTCGCTTCGGCGACTGAGAATGCCGCGAGGCATCCTGACCGCGGGGCAGAAGTCAGCAGAGGGCATATTAGGTTATGTCGTCGGCAAGGCTAGTGAGGCACTCCATGCCGAAAGGCGGAGTCAACAGATAGGCCGAGCCGGGAACGGTGACTGAAGGCCCGAACGAGAGGAGAGGCAAGTAGGACATGAATCTCGAGAGCGACAAGCGGCTGAACATCCAGTTGAGACTGGACTTCTCATCGGCGCCGACGGGTGAAGCCCGGCAGGCGTTGCGGGAAGACATCGAATCGCTCTCGGTGGGGCATGAACCCGAACGCCCAGCTAACACGAGTCGAATCATGGAGGAAATATGTGAACGAGCAAACTTGAAGGAAGCATTGCGGCAGGTGAGAAGCAACAAAGGCAGCGCGGGCGTCGACCGGATGACGGTCGATCAGCTTGGCGACTATCTGAAGCAGCACTGGCCGTCCATTCGGGAGCAATTGCTGAACGGAACCTACGAACCAAACCCGGTGAGACGGGTGGAAATCCCGAAGCCGGATGGAGGAGGGGTGCGAAAGCTTGGCATCCCAACCGTGCTGGATCGCTTTATCCAGCAAGCGGTGATGCAGGTTCTGCAAAGGCAATGGAATCCAACGTTCTCCCAATACAGCTATGGGTTCCGACCGCGTCGGTCGGCGCATCACGCCGTGGCTCAAGCGCAGCAATATATTGCGCAAGGCCGCGGATGGGTGATTGATCTCGATTTGGAAAAATTTTTCGATCGAGTCAATCATGACAAACTGATGAGCCAGATCGCCAAGCGCGTCGAGGACAAGCAGCTGTTAAAGGTCATCCGGGCATTTTTGAATGCCGGGGTGATGGAGAACGGACTGGTCAGCCCCAGCGTGGAAGGAACTCCGCAAGGAGGTCCTCTTTCGCCACTGCTAAGTAACCTCGTGCTCGACGAACTCGACCGCGAGTTGGAGCGCCGGGGACATCGCTTTGTTCGTTATGCGGACGACTGTAACATCTACGTTCGCAGCGAACGCGCGGGTCAGCGGGTGATGGAGAGCATCTCGCGCTTCATCACACAAAAGCTCAAGCTCAAGGTAAATGAGACCAAGAGTGCGGTGGCACGACCGCAGGAACGAAAGTTCCTCGGGTTCAGCTTTACGGCTGGTCCAGACATCAAGCGCACGATTGCGCCGAAATCGCTGGAACGGTTCAAGCAACGAATCCGGGACACCGCGAAGGGCCAAGGGCGTCAGCATCAAGACGACAATGGAAGAACTGGCCACCTATATGCGGGGCTGGCGCGGCTATTTCGGCTTCTGCGAAACGCCCGAGGTGCTGATAGCCCTCACTCGCTGGGTCCGACTGCGACTGCGGGCCGCTCTGTGGCGCCAATGGAAAACCCCACGGCGCCGCCGCGCGGCACTCATCGCAAATGGGGTCTCAGAGTGGGCTTCAAGGAACACGGCCGGCAGCGGCCGCGGTCCTTGGTATCTCGCCCGCAGCAGAGCTATCTCTACTGGGCTCTCAAATGCATACTTCAAATCGCTCGGCCTGCCATCCTTATTCCAATCGTGTTAGCGCAACCTCTCGAACCGCCGTGTACGGACCCGTACGCACGGTGGTGTGGGAGGGGCGGAGCTGCGAGGCTCCCCCCTATCCCGATCGAATAGAAGAACGCGCGATAGGGTCCCCAGCGCAGGACGGTCGGCATTGTGCCCTATCCCCCCACAAACTCCTCGCGCCGATACCCCTGCGCATAGAGCAATGCGGTAAGGTCGCCATAATCGATCCGGGCGGCCGCCACGGCGGCGACGGCGGGCTTGGCGTGGTAGGCGACGCCGAGGCCGGCGCTCTCGATCATGCCGAGATCGTTGGCGCCGTCGCCGACCACCAGCGTGTCGATGTTGTCGAGATCGAAGGATTCGCGCAGCTCGGTCAGGGTCGCGAGTTTCACGGCGCGGCCCAGGATCGGCTCAAGGACCTCGCCGGTGAGCTTGCCGTCCTCGACCATTAATTCATTGGCGCGGTTTTCCTGAAACCCGATCATGCCGGCCACGGCGTTCGTGAACAGCGAAAACCCCCCTGAAATGAGACAGGTCCAGGCGCCATGGGCGCGCATGGTCGCGACCAGTTCGCGGCCGCCCGGCGTCAGCTTGATGCGCTGCTTCAGGACCTCGTCGACCACGCTGACCGGCAGCCCCTTGAGCAGCGCGACGCGTTCGCGCAGCGCCGGCTCGAATTCGATTTCGCCGCGCATCGCGCGCTCAGTGATCCCGGCGACATGCGCCTTCAGGCCGGCATAGTCGGCGAGCTCGTCGATGCATTCCTGGCCGATCATGGTGGAATCCATGTCGGCCAGAAAAAGCTTCTTGCGCCGGAACGCCTGAGGCTGCACGACAATGTCGATCGGCAGGTCGCCGCGCGCCTCGCGCAGGCGGTGTTCGACGGCGCGGATATCCTCGCTGCCGGTGAAGGGGATGTCGACGGCGACTTCGTCGAACAACCATTGCGCGGGGCCGGGTGAGGGAAGAATGGCGCGCGCGCCGTCGATCACCGTGCTATCGAGCGCGGGGTCGGCGGGATTGCAGATCAGCGTGGCGACGAGAGACATGCCGTGAATTCGCAAGATGTGAGCTCTACTGCTGTGCTTATCGCAGGGCCGACCGCCAGCGGCAAGTCGGCGTTGGCGCTCGAGCTGGCGCAAGCAACCGGCGGTGTCATCGTCAATGCCGATTCCATGCAGGTGTATCGCGATCTGCGCGTCCTCACGGCGCGGCCGACGCACCAGGAGGAGGCGATGGTTCCGCATCGGCTCTACGGCCATGTCGACGCCGCGGTGAATTTCTCCGCCGGCGCCTGGGTCAGCGATGCCGCGATTGCGCTGGCGCAAGCCCGCGCGCAACATCGCCTGGCGATCTTTGCCGGCGGTTCCGGCCTCTATTTCAAGGCCCTGACGCGCGGTCTGTCGGCGGTGCCGCCGATCCCGCCTGAATTGCGCGAAAGCGTGCGGGCGCGGCTGGAACGCGACGGCGTCGAGGCACTGCATGCCGAGCTCGTGCGGCGCGATCCTGTTTCCGCGCAACGCCTCAAGCCACGCGATCGCACCCGGATCGCCCGCGCGCTGGAAGTTGTCGAAGCGACCGGCCGCTCGCTGACCGACTGGCATCGCGACGGGTTGCCGCCGCTGTTGCCGCCGGGCAGCTTCAGCGCGCTGTTTCTCGAGCCCGATCGCGATGCGCTTTATGCTGGGATCGATGCGCGTTTTGATGCGATGCTGACAGCCGGTGCGATGGAGGAAGTCGCGGCATTGGCGGCACGCCGGCTCGATCCGCTGCTGCCGGCGATGAAGGCCCATGGCGTGCCGGCGCTGATCCGCCATCTCAATGGCGAGATCACGCGCGACCAGGCGGCCGAGATCGGCCGCGCCGACACCCGCCATTACGCCAAGCGGCAGTTCACCTGGTTCCGGCATCAGCTGCCGGAGTTCGAATGGGTGAGGCGGGAGGCGGCGAGGGGGTGGCTGGAGGCACGACTTCGTAGCCCGGATGAGCGAAGCGACATCCGGGAAAGCAGATGAGGCCGCTCCCGGATTTCGCTTCGCTCATCCGGGCTACGGAATCTCGAGATTCCGGGTCTGCACTTCGCGCATCCCGGAATGACTGTAGAAAAACGCCCGGAACCCGGTTAGTCTGTCGAAATCGCCGGGAAAGCCGTCCTCCCTTGACTTCTGGGGTCGGGTGGCTATAACCGCGCAACCTTTGGGAAGTCCAGGCGGCCATATGCGTAATAAAATTACCAAGCTTCTTATTATCGTCGTACCCAGGCGCACCGCCGGGGATGGCTAGGGCCATCCAAAATCGGGCGGTGTGCAGGGGCCTCTTCGGGCCCCTTTTTATTTTCCAAAGGACCTAGCCGAGAAACTTACCAAGAAATCTACCAAGAAACCTGCTCAAGAAATCCAACTGACCAAGCCGCTGACAACAGCGCATCCGGAGCCAGCCATGAGCGACAAGAGCCACGATCCGAACCAGATGACCGGCGCAGCCATGATCGTGCGCGCGCTGATCGATCATGGCGTCCAGCACATCTTCGGCTATCCCGGCGGCGCGGTGCTTCCGATCTATGACGAGATCTTCCAGCAGGACCAGGTCGAGCACATCCTGGTACGCCACGAGCAGGGCGCCGGCCACGCCGCCGAAGGCTACGCGCGCTCTACCGGCAAGCCGGGCGTGGTGCTGGTGACTTCGGGGCCGGGCGCCACCAACATGGTGACGCCGCTGACCGACGCGCTGATGGATTCGATCCCGCTGGTGTGCATCACCGGGCAGGTGCCCACCCATTTGATCGGCAATGACGCGTTCCAGGAATGCGACACTGTCGGGATCACCCGGCCCTGCACCAAGCACAACTGGCTGGTGCGCGACGTCAACGATCTCGCCAAGGTGCTGCACGAGGCCTTCTATGTCGCGAGCACCGGACGTCCCGGTCCCGTGGTGGTCGATGTGCCAAAGGACGTGCAGTTCGCGGTCGGCACCTATCATCCGCCGCGCAAATCCGACGTGCATGTGTCGTATGCGCCCCGGGTCAAGGGCGACGCGGCGCAAATCCGCAAAGCCGTGGCCTTGCTGGCCTCGGCCAAGCGCCCGGTGATCTATTCCGGCGGCGGCGTCATCAATTCCGGTCCCGAAGCCTCCAAACTGCTGCGCGAGCTGGTCGAAGCCACCGGCTTTCCGATCACCTCGACGCTGATGGGGCTCGGCGCCTATCCGGCATCGGGCGCGAACTGGCTCGGCATGCTCGGAATGCACGGCACGTATGAAGCCAACATGGCGATGCATGATTGCGACGCCATGCTGTGCGTCGGCGCGCGCTTCGACGACCGCATCACCGGACGCACCGATGCGTTTTCGCCGGGCTCGAAGAAGATCCATATCGATATCGATCCCTCGTCGATCAACAAGAACATCCGCGTCGATATTCCGATCATCGGCGATGCCGCCAACGTGCTCGGCGATCTCCTGCAGGTGTTCAAGGCGGAGGCGAAGAAGCCCGATATCCGGCCGTGGTGGCAGGAGATCGCGAAATGGCGCGCGCGCAATTCGCTGGCCTACAAGAAGAACGGCGATGTTATCCTGCCGCAATTCGCGATCCAGAAACTGTTCGAGGCGACCAAAGGCCGCGATACCTACATCACCACCGAAGTCGGCCAGCACCAGATGTGGGCGGCGCAGTTCTTCGGCTTCGAGGAACCGCACCGCTGGATGACCTCGGGCGGTCTCGGCACCATGGGCTATGGCCTGCCGGCGGCGCTGGGCGTGCAGGTCGCCCATCCCGACAGCCTCGTGATCGATATCGCCGGCGACGCCTCGGTGCAGATGACGATGCAGGAGATGTCGACGGCGGTTCAATATGAATTGCCGATCAAGATCTTCATCCTGAACAACCAGTACATGGGCATGGTGCGGCAGTGGCAGCAGCTCCTGCACGGCAACCGGCTGTCGCATTCCTATTCCGAAGCGATGCCGGACTTCGTCAAGCTGGCCGAGGCCTATGGCGGCGTCGGCTTCCAGGTATTCAAGCCCGGCGATCTCGAAGGCGCCATCGCCGACATGATCAAGGTGAAGAGGCCGGTGCTGTTCGACTGCCGGGTGGCGAGCCTGGAGAACTGCTTTCCGATGATCCCCTCCGGCAAAGCCCACAACGAAATGCTGCTGCCCGCCGAGGCCAATGACGAAGCCACCGCCGCGGCCTTCGCTGGCGGTAAGGCGCTGGTGTGACCATGAGCAGCGCCGATGTTTGATCTCGACCAGTTGGAACGCGCCCACGCCATCGTTGGTGCGGCGGTGCCGCCGACGCCGGCGCATGCGTGGCCGCTGCTGGCCGAGAGGCTTGGCGCCACCGTGATCGTCAAGCACGAGAACCACACGCCGACCGGTGCCTTCAAGGTGCGCGGCGGACTTGTCTATCTTGAGCGCCTCAAGCGCGAGCGGCCGGGCACGGCCGGCATCATCTCGGCGACCACAGGCAATCACGGCCAGAGTCTTGCTTTTGCGGCGAGCCGTTACGGCGTTCCGGCCACGATCTACGTGCCCTTGGGCAATTCGGTCGAAAAGAACCGGGCGATGCGGGCCTTCGGCGCCAACCTCGTCGAGCATGGCTCGGATTTCCAGATTGCCCGCGAAGAGGCGGGGCGCCGCGCGATCCAGGACGGGCTCGAACTGGTGCCGTCCTTTCATTCCGATCTGGTGCTGGGGGTTGCGACATACGCGCTCGAACTGTTCAGGAAGGCCCGCGATCTCGATATTCTCTATGTGCCGATCGGGCAGGGCTCAGGTATCTCCGGCTGCATCCTGGCGCGCGACCTGCTCGGCTTGAAAACGGAAATCGT
Source organism: Bradyrhizobium sp. (assembly GCF_050014615.1). Lineage (GTDB taxonomy): Bacteria > Pseudomonadota > Alphaproteobacteria > Rhizobiales > Xanthobacteraceae > Bradyrhizobium. The sequence continues at coordinate 4,175 of NZ_JBEKCZ010000094.1, read as the reverse complement.
CGGCGTACAGTCGACCGAGGCGCCGTCCTACGCGCTGTCGTTCGCGGCCGGCACGGTGGTGCGGACAAACAGCAGCAACACGCGCGCCGACGGGATGGCGACCCGCGTTCCCGACGCGGATGCGCTGGATATCATCCGCAAGGGCGCTTCCCGCATCGTGCAGGTCACGGACACCGAGATCGCGGTGGCGATGCGCGCCTACTGGACCGATACCCATAATCTGACGGAAGGCGCCGGCGCTGCGGCGCTCGCCGCAGCGCTGCAGGAGAAGGCCAGGCTTCGCGGCAAGCGCGTCGGCCTCGTCATGAGTGGCGGCAATATCGATTTCGATTTGTTCAACCGATGGGTCGTTGCGGACAGCAACGCCCCGACCGACGCCAGGGCGCCGGCGTGAGCGCGAAGGGAACGAGTAACATGAACCAGCCCGCATCCGCCTACTTCATGGAAGAGCGCCGCGTTCCGACCGAGGCGCACACGCTTTCGGTACTGGTGCAGAACGAGCCCGGCGTGCTCGCCCGCGTGATCGGGTTGTTCTCCGGCCGTGGCTACAACATCGAGAGTCTCACCGTCTCCGAAACCGAGAACCAGAAACACGTCTCGCGCATCACCATCGTCACCACGGGAACGCCGATGGTGATCGAGCAGATCAAGCACCAGCTCGACCGCATGGTCCCGGTGTATCGCGTGGTCGACATGACGCTGTCCGGCCGCTCGATCGAGCGCGAACTGGCGATGGTGAAACTGCGCGGCACCGGCGAGCATCGCGTCGAGGCGCTGCGGCTCGCGGAGGCGTTCCGCGCCCGCGTCATCGACGCCACCACCGAAAGCTTCGTGTTCGAGATCACCGGCAACTCCGCCAAGATCAACCAGTTCATCGACCTGATGCGTCCGCTCGGCCTTGTCGAGGTGTCGCGCACCGGGGTCGCCGCGATCGGCCGCGGGGCCGAGGGGATGTGAACCATGCTGGCGCGCGACTGGTACTACAATGAACGGCGGCAGATCGGTCTCGATTCCGCGGTCGCCTCGATCTACGACCGCCATGACGACAGCGATCTGCGCGCCCGCGCGGCGCTGACCATGCTGGGGGTGCAGCGCGGCTGGCGGGTCGCCGATATCGGCTGCGGCAACGGCGTTTTGGCCTGCGAAGCCGCGCAGATGGGCGCCGAGGTCGACGCCATCGATATTTCACCGGCGATGCTGGCGCTCGCCGACATCCAGGCCAGGGATCGCAAGGTTGCGATCCGCACCCAGTCGGCCGGACTGCTGAGCTTTGCCTATAAGCCGAATTCGTATGACCTGATCGTCAGCGAATTCACGCTGCATCATCTGCCGGATTTCTGGAAGGCCGTGGCGCTGTCGCGGATCTTTGGTGCATTAAAACCCGGCGCGAATTTCTATCTGCGCGATATCGTGTTCGTCAGCACGCCTGATGGCACCGAGCGCGATGTCGATCAGTGGGCCGATTTCAGCATCAAGAATCACGATTTCGACCGCGACAGTGTCGTCACCCACATGCGCGACGAATATTCGACCTTCGGCTGGGTGATCGAGCGCATGCTGGTCGACGCCGGTTTCACGCTGATCTCGGTCGATTATCACGCGCCGCTGCACGGCACTTATTTGCTGCGCAAACCGAAACATGGCGAGCAGAGCTAGGGACGTCGATGAAGCCTGTCGATGTCTGTCTCGCCATCACGGTGGTCGCCGGCATCGCCATCATGCGGCTGTCGAAGCGGGTGCAAATCCTGCCTAGGATTGCTTGAGGGAACATGTCGCAGTCGCTGTTCGCAGCCTTTGTCGTTTTCGGCGCGGTCATGGCGTTCACGCCGGGACCCAACAACATCATGGTGCTGTCGTCAGGGCTGACTTACGGCTTCCGTCGCAGCCTCCCGCATATCGCGGGCATCGCGATCGGGGTTTCACTCATGGTCGCGTCCGTGGGTCTCGGCCTGGGCGCCATCTTCATCGCCTATCCGGTGCTGCAGACCATCCTGAAATATGTCGGCATCGCGTACCTGATCTATCTGGCCGTTATCATCGCAATGTCCGGGTCGGTTACGCCGGGGCAGGACAACCAGCGTGGTCCGATGACGTTCTGGGGCGCGGTGCTGTTCCAGTGGGTCAACGTCAAGGGCTGGGTGATGGCGATCGGCATCATTACCGCCTATTCCGCGGTTGCCAGCTTTCCGTGGAATATCGCCATACAGGCCGCGCTGATGTTCGTCATGGGAGCGTTGTCGTCATTGACCTGGACGCTGTTCGGCAGTTCGCTGCGCTCCTTTGTGACCTCGCCGACGGCGGTGCGGGTTTTCAACGTCCTGATGGCGGTGCTGCTGCTGGCCTCGCTCTATCCGGTCTTTATGGACGCATGATGCCGCGCTGCGCCATGCATAAACGGGTTTCCCCTGAGGTTAAAAATGGACTAGACAACGCCGGAAATTGCCAGCCGAACCAGTGTACCGGGCCGGCAGAACACCCAGAAAACAGCACGATCCGGGCACTCCGCCCGCCCAGCCAAGAGGAACGACCATGCGTGTTTATTACGATCGCGACGCCGACCTGAACCTGATCAAGGGCAAGAAGGTCTGCATCGTCGGCTACGGCAGCCAGGGCCATGCCCATGCGCTGAACCTGAAGGATTCCGGCGTCAAGGAAATCGCCATCGCGCTGCGCAAGGGATCGGCCTCCGCCAAGAAGGCGGAAGCCGCCGGCTTCAAGGTGATGGAAGTCGCCGAGGCCGCCAAGTGGGCCGACGTCATGATGATGCTGACCCCCGACGAATTGCAGGGCGACATCTACCGCGATCATCTGCACGCCAACATGAAGAACGGCGCGGCGCTGCTGTTCGCCCACGGCCTCAACGTGCATTTCAACCTGCTCGAGCCGCGCGCCGATCTCGACGTGCTGATGATCGCCCCCAAGGGTCCCGGCCACACCGTGCGCTCGGAATATCAGCGCGGCGGCGGCGTGCCCTGCCTGATCGCGATTCATAAGGATTCTTCGGGCAACGCCCACGATCTCGGGCTGAGCTACGCCTCCGCGATCGGCGGCGGCCGCGCCGGCATCATCGAGACCTCGTTCAAGGAAGAATGCGAGACCGATCTGTTCGGCGAACAGGTGGTTTTGTGCGGCGGCCTGGTCGAACTGATCAAGGGCGGCTTCGAGACGCTGGTCGAAGCCGGCTACGCGCCCGAGATGGCCTATTTCGAATGCCTGCACGAGGTGAAGCTGATCGTCGACCTGATCTATGAAGGCGGCATCGCCAATATGAACTATTCGATCTCCAACACCGCCGAATACGGCGAATACGTCACCGGCCCGCGCATCGTCACCGCCGAGACCAAGAAGGAAATGAAGCGGGTGCTCGACGACATACAGTCCGGCAAGTTCGCCCGCGACTGGATGCTGGAGAACAAGGTCAACCAGACCTCGTTCAAGGCCACCCGCGCCAAGCTCGCCGCCCATCCGATCGAGGACGTCGGCGCCAAGCTGCGCGACATGATGCCGTGGATCAAGAAGGGCGCTCTGGTGGACAAGACCAAGAACTGAGCTCACGAGCCTCATGGTGAGGCGCGCGTCTTCGTGCGTCTCGAACCATGGGCAGTCAACGAAATTTGCACCGTCATTGCGAGCGAAGCGAAGCAATCCAGCTTTTGCACAACGAAGAGTGGATTGCTTCGTCGCTTCGCTCCTCGCAATGACAATCCTAGACCTTCGGCCCGTTGACGGCATTTTCAGTCAGGCTCTCAGGATGAGGTTCCGGCAACGCGCCGCCATCACCGCCCGCCGGCCTTGCTTTCGTTTCCAGTCTACCTAACTCTCCCGGTGGAAGTGCGTGCAAAACGCGCTGCAAAGGGGAGCCATGCCATGCAATCCGTTGTCATTACCGGCGCGTCCACCGGGATCGGCTGGGCCGCGACAAAACTGTTGCTGAGCCGCGGCTTTCGCGTGTTCGGCAGTGTGCGCAAGCCAGCCGATGCCGACCGCCTCAAAGGCGAATTCGGCGCCAATTTCACGCCGCTATTATTCGACGTCACCGATGAGGCCGCGGTACTGGCGGCCGCGCGCGAGGTTCGCACGGCGCTGGCGGGTGAAACGCTCACCGGGCTGGTCAACAATGCCGGCATCGCGGTGGCGGGACCGGTGCTGGAGCTTTCGGCCGACAAATTCCGCCA
>NZ_JBEKCZ010000093.1:0-28572 GCF_050014615.1 Bradyrhizobium sp. | reverse complement strand
TATTCTCAATGAACTGAGCGGCGAGTTAGACGTAATCAAGAAAGCCCAAATGGTCGGCGTGGGTTCAACTGACGCTGAAGTTGACCGCGCTTACTTGAGGATGTGCTCGCGAATGCGTATCACGCCCGAACACTTGACGAAATCGCTTGAAAGCCAAGGTATCCATCCCGACACCCTCAAGCAGCGGATGAAGGCCGACATGGCCCGAACAAGTCTGGTCAGGGTGCGCTACTAGAAACAACTCTAGCCGGAAGTAATTTGTAACGTCCGAGTTGGGTCAAAGGCGTCGGTTTGACCTTGGGCTGATCACTTCCGGTCTATCCCGATAAGCAGACATGCACGGAGTCGGTCGGAATGTCTCAAAAGTGCCATGAAGCGACATGCGCAGCGATTTGCACCTATTTTCTGCACGGGCCAACCCGTTGGAATTGTTAGATCGAATTTCTGGTGCAGAAATCTCGATTTCTGCGACACTTGAGGCTCTGCGACCTTTTGAGAGGCAGTAATCAAGACTGAGTTTTGAGAGGTGAGCCGGAAACGAAAATGCTCGCCAACTCGGCGAGCCAAATGCGTTTCTAAGATGTCGTTCCTTAAAGCGGCAAAGCCCCGATTTGGGCTAGGAGTCCAAACATATCGGGGGAGCCATACTCTTTGACGATCTGGCCGTTTTTCAGATGGTAGATATTCAACGCCTGCACGGTGATCGGCTTTTCTGTCGGCGGAACGCCCATGAACTGCCCACGGTGAGTCCCGCGCATCGTGAACCGCGCCGCAACCTTGTTGCCCTCAGAAATTAGCTCTTCCACCGTCCACTGAATGTCTGGAAAGCCCCCTCGCATGATCCCGACGATCATAAGATAGCCAGCAGGACCGACCATAGGCTCGGGACGCCCCGGCACATGAAAAATGGCCTCCGGCGATACGAGTTCCTGGGCGAGGTTTTCGCTCGCCTAGTTGATGAACTCGACGAATTTTTTCATGAACTCAACGTTGTTGTTGCCCGACATTTTCAATCCCCAAAATCCCAGACGTCGTTTTCAGCGGTCCCAGCAGCGCACGGCAGCAGCCAAGGTTAGGATTGGTCCACCTGCTGCATTTGCTCCTTGTTCATGCGGCCACCCTTGACGGTGATCGCGGTCAAGGCCGCGCCGATGTCGCGCAAATCATCGGAGGTCAGTGCAACATTGACCGCGCCGACGTTCTCACTGAGATGGTCCAAGCTCCGCGTTCCCGGGATCGGCACAATCCACGGCTTCTGTGCCATCACCCAAGCCAGTGCGATCTGAGCAGGGGTGGCCCCCTTCTTCTCGGCAAGTTTTTTGAGGAGGTCGATCACTGGCTGGTTGGCGGTTATGGCTTCGGCGGTGAAACGCGGGAAAGCGGAGCGCATATCCGCGTTGGGATCGAATGTCGCATTGCGGTCGATCTTCGCCGTGAGGAAGCCTTGGCCGACCGGCCCCCACGGCACGAAACCGATACCAAGCTCCTCACAGGTTTGCAGGACGCCGTTATGTTCGGGGTCGCGCTGCATGAACGAATATTCGGTCTGCACCGCCGCAACCGGCTGCACGGCATGGGCGCGACGAATGGTGCGGGCGCTCGCCTCTGATAGCCCGAAGTGCTTCACTTTGCCTGCCTGAATCAGTTCCTTGACGGCTCCGGCCACGTCTTCGATTGGCACGGCGGGATCGACGCGGTGCTGATAGTAGAGGTCGATGTGATCGGTCCGCAGCCGCTTGAGCGATTCCTCGACCACACGTTTGATGCGCACCGGACGACTATCCAAGCCAATGGTGCCGTCGATTGCAAAGCCGAACTTGCTGGCGATCTTCACATGGTTGCGGATCGGCGCAAGGGCTTCGCCGACCAGCTCCTCATTGACATACGGCCCGTAAACCTCGGCCGTGTCAAAGAAAGTGACGCCCTTCTCGTGGGCGGCCCGGATGACATTGATACCCTGCGTCTTGTCGGCAGCCGGTCCATAATTGGCGCTGATGCTCATGCAGCCGAAGCCCATTTCCGAGACTGCGAGCGCTCCCAGTTTCCGTGTTTTCACGACCTAGTCCTTCCGAAGCTCCGAGTTTCTCGGGCGATTTAGGTTATTTTCCTTCCGCCCTTGGCCAATCTAGGCGCTGTGAATCCATGTGATTAGAGGGTATATTTGCCTTAGACCTATAACCACAGGGTATGAATGGAGCGGGCAACCGTCACGGATTTGATCGCGTTCCTCGCGGTCGCGCGGGAGCGGAATTTCACCCGTGCCGCCGCGCAACTCGGCGTATCGCAACCGGCCCTCAGCCGCACCATACGTGGTCTAGAGGCGCGCCTTGGCGTGCGGCTCCTGACACGTAGCACCCGCAGCGTTGCGCCTACCGAGGCGGGCGAGCGCCTCGTTCAAACCGTTGGGCCGCATTTCGATGGGATAGAGGCTGGATTGGCGGCCCTAACCGCCATGCGCGAGAAGCCTGCGGGCAGCCTGCGTATTACATCGGTCGAACACGCGTCAGAGACGATCCTTGCGCCCGCCGTGTCCCGGCTTCTGACGGACTACCCGGATATCCGGGTCGAAATCATCAACGACTACCGCCTGACCGATATTGTGGCCGAGCGGTACGACGCGGGCGTGCGTCTAGGCGAACAAGTTGCCAAGGATATGATCGCCCTACGGATTGGGCCGGACTTCCGGCAAGCTCTCGTCGGTACGCCGTCCTACTTCGCCCGGCGGTCCAAGCCGGATACCCCACACGACCTGACCGCTCACGCGTGCATCAACCTGCGGCTTCCTACGTCGGGTGGCCTCTGGTCGTGGCCGTTTGCCAAAGACGGGCGTGAGCTGAAGGTGCGGGCCGAAGGGCCGCTTTCATTCAATGCTATCCCGCTGATCCTCAACACCGCCTTAGCCGGTCTTGGTCTGGCGTATCTGCCCGAGAGCGTAGTGCAGGCGCATGTGAAGGCAGGCCGCCTTGTGCGAGTCCTTGCGGACTGGTCGCCGCTCATGACCGGGTATCATCTCTACTACCCCAACCGGCAGCCAAGCCCCGCCTTTGCCGTGCTGGTAAAGGCGCTACGGTACCGTGGGCCAATCTCTCAAAAGTCCTTCATTTCCAGGCGAAAAGCGCTTCGTCAGAATTCATGATTCGCCCGGGGGTGTGAGGGAACACGAAATCGCGAACGGTGCCCGTCGGGCAAATCACGCTTCCGAACGCATGACCGCGTCATGCAAAAAAGGCGGTCGTCCGCTCAATCAGCCAGTAGGCCGCAACGACGCCTATGCCATAGCCGATGATGACATCGAGCCGGTCAAAGGCTCGCCTGACCGCAGCAGCCTCCAGCAGCTGTGACGCAACACTGCGTAATGACCAGATCAACGACAACACTGCGGCCACGAAGACAAGCTGTCCGATCTCTACGCCAACATTGAAAAACAGCAGCGCGACGGGGATGGCGTGTTGCGGCAGTCCGACCTCAGCCAGGGCGCCGGCGAAGCCAAAGCCGTGCAACAGACCGAAACTGAAGGCAACCAGCCACGGCAGACGCGCCGTCAAGCTTGGCTTTCCGGCTCGTGCATTCAGAATCTCGACGGAAACCAGCATGATGCTGAGCGCGATGGTTGCTTCCACCGGCGGACCGGGAACGTTGACAAAACCCAGCGTGGCCGCTGCAAGCGTGATGCTGTGTGCGATAGTGAAGGCCGTCACGGTGATGGCGACACGTCGCCAATCCCTGACAAGGATCACCAGCGCCAGCACAAACAGAAGATGATCGAAGCCGAACAGGATGTGTTCAACGCCAAGGCGCAGATAGGTCGCCGCAACTTCTCCCGCGCCGGGTGCGGCCTGAACGACAAACGCGGTCCTGGTCGGCGACAGCCGCTCGGTCTGTATCGCGCCGGCAAGGGTTTCGATGCGAACCAGGACGTCCGTCGATGTCGCCGAAAGACCTTCAATGCTGACCACCTGTCCGGTGAGCGCTCCATCCCGACGGATAGTGCGGCGTTCGACATAGGCACCGTCGCCGAATGAAATCCGTGGCGCTCCCAGATCCTGAGTACCTTCGGGCAGGCTGACATAGATCGCCAGCCGCAAGTCTTCGCCCCGGGCCGGTATCTTGAAAAGCAGGCTGTAGGTGTTTTGGTCGGTCTGGCGCAATTCCAGATAGCCCGGCCGAAGCTCATCCGCGCGCGCGGGTTGCGCCACCAGAATGCCCAGAACAGCGAACAGTAAAACGAAATGTTTCATCGGCTGGTTTCGACTTGCGCTGACTTGGCCGGCGGCATCTCCACCACAATTTCGTAACGCTCCCGAAGCGAGGCGTAGAGTTTCTGCTCCGCCTCGAGCCGCCGCGCATTCGACCACTCGCGGCGGACCGCTTGGCGGACCACATCGAGCCGCGGCAGGCCGCCTGGTATTCGTTCGGTGACATAGACGAAATGCTGTCCGAAGCTCGACGGGACCGGTCCCTGCCAGCGGCCCTGCTCCATCATCGACAGGCGCTTGGCGAATCCGTCACCGAATATGCTTGCCACCTCATGTTGGGACACCGCCTGAAATTCCCCGCCGAGCAGGAAGGGATCGCCGAGCGCCGTGGCGTCCACCGCCGCATCCGCGTGCGCCAAGGCGTCGGCGACGTGCTGGCTATCGCGATCGATCGTCGCCGCGCGCCGCGTCGCGCTCAGGAATATCTGGTGGAATGTGAAGAGGTCCTCTGTCTTGAAGCGCTCCGGGTTGGCCTCGAGATAGCTGGCAAGCTGGGCCTCGCTGGGTTCCGGAACAGACGCATCTTCAGCGAAAAATTCCATCTTCTGCCGCACCCGGCGGCGAATGATGACGTCGTCGCGGTCGAGGCCCGCGGCCCGGCCCTCGCGGTAGAACACTTCGTCGCGAATGTAATCGTCGACGAGCCCTTGTAGCTCCGCTGCGCCCGGCGGGCGCTGCCACGTACGGGCGAAACCTTCCGCGAGGTTGGCAATCCGCGCCGACGAAATAACGATCCTTGTCGGCGCCTCAGCCTTCCTGTTGTCGACCAGGTGAAATAGGCCGAACAGCGCCGCGCCGAGCACGAGAAACTGGAATAGTGGCTCTCTCAGCAACGCGAATTTCAAGGCGCGCACCATTTCAAAGCGTGAACCGGATCAAGGCGTGTACCAGATCGGCGACGTATAGGCCCGCTCGGTCGTCGTCATCGGGGCTTCCTTCGGCATCGTGACGCCGAAATATTTCGCGTCATAGGCGGTCCAGCGCGGCGTCGGTATTTCGATCACGCGCACATAATAGAACGCGCGCACCGCCGGATCGAAATCGGGGTCTTTCCAGACCGTAATCATCTCGCCCGCGCCGATGCTGTTCGTCCACGTCGCGTTCGCAACGTCGACGGTATTGCCTACGGGTATCTTGCTGCGGCCATCCGCATCGATCTTGCGGTCCCCGGACACCGCGACGTCAAAGATGCGCTCCTGTGTCTGGCCGTCCTTCCCCAGCCAGCCCTTGATGACCTGGATACGGTCCAGATTAGCCCCGATCGGGTCCTTGAGTGCGGCGACAAGGAACGAAGGCGACTTGCCTTTCGGCGCGCTGTTCAGATCGCCGCCCATTGGAACACCCTTGGTGTAGCCAACCTTCGCCGGCATGCGGTTATTGGCGTCGCTGGCCTCGAAGTCCCAGCCGCCGAAGAAACGAACGACCATACGCGGGCCGGTCGTGGCATAGGTCTCGCGGCGCTTCATGGCATCGAAAATCGCCTCACGGGTATTTTCGGTTGCCCAAACCGCGGCGTAGCCGGAAGCGGTCTGTTCCCAGCCCATGATGACGGCTTTGTCGGTCTTCACGAATGGATGCGTCGCACGTTCCGCACTCGGCTCCGAGGAAGACGTCTTGCCGAAGAAATTGTCCTCCTCGACGGCCGCAAGCCCGGTATGCGCGTCGGTACTGCCGACAAGGCCGAACTTGTAAGGATTGACGCCAAGCTCGGCTTCCATCTTCAGACCGTTCTTGAGGGCCGAACGAAGATATTCAAATTCCAGCATCTCCGGCTTCTTCAATTCGGTCAGATCAAGATTTCCCTTGTCCCAACGCTCGAAGTTGGCGAATTCATCATTGGGTGAAAGAAACGGATGGGTCTCGCCGTCCCCCTTGATCTGGGTGGCTTCATAGAGCGGTTCCCAGCGGGTGCGATTCTCGGCATATTCACGATCGATCCGCTTGCCGGTGAACGACTCGACGATGGGGAACATGCGGCCGTTACTCAGATTACCGTTATGCGCCAGCGCGAGGATTTCGGCGCCGGTTTTTTCTTCGCACATCGCCATCCACTTCCAGAGGTCGCGGGGATTTGGGCTTCCAAGCGGTGGCTGGGTGGTGAAAGGCTCGATCAGGCTGGCCTTGGCGCCATTGTCGCGCCAGATGACGTTGCGATGAAGATTGTTGCCGCCGGCATTCGAGGTCCATTCATACCCGATAAACGCGGTGAAGCGGCCCGGATCGTTGGCCTCTTCCGCCGCCTTGATCGTCTCGCGCCAGGCGCTGCGATAGGCAGGCGTGCCAGGCGTCGGGAAACCCTTCGGCAGTTCTCCCTTGCCGAAGCTGGTAATGATATCGATGGCGGCCTGCGCTCCCTTGCCGGAATTGATCTGGTCATACCATTTGCGGCCTTGCGGCGTCGCCATCAATACGGGATCGGCATTCATCAGTTGCGGAAAAAATCCCATGCCGTCCGAGTGGTCTGATACGACCAGAAAATCCAGCGGCCGCGATAGCTTCGCATGCTGTCCGCTCGACGCGATCACCTCCTCGCCCTTGGCAAAGCGATAAGCATCCTTTGGACCGAGCCGCGCTCCGAAGGCACCGGCGTCCATGGAAAATGAAGTATGGGTGTGGGTGTCGCCGAAGAATGGGCGGGTGGGAAAGTTGCGGCCCGCATAAGGCGAGTAAGGCGGCTTGGCCGGAAACGCCTTCTCGGCGGACTCCTGGTCGAGTGTGCCGATGTCGGTGGTTACAGTTGGATCGGCGGCGAACGCCGAAACCGTAACGTTGGCTATCAGACTGGCCGTGAGCAGAAGGGTGAAACTTGTTCGTTGCGGGATTAGCAAGGTCATTGCTGTCTCCTTTACGGTTTCAAATCAGATCATTCGGGCCGCCTTCATGCGAAAATATCGAGGCCACTCATTACCTGATACCTCGCACACTGCCGTCGAACATGCCTCACTGGAGCTCGAAATCACCCGGCTTCCAGGTCTTGTCGAACCAAGGTTCCAGCGGCGCGTAGAGCCGCAGCAGACTGTTCCAGCTCTTGCCTGGCGTGGTCTGCACCCAATTGGCTTCCTGACCTGCGGGAGCCCTTGGGGCGAACCATATGGTCACTGAACCATCGGCATTTTTCTTGATGTTCCTGTCGTTGCTGTCGAGACCCGCAAGTTTTTGGTCGGTTTCCAGCATCGAACGCGTCTGTCCGTCATAGACCATGAACGACCAGAATTGTGCGGCCGGAATTGGCGCGGGCAGCGTGATCTTGTAGGTCTTTGCGCCATCGAGATACTCGCCTTTGGCATCGCGACCGGCATACGCATAGGCCGAGCCGGTGCCCGGCTTCGAAAATGCCATCGCGGGCGTAATGCCCGTGGCGTAGTAGTGGAACAGCGTGCGCGCGTCGAGCATGCGTTCACCGTCAAGCAGAAAGTCGTATTTACCGCCGATGAACGCGGTAGCCCATTGGCGATCAGGGTAGAACTTTACGCGTTCGTCGCGCGGCGCGAATACGATGGCGCGCGCGGTTGCGTTGGCGACCGCCACCGCATCCGTGAGGATGCCTTTCATGCGCGCATCCGGCGCGAACGGCGTGCCTTTCTTGATGCCAACCGCAGCGAACAGTCCAACGATTTCCGGGTCAAAGGCGTCGGCGGGCTCGTGCTGTACCACTTCATTAATCTCTTCGTAGAAGTGGAAGGTGTTGGCGTGAACCGTGTTGAACTGCACGCCGGACAAGTCGACGAACGCTGGCGCCGGCGGACTACCGGCGGCGGACAACGGATAGACCCGGGCTTTCGCCTTGACGCCATTCGAGGCGGCGGCGATGTCGCCGTCCTTGACGAAGGCGCGATAGAAAATCAGGTTGCTGTAGGTGGGAGGCTTCACGATGAGGTAGCCATCCGATGGCAGATTGCCGGTGTAGCCCGGCGGAACGAACAGGTATTTGCCGCCCTGTCCCTTGTCCGGTCCGGTCAATCCAACGTCCGTGACCCAGCGGAAAAAAGCATCGTCAACCGGACCAAGAACGCCCGGCGGCACTTCGACGACCACCGGACCATCCTTCAGGTCTATACAGCCAAAGACATAGACCGTCGTGGAATTTGCCGTGAGAAAGACTGATCTCGCGTCCATCAGGTCTTGCATGATACCGATGGCAGCGTTTGGCTTGACGCCGACCTGGCTTATTCCTTCGCAAGCTGCGTAAAGCGACGCAGCGGGTATGCCTGAGAGAAACGCCTCCATCCCGCGAGCGCGATCGAGATTGTCGTAGACCTTCTGTACGGTCTCGGCATCCGGTAGCCCGTCGAAGAATTTCAGCGTGCCGATGCTGGTCTCAACCTTGTCCGGAGTCGTGATGTAGGGCGGGACCTTGGCGGAATATTTCGGCGCGGTCTGCGCCTCGGCAAACGTAGCTGCCAACGAAAGTGCGAGTGTGGCCGTGAGCAGAAGGGTGAAACTTGTTCGTTGCGGGATTAGCAAGGTCATTGCTGTCTCCTTTACGGTTTCAAATCAGATCATTCGGGCCGCCTCTTAAGAATAAGTGATCTCTGCAACATAAAGTTGTCGTCAATTGTCGTTCTTCGGGTCGACTGGGTCAATTGTGCCGATCGGCGCTAGCGCTACGCCATCGATGTGTCAGTGGTGCTGCCACAAGATGCCATCCCTGGAAACAAGCCGCGTAGTACCGGCCCGCTTATTTCGGATCGTCGCCTTCGAGCGCATGCCCCAATCGTTCCAGTTCAAGGGTCAAACAGAAAAGCGCAAACAACGCGCCGCCAAGCAGCCCCCCCGTCCCGTCATCAACAGGACATCGGCATCGTCTTCGAGCGCCGGAAGATGCCTGAAGAAGACCACCGCAAATAATGCCCCGCCGAAGATGAAGCTGAGACGACCCAGGAACAGGAACACGTGACTCAAAACCGGATTCGAAGCTTGAAACGGGATTGGAACGCGTCTCAGACGGTACCAATATGCAATTTGCATGACCAGCAGAATGCCTGCTGTCGTCAAATCGTCGTAGGGAATATAGGGAAGCTGCTGGCCCGGATTACGCAATAATTGATTGAACGCGGGCAGCTCTCTCCAGATAAAGACCAGCGCTCCCGCTATTTGCACCGCGAGCAGCGAGGTATAGGCGGCCACACCTGGCCTTGCGTTCTCAGAATTCGCCTTCATGGAAGTCCTTCGGCATTTGGCGAGCGAGCAGCATATCTACGGACCGTTAAGCGACGCTAGGCTTAAGTGCGTCACATTAAGCGTGAAGTTCTGTCTTGAAATCGTACACCGGGTAATCCCTGATGATCGGCACGCCAACCTCGAGCGAGAGCGCGGCATTGTCAGACAATGTGCGTCCGATCCTGACGTCGAATGGAAGGAACAGCCGGCCGGTCTGGCCCGTGATCGGGTCTGAGGCGGCACTCCTCGGAGTGCCACCTCACATCTTCGCGCGGTGGGCGCGTCGTTGCGAGCCGATGAACTAGGCCGCTTTCTTGATGAGGCCGAGCTGCGTCAAGGCTGCGACGCCGTCGTCGAGACCGATTTCCTCAACGATCTTGCCATCCTTAAGCTGCAGCACGGTCGTTCCCGTGAACGTCATCTTGCGGCCGGTGTTGGCCGGCAGGCCTCCAATCAGGAAGTCATCGAAAGCGGGACCGGTATGCGTGCCGCCTCCCGCCCAACGACCGACGACGTAGTCGCCTTCCGCGATCAGGTCGGCTACGCCCCAGAAATTGAGATCCGGGAACGCCTTCCGAAAGTCGATCATGAAGGCCTTGATGTCATCGCGACCGCGGCGGGGTTCGTGCAGCGAATACTGCAACAGCATGTCGGGCGCGGCTAATTCGTCGACGATGCCGAGATTGCAGGTCTTGCCCCAGAAATGCGTGAACCATCGACCGACGATGGCCTTGTTGTCATCTTGCTTGGACATGTCTTGATCTCTCTGTTTGTTCCGATTTGTCACAAGGAAGCATCAAGCTTCCGGCCTGGACGCTAAACGTGCGACATTGCGGCAGCGCTCGGCGTCTGACCCTGTCGATAGAGAGTTCTCGGCGCCCGAACCACCCGCTTTCCGTCTGCGAACTCCCGGCACCTGCCGTCGCACGACCGAACCGATGGCAAAACCGGTGTCCACTTCTGCAGGACGCCTTAATATTCGACCCGGTACAGGCGCCACCGCTTCGGCACGCCCTTGAGCTGGTGAGCGCCGCGGTCCTTGAAGCGGATTCCAGACTGCGGCATCAGATCCTTGACCGCGCTCGAGACCAGGACTTCGCCGGCACGCGCTTTCGCAGCGACACGCGCGCCGATGTGAAACGCGAGCCCGATCACGTCGGCCCCGCTCACATTGTATTCGCCGGCGTGCAGCCCCACCCTGATCTCCAGCCCCAGCGTGCGCACGGCCTCGCGAATTGCGGCCGCGCAACGGATCCCGGCAGCCGGGGCGTCGAACGTCGCCAGCAATCCGTCCCCCGTCGTCACGACCTCTTTTCCGCGCAAGGTCTTCAGTTCTCTGCGGACGGCGGCGTAATAGTGATTCATCACCTGGGTCCAGCGTGCATCACCCAGCCGCGCGGCTTTTTCGGTGGACCGGACGATATCGACAAACAGGATCGTGGCGAGCGTTTGTTCGAGTTCGGCGCCACGGTTGGCGGGGCGGCGCCGGATCGCGATCTTTCCAGGCAACGGTTCATAGCGATGGTTGCGTCGCCGCGCGATTGCGGCTTTTGCATAGTCCCTGGCACGCTGCTCGGTGCCGCAACGAATTGTTTTCACCCGCGGTGGAAGCGTCCAGTAGATCTTTCGCCCATCTCCGACACCATGGACCTCGACCGCGCCCCACTTCAGCAAAACCGTCGAGCCAACCCGGCGAATCCACCATGCCTTTGACGTGTATCCGGAAACGTTCGACTGATGGACGCCGATACGAAGGAATTTGGGCATGTGCGTGCGGCTGATCGAAAGGCCGTTTGAGCCTACCAAGAGTATAACGTAATCATAGATTCCCGCGTTGGCAACAGTACGCAAGCGCGCGTCGCGGAGCGTCAGTACGTGACGTTAAGCCTGACTTCCGTCTTGAAATCGTACACCGGGTAATCCTTGATGATGGGCACGCCGACCTCGAGCGAGAGCGCGGCATTGTCGGACAATTTTCGTCCGATCCTGACGTCGAATGGCAGGAACAGCCGGCCGGTCTGACCGGTGATCGGGTCGCCGTAATTGATCCTGATATCCGGGCTCGGATAGAAGGTAATGAACCAGCGGTCGGGAAGGCCGAGGTTGAAGGTCGGCGCGAATTGCAAATTGCTGATATTTTTCCTGGTCGAATCGCCGGCGAAACTGACGTCGTATCGAACCACCGGCTCGAGATAACTCGAAGAGTTGATTTCCGGCAACGCGTAGCGCACGCCGGCGCCGGGCATGATCTGCCATTTTCCCGAGCCGAGTATATCGTCGCCGGTCGGAGCGATGAGGCGCGCGCCAAAGCCGATCGTCCAGCGCTGGTCCAGATTATGGAGCAGGAGCGCCTGCACGTCAGCATCACCCACGCCCTGAACGTAATCCCCGTTGGGATTATCGGACGTCATCGGATTTTTGGCGAGCAAGGGCAGATCGGTGCGCAGCGCCAGCACCCATTGCGACGCCAAATCCAGCGAGTGATCGAACCGCAGATTGAGCGTATCGGTCGTGACCTCGCGCGTCGAACCCGGCATGCTGCCACTGCCCAGCGCGGTTTTATATTGGGTCATCATCTGGAACAGGTTCGGCGGCGGCCGGAACAGATCATTGCCGGTATTGGCATTTTGATCCTGGGAGGACGCTTCCTGCGAGGCTGCAACGGTGGGCCACAGCGTCCCGACGGCGAGAAGGCCAGCGCCTATCAGCACGCGCGCCATCATGACGACGGTGCTGCGTCCCTCCCCTGCCGCGGAACTTCTCGCGCCCATGCGCGACGCTCCCTATCGAGCCGCTACGCCGCGATAGCACCAAGGCGCGAGCCCTGGCCCAGACGCGCGTGTGGTTCTATTCGCTGCGCGATCTGTCGTCGATCAATTCCCCTTATTCCCTGACCACACGCACCGCGCCGCGCGCGGCGCTGGTGGTCAGCGCCGCATAGGCCTTCAGCGCCATCGACACCTTGCGGCTTCGTTTCGCCGGCTTCCAGGCCTCGGCCTTGCGCGCCAGCATGGCCTCGCGGCGCCGGGCCAGCACGGTTTCATCCACCAGCAGGCTGATGGCGCGCGCGGGAATGTCGATCGCGATGCGGTCGCCGTCCTCCACCAGCCCGATCAGGCCGCCTTCCGCCGCTTCCGGTGAAATATGCCCGATCGACAGCCCCGACGTTCCGCCGGAGAATCGGCCGTCGGTGATCAGGGCGCAGGTCTTTCCGAGCCCCTTCGATTTGATGTAGCTGGTCGGATAGAGCATTTCCTGCATGCCGGGTCCGCCGCGCGGGCCCTCATAGCGGATCACGACGACGTCGCCGGCCTTGATCCTGCCACCGAGAATGCCCTCGACCGCGGCATCCTGGCTCTCGAAGATCCGCGCCGGCCCCTCGAACCTGAGAATGCTGGCATCGACGCCCGCCGTCTTCACGATGCAGCCATCGACGGCGAGATTGCCGGACAGCACGGCGAGCCCGCCATCCTTTGAGAAGGCATGCTCGGCATCGCGAATGCAGCCGGCGGTGCGGTCGGTATCGACCTCGTCGAAACGGCGCTCTTGGCTGAACGCGATCTGGGTCGGCACATTGCCCGGCGCCGCCTTGTAGAACGTGCGCACACTCTCGCTCTTGCTGCGCCTGATATCCCAGCGGTTCAGCGCGTCCTCCAGCGACGTGCTGTGCACCATCGGCAGTTCGCGATGGATCAGGCCGGCACGGTCGAGTTCGCCGAGAATGGCCATCACGCCCCCGGCGCGGTGGACGTCTTCCAGATGCACGTCCGGCACGGAAGGAGCCACCTTGCACAGCACCGGCACGCGGCGGGACAGCCGGTCGATGTCCGCCATCGTGAAGGGGATCTCGCCTTCATAGGCCGCCGCCAGCAGATGCAGCACGGTGTTGGTCGATCCGCCCATGGCGATATCCAGCGTCATGGCATTTTCGAACGCCTTGAAGCCGGCGATCGTCCGCGGCAGCGCGGTCTCGTCGTCCTGTTCATAGTAGCGGCGTGCCAGATCGACGATCAGATGGCCGGCCTCGACGAACAGGCCCTTGCGATCGGCATGGGTCGCCAGCACGGAGCCGTTGCCGGGCAGCGCCAGGCCGAGCGCCTCGGTCAGGCAATTCATCGAGTTGGCCGTGAACATGCCCGAACACGACCCGCAGGTCGGACAGGCGGACCGTTCGATGGTCTCGACCTCGGCGTCGCTGACGGAATCGTCGGCAGCCGCGACCATCGCATCGACCAGATCGAGCGATCTCATTTTGCCCTTGATGCTGACCTTGCCGGATTCCATCGGCCCGCCGGAGACAAACACGGTCGGGATGTTGATCCGCAATGCGGCCATCAGCATGCCCGGCGTGATCTTGTCGCAATTGGAGATGCACACCATGGCATCAGCGCAATGCGCGTTGACCATGTACTCGACGCTGTCGGCGATGATTTCGCGGGACGGCAGGCTGTAGAGCATGCCGTCGTGCCCCATGGCGATGCCGTCATCGACCGCGATGGTATTGAATTCCTTGGCGACGCCGCCGGCCTTCTCGATTTCACGCGCGACCAGCTGGCCGAGGTCCTTGAGGTGGACATGGCCGGGCACGAACTGGGTGAACGAGTTGACCACGGCAATGATCGGCTTGCCGAAGTCCTCGTTTTTCATGCCCGTGGCGCGCCAGAGGCCGCGGGCGCCCGCCATATTGCGGCCGTGAGTCGTGGTGCGGGAACGGTAGGCTGGCATGGATTTCCTCTAGGCTTTCAGATGATGGGAGCCCGGCTTTGGCTCGATGATCTTGAACGGACGGGTTTCCTCGGTTCCATATTGAATAACTTCCGCTCGCTCCATGGTGATAAGCCCACTCGACATCATGCCGTCAAGCACCGGGAGGAAAGCGTCGATCTTTTCCTGCGAGTCGACGATCTCGACCACGACCGGCAGATCCTGCGAGAGGCGCAAAATCTTGCTGCTATGAATGCGGCTCGAATGGCCGAATCCGATGTGGCCGCGCAACACGGTTGCACCGCCGAGGTGCATCTCCCGCGCCTTCAGCACAATCGCCTCATGAAGAGGAAGACGATGAAACTTGTCGTTCTCCCCGAAAAAAATACGAAGCAACACGGCTTCCCGCGGAATTTGCATGTCCTCCCCCATTTTTTTAAGGCACGGCGTTTTGCCGGTTAAATCCAGCCCATCCGCGACCTCGCGAACGCGCCCTCTCTTCGCTATTTTACAACCAGAACAGGGCAGGAAGCCAACTGAATGACCCCGCTCATGCGGCTTCTCGATCCGGTGCCGGCACCTCTCGTTTCGGCAACAGATGACGTGGCAGGTAAAAGGCATTGGCAATCACCGTCGGGATCACCGCACTTGCAATCACCGTGGCGACCAGCGCCGAATATTGCGCCTGGCTGATGATCCCGTGCGAAAGTCCGAACAGCGCCGAGATCGTCCCGAAGGTGAGACCGGTCGACATCAAGAGCGTTGTGTACATCGCCTCCTTGTTGGGCGAACCGAATAATGTGGTGACGGGGTATACGCCGGCGATCTTGGTCCCGACCTTGACCAGGAGAAAGAGGACGAATGCGATCGGCGCGGCGATGAGATCCGGTATCGAGACATAGGAGCCGGCGCGAATAAAATAAAACGGCGTCAGCAGCCCGAATGTCAGCGTGCGCAACCGCCGGATCAATGCGTGATCCTTGCCGACCGTGCCGGCAAGCACCATTCCGATCAGGTAGGCCGGAAGCACCGCCTCGCTGTCGGCCCAGCTCGCCAGCGCCCCCATTCCCAGCAGGCAAAGCAGCAGGAATTTCGCTTCCAGCTCGGAAGGGCGATTTCCGTAGATGCGGAAAAACCGCGGGGTGACCCAGGGAAGCACAATGAAGACGACGACCCCGGTGCCAAGGAAAACCAGTGTCTTGATCGTAAACGGCGCGAAGATAAGTCCGAGCGCGACCACCGTCCCGAGATCGGTCACGAAACAGGCGGCCAGGATGGTCTTGCCGTACTCCGTGGTATTAAATCCGAACTCCAGCATCACGGCATAGACCACGGCAACCGACGTGGTGGACATCGCAACGCCCGCAAGCCAGCTCGGCATCGGCTCCCAGCCAAGCAGGTAGTAGGCGGCGGCCGCGCACCCCAGAAAGGGAAACAGGAAGCTCACGAGCCCGACCGACGCGGCCTCCTTCCATTTGAGCCTGAACACCTGCGGATCAAGTTCCGCTCCCGCCAGAAAAGTCAGTACGATCGCGCCAAGGCCGGATAGAAACTTCACCCAGGATTCATCGGTGCCCAGCACCGCCGAACCAATAGCGGCCCCGATGATCAATTGCGCGATCGTTCCAACCACGATTTCCGACAGCGCGGTCGAGATGCGAAACCAGATCGAGAGCAAACTCGCGATGAGCGCGAGGCCAAGCCACAGCGCAGCCAGTCCCCATACACCTGTCATGATGCGCGCCCCCGCGTCGGTATGGGGGCTCGGTTCGGTCCGCGCCGAAACAGCGGCAACCACCGCGTGGTCGCGTCCCGCCGCGACCTTGGCGAACGGCAAAGTCGCCGAACCATAATATGGTCAGGAAGCTCGGATGAAACCGCCGGCTTTTGCAGATTCAAGACACACTCCTGCTCGCTGTGGCGCGGCAGGAGTCATCAGCCTTCTCGGCGGTTTTGGGGGACCCCATCCCCATTGTGGATGCGTCGATCTTAGCCGGGAAATCAACGAAGACAAGAACGAACTGGTTCCGATCAAAAGACGATCCGCGTATTTCCGCGACCTCGCGGCTAGAGCATGATTCAACCGGGTTGAATCATGCTCGTCGTCCATCTTATTGTTTGAGCATGATCTTTTCGGAAAACCGGTTTCCACTTTTCCGGATCATGCTCTAGACGTCGGTGGCCTTGTCATTGCCGTACTGCAGCACCTGGAGCTTCTCCAGCGTGACGAGGCCGCTATCCATCATGCCGTCAAGCACGGGCAGAAACGCATTGATCTTCTCTTCAGAATCCACGATTTCAATGATCAGGGGCAGATCCATTGAAAGTCGCAGAATCTTGTCGGTGTGGACAAGGCTCGATTTGCCGAAGCCCATCGGGCCGCGCAACACGGTAGCGCCGGCGAGCTGCATTTCGCGGGCCTTCAAGACGATGGCCTCGTAAAGCGGACGACCTTCGAATTTATCATTTTCACCAGTGAAAATCCGCAGCAGCAGTGCTTGTTTCGGTAGTTGCATTTTCGAATCCCTTACAAACGATTGAGGCGTGCCGCCAGCGCATGACCGAGCCATACGCTGGCGATCCAGGTGACGGCCGAGACCAACAAATAGACCAATGCGGTATGCGCGTTGCCCGACTGCACAAACCGCAGCGTTTCGAGACTGAATGCGGAAAACGTCGTATAGCCTCCACAGATGCCGACCATGACGAACAGTCTCTGCCGCACACTCACGAACAACCTGCCGTCGGGGCCGGTCAGCGCGGCATAAAACCCGATCACGAATGAGCCGGTCACGTTGACGAACAAGGTGGCCCAGGGAAAACCGTCGCCAAATTGTTGCACGAACAGAACGGACACCAGAAAACGCGCCACGGCGCCGACGATGCTGCCGAGCGCGACGGAAATATAGGAACCGGTCTCCTCCCAGATCGCTTCCCACCAGGCGGGGCGCCGTGGGTGCGGTTGCTTCCCGGTCTGGTCGCTTGCCGGCAATCCCGATGAAATCTTGTCCTGCATCGCCGAAGGCCTCTTACCCGAAACCGTAGAGGCCGGCCGCAAAGCCGCCGGCGACGGCCAAGAGGCAAAGAGCAAGCGAGATCACCATATTCCCCGCGGCGCGCATCATTTCGCCGTCGCGGGCGAGCGCCAGGGTTTGAAGGCTAAAGGACGATACGGTGGTGTAGGTTCCAAGGATACCGATCGCCGCGAATTGCCACGGTTTCACGCCCGCGAAAATCCCACCGGTGGCAGCCGATGCGGCGAGAATGCCGAGCAGAAAGGCGCCGCTCACATTGACGACGATCGTTCCCCACGGAAACGTCTCGCCGACGCGTCGCGCCACAAAGCCGGACAGCCAGAATCTCGCTGTCCCGCCGAGCACGCTGCCAAGCGCAACCCACATGGCTCCGTTGATAGTATCCACCGCATGCCTCGACTGGCTACAATTTCCTCACGGCTCAAACCTTAAGCCGGAACGCTTTCCATCGTTGTTTTCCGGCGCCTGGATTGGACGCGCCTTGCTCGCATTGCCGCCCGCATTTTCGTCGTCAGCATTCGCTCCGCCAAGATTTGCATTCGCCCCGCCAATTGTCCTCAACAACAACAAACAAACCTGGCCGGCAGCGCGCACCATCCATGGTTTGCGCACGCCGCAGCTACCTATACCTGACTTCGCGTTGAGATGGGGAAGGAGGCCTGAGCGGCACATCGCCATGGCTTAACCCCCGCATTCTCGACGCGGCAGGAGTCATCAGCCCTTGTCAGGCGGTTTTGGGGAACCCCTTCCCCTTGGACAAGAAAATACTAGACGATGTCTGGCCAGGGATCAATATCCACCCACACACCGGCCTGCCAGCTGACGGGGAATGCGCGAGTTCTGCCGAATGACCATCCTTCTATTGGTTCGCCACGGTCATGTGGACGGCATCAAACCGCCGCGCTTCAGGGGCCGCGCCGACCTCGCCTTGACGGAAACCGGACAGCGGCAAGCCGAGTTGCTGGCGCATCGGATCGCGTCGCAATGGACTCCGGGTTCGATCCACACTTCCCCGCTCCAGAGATGCATTGCAACGGGCGCGGCGGTCGCCAGGGTTTGCGGTGTTCCGTCCGAGCCATTGACCGGGCTCAACGATCTCGACTATGGCCGATGGCAGTCGCTGACATTTGACGATGCGCGCGCCGAAAATCCCGATTCATTCGCCGCCTGGCTTGCGACCCCCCATTTGGTCGAATTTCCTGGCGGAGAGTCGCTTCAGGATGTTGCGGCCCGCACCGCCAGCGTGCTTCGGTTCGTGCGCTCCCGGAACGCAGCGGACACGCTGGTTCTGGTGGGCCATGACAGCGTCAACAGGGTTATGCTGACCCAGATTCTGGACATGCCGCTGTCAGCCTATTGGCGGATCGTTCAAAGCCCATGCTGCCTGAATGAAATCGAAATCACCGGCAGTTCGTTTCAACTGCGCCGGATGAACGACACCGCGCATCTCGACAGCGGGATCGACTAGCCCGTC
Organism: Bradyrhizobium sp.; assembly: GCF_050014615.1. Lineage (GTDB taxonomy): Bacteria > Pseudomonadota > Alphaproteobacteria > Rhizobiales > Xanthobacteraceae > Bradyrhizobium. Next base: position 9,943 of record NZ_JBEKCZ010000093.1, on the reverse strand, counting down.
GGCGACCTAGTAGAACCGGTGAAAATGATGGACCGGCCCGTGGCCGTGGCCGACGCCGAGGCGATCGGCCGCCGCAATCGCGGCGCTGACCCAGGCCTTGGCATCGCGAATGGCGGTTTCCAGATCCTTGCCTTTGGCAAGGCCGGCGGCGATGGCGGACGACAATGAGCATCCGGTGCCATGGGTATTTTCGGTGGCGATGCGCGGCGCCGGCAGCGCGAGCATGCCGCTGGCGTGCACGAGATAGTCGATGCTTTCGCTGCCCTGCGCGTGGCCGCCCTTGATCAACACCGCCGCACAGCCCAATTGCAGCAGCCGCCGGCCCTGGCTCACGATGGCGGCTTCATCCGATGCGACGCCCTCGCCGAGCAGCGCGGCGGCTTCCGGCAGATTCGGCGTGAGGAGTGACGCGCGCGGAATGAGGCCGGTGCGCAAGCGCTCGACGGCGTCGTCAGCCAGCAGCCGATCCCCTGACGTCGCCACCAGCACCGGATCGAGCACGACATGGTGCGGTGACCATCGCATCAGGCCGGCGGCGATGGCATCGATGGTCGCGCGCTGTGCCACCATCCCGATCTTGACGGCCTTGACGTCGATTCGGCAGGCACGGCATGAATGCCGCTCACGCCCGTGGTGTTCTGGGCGGTCAGGGCCGTGATGACGGAGGCGCCGTAGACCCCGAGCGCGGCAAACGTCTTGAGGTCGGCCTGGATGCCGGCGCCACCAGACGAATCCGAGCCGGCAATGGTGAGCGCGATGGGGATCGTCACCGCATCGCCCGCAACAAGTTCAGCGGTCGCGTGAAGGTCATGTCTTTATCCCTAGCGCGGCGCGTTATTGGCGGCAAGTTCGCCCGCCCGGGCGCCCGGTTCTGGCTCGCCTGATATAGGATGGGTTTTCTGCGCACGAACCGGTATTCACTTGGCCTGAAAACGCTATATTGATGCAGCGCGATGCCTTCCGGAGACAACAGCGATGGTTCCCTTCTTCATCCAGATCAAATGCAAGCTCGGCCAATCCTACGCCGTCGCCAACGCGCTCGCCGAGGCCGAGATTGCCTCGGAGATCTATTCGACCGCGGGCCACTACGATCTGCTGGTGAAGTTCTACGTCGATAACGGCACCGACATCGGCCACTTCGTCAACGAGAAGGTCCAGGTCATTCCCGGCATCCAGGACACCCACACCATCATCACCTTCAAGGCGTTCGGCCCCGGCTAGCTGTCCTTCGCCACTTTCTTCGGCCGTGGCGGGCCGTCCACCGGCGGCAGCGACTTGATGTAATCCGCGATCGCGTCGCGATCCCCAGGGCTTAGTTGCGAGGTGTTCCTGATCACGCGCACCATCGCGCCGCCGGCCGAGTCGCCATCGGGGGTTTGCCCGGTCTCGAGGAAATAGGCGATGTCCTTGACGCTCCATTCCTCCAATCCCTTTTGCGTGATGTTCGGCACCCATCCCTCGCCTTCCGGATTCGGTCCGCCGGCGAAGCGCTGCGCGGCGATGATGCCGCCCAGGAAGTTTCGCGGACTGTGACATTCGGCGCAATGGCCGAGGCTGTTGACCAGATACGCACCGCGATTCCACTGGGCGGAATGTGCCGCGTCCGCCATGAAAGGCTTGCCGTCCAGAAACAGCCATTTCCAGATCCCGACATTGCGCCGGATGTCGAACGGAAACGGCACGTCATGATCGCGCACCTTGCCGGACACCGGCGCCAGCGTCTTCAAATAGGCGAACAGGTCGCGAATGTCCTCAAGCTTGGCATGCTGATAGGATGGATAGGGAAACGCCGGAAAATAATGCGTGCCGGCGGGCGACGTGCCCTTCCGCACTGCGGTGAGGAAATCCGCCTCGGTCCAGCGCCCGATGCCGTCTGACATATCGGGCGAGATGTTGGGGACATAGAACGTCCCGAACGGCGACGGAACGGCGAGCCCGCCGCCCAGTTTAAGCCGGTCGGGCTGACCGGGCACCGCATGGCACGAGGAACATCCCCCGGCATTGAACGTTGTGAGACCGTTGGCGAGATCGGGCGTATAGGGCGGCAGCATAGTCGAGGAGACCACCGCCGGTATGGTGAGCCACCAGAACACGGCAAGGCCGATGGCCGCGGCAACAATCAATCCCAGGAAAGTCAGTTGGAAAACGTGTCGCAAATCTCGTTGGCAAATTGGTCGCAACATTCATCGATCCGTCATTATCCGCCGTACCTTACGGCCGGTATGGCCGCAGGGCGAGCCATCAATTGTTTGAATATTTCTCGCACCCAAGACATTCGGCGGGAATAAGATCGAAAACCCGCTGTTTTGAAATTGGCACCATCAACCAACGCACACAGGGAGAGAACCATGTCGAATACCAGGATCATGTTGGCTACGCTGGCGCTTGGGACCACCATCGCCTTCGCCGGACCCGCCTTCGCCGAGAAGTTGAAGGCCACCCTCGACGGCGCTTCCGAAGTGCCTGCCAATACCAGCGCCGGCAAGGGCACCGCCGACATCGACTACGATGCCGCCACCAAGAAACTCACCTGGAAGCTGACCTATTCGGGGCTTTCCGGCCCGGCCACCGCGGCGCATTTCCATGGGCCCGCTGAAGCCGGCAAGAATGGCGGTGTCGCGGTTGCGATCCCCGGCGCCACCTCAAGCCCCGCCGAAGGCAGCGCCACGCTGACCGACGCCCAGGCGGCCGACCTCTTGGCCGGCAAGTACTATGTCAACGTCCACACCGCGGCCAATCCGGGCGGCGAAATCCGCGGACAGGTGACGAAGTAGCTCTCGCTGTAACGACAGAGGGGCGAGCGCTGCGGGCGCCCGCCCCTTTTTCTTTGCTTTATTCTTAGCTCGGACCGGCCTGAAATCAGCCCTTCTTGACGCGGTAGGTTTCGTGACAACCACCGCATTGCTTGCCGATGACCGGCAAGGTTGCCTTCAGCGTGTCCAGATCCGTGATCTTGCCCTTGGCGTCCGCGACGACCTTGCCGAAGCTTGCGATGTGCTCGCTGAAACCAGCCTTGTCTTCCCATATCTTCGAAGAGGTGTTGTAATCGCCCTCCAACGTGAGCCCCTTGATGCTCTCGGGAAACAGCGTCGGCAGATTCTTGATGGTGTCCTCGAACTGGGCGAACGCGGTATCGACCGTAGCCTGGTCGTATGGCTTTTCGCCCTTGACCATCGCCGCCAGCGCGCCGGCGTTCTTTCCGTTGCCCTTCATGTAGGTCTGCGCATTCTTGAGCGCATCCTGTTGCGCCATGACAGCGCCGACACCGAGCAACAACGTTGCAACAACCACGACAATTCGCTTCATCAGTTTGACCCCTCTGATTTTTTCCAGACGCACAGTGAACGCGTTACCCATTTAGCTTAACCCGTCGCCAAACAGAAGCGGCTATCGTTCCAACCCCGTGCATGGGGCTTCATTCCGTACCGGCATCGCGAGCTCTGCGCCGAACCCGGCCAAACAGACCGCACGCAGAGCGTGCATTTTGTCGCTTTATCCTGTATTGTGAGAGTATAAGAGGTTACAGTAACTGGCGGTAATCGGGTCAGTGACATGCGCTCTTTGTGGTCGTTCCTTGCGAAATCGGAAAACCAGAAAACCCTTTCATGGCTCGGCGGTGGCCTGGTCGTTGCCGCCGGAGGCATCTGGGCCGTATTGACCTATATCTGGCCGGCCCATGACCCCTCGCAAGCTGCCGCAAAGATCGTATGCGCCCAGCAGGGCAGCGTAGCGGCGGGGCGCGACGCCTCGGGCAACACTGTCAATTACAACGGAAGTGCACCACCTGGATCCGGGCCGGGGAGCCAATCAGTGTCATGCGCGGATACAACAAAACCGCAATAGCCCTCGCGGGTGCTGCGCTGCTCATTTCGGTCTCGTCGACAGGCCAGGCTTTCGCGGCTGATAACCCCGTCAGCGCCGGCGCGTGCAGCGTCGCCGGTGGGCGCGACGCCAGCAACAATAACCTGACCTGCAATTTCTTCGGGCTGACGCCGGAACAGTTCAAGGAGGCGATCGAGGCCGCGGCAAAGGGCGGGGCAGCGGGCGCGACCGGACCACTGCTCGACCGTATCGTCGACATCAGCAAGACACTCGGCGTGACCGCAGGGGCCACCAAAACATTGCTCAGGATCGTCGGGGAAGACGCCAACATTCCCGATGAAAAGCTCGCCGAAACGCTGACCAGGGTCGCCAACGACTACAAGAAGCTGCAGGCGGTGGCAGCCGCGCTGAATCCGGCAAATTCAACCGCGATGAATCTGGTCAAACAGGCAAGACCCGAGATTGAAAACGGGCATTTTGAACTTGCGCACGAGCTGTTGCGTCAGGCGACCCAGACGCAGATCGCTGCCGCCGAGGAGGCGCGCCGGCTGCGCGACCAGGCGCAAACCGCTGAAGACGCGGAGATGCTCGGGGCGGCGGATTCAACGGCCGCCGAAGCGGAGGTCGCACTGACCGAGCGGCATTATTCGCAAGCCGCCTCGTTGTTCAGACAGGCGGTCGAATATGTTCCGCCCGGACACGAAGCCGTGCATGCAGACTATATGGAGCGCCAGGCCAACGCCCTGAATGCGCAAGGTGACGAGCGAGGTGACAACGCAGCGCTACGTGACGCGATTGAGATTTACCGGCAGAGACTCGTGACTTATCCACGCGAGCGGGAGCCGCTCAGCTGGGCGAGAGTGCAGAACAATCTTGGCATCACGCTTGAAATACTAGGGGAGCGCGAGAGTGGGACCGCGCGGCTGGAAGAAGCGGTCGTGGCCTATCGCTCAGCGCTGCAAGAATTTACACGCGAGCGGGTGCCGCTCGAGTGGGCGAGAACGCAGACCAATCTAGGCGTCACGCTGCAAAGACTAGGGGAGCGGGACAGCGGGACAGCACGGCTTGAGGAAGCGGTCACGGCCTATCGCACTGCCCTGCTGGAAAGGACGCGCGAACGGGTGCCGATCGACTGGGCTTTGACACAGAACAATCTTGGCAACGCACTGCTGAAGCTCGGAGAGCGGGACAGCGGGACAGCGCGGCTCGAGCAAGCAGTCGCGGCCTATCGCGCGGCCCTGCAAGAAAGTCCGCGTGAGCAGGTGCCGCTCGACTGGGCGAGAATACAGAACAATCTTGGCATCGCCCTGAAGGCGCTCGGAGAGCGAGAGCGCGGGACAGCACGGCTCGAGCAAGCAGTCGCGGCCTATCGCGCGGCGTTGGAGGAGAGTACGCGCCAACGGGTGCCGATCGAGTGGGCTACGGCACAGAACAATCTTGGCAACGCACTGAAGGCGCTTGGGGAGCGGGACAGCGGGACAGCGCGGCTCGAGCAAGCGGTCACGGCCTATCGCGCGGCGTTGGAGGAGAGTACGCGCGAGCGCGTGCCCTTTAACTGGGCAATCATACAGAACAATCTCGGCGAAGCGCTGCGGATGCTTGGCGAGCAGGAAAGTGGGACAGCGCGACTGGAGGAAGCGGTTGCGGTCGACAGCGCCGCCCTGGAGGAGAGGACACGCGAACGGATGCCGTTTAAATGGGCCGAGACAGAGAACAACCTCGGCAGAGCGCTGCAGGCGCTCGGAGAGCGGGAGCGCGGGACAGCGCGGCTCGAGCAGGCGGTTGCAGTTCTTCGCACGGCGTTGGAGGAAAGGAAGCGCGAACAGGTACCGCTCGATTGGGCCACGACACAGAACGATCTCGGCAACGCGCTGCAAAAACTGGGGGGGCTGGAGAGTGGAACCGCGCGGCTCGAGCAGGCGGTCGCAGCCCTTCACGCGGCACTGGAGGAGAGGACGCGCGAGCGGGTACCGCTCGACTGGGCCGAGACACAGAACAATCTCGGCCACGCGCTGCGCAAACTGGGCGAGCGAGAGAACGGCACCGCGCGGCTGAAAGAGGCCGTCAAGGCCTGGGATGCCTGCCTGACCGTTACGTCGTCGGCATGGCCCGCCAATAAGGTTGAGGCTATCGGTGCTGCCGAGCGCGATACGCAAGCCATGATTGCACGACGGTCAGGCAAGTAGTCCGCCGCGCATCGACATCACAGACTATGCCGGCGCTGATGCTCGCGGATCGCGATCCAGACCCGCTCCGGGGTTGCGGGCATATCGATATGATCGATCTTGTATTCGCGCCACAGCCCGTCGATGATCGCGTTGACGACCGCCGGACAGGATCCGATCGCGCCGGCCTCGCCGGCCCCCTTGACCCCGAGCGGATTGGTCTTGCACGGGATGTTGTGGGTCTCGAACACAAACGACGGACCGTCGGCGGCGCGCGGCAGCGCATAGTCCATGAACGTTCCCGTGACGAGCTGGCCATCCCCGGGATTGTAGACCGCCTGCTCCATCAAGGCCTGGCCGATGCCCTGCATCGCGCCGCCATGCACCTGGCCGGCGAGCAGTAACGGGTTCAGCGTCACCCCGAAATCGTCGACGATGACATAATTGACGATCTTGATAATGCCGGTGGCGGGATCGATTTCGACCTCGGCCAGATGGGTCCCGTTGGGAAATGTGCCGTCGGCGCTGGTAAAGGCGGCGCTCGCGTTCAGCTTGGCCGGATCGACGCCCGGGTGCCGGGCCAGATCGGCAAAGCTGACCGAGCGATCGGTACCGGCGATCCGGACCGTGCCGTCGCTGATTTCGAGATCGCCGGCGCTGGTCTCCAGCGCTTCGGCGGCGATCTCGCGCAAATTCGCACCAAGCTTGCGGGTCGCACGCTCGACGCTGACGCCGCCGGTCGGGATCGACGCCGAGCCGCCGGTGCCAAGCCCGGTGGCGATCTGATCGGTATCTCCCTGGAAGATGTGAACCCGCTCGGGCGCCAGTCCGAACTGTTCGGCGACCAGTTGCGCGTAAGCGGTCTGGTGGCCCTGCCCGCTCGACTGGGTGCCGATCAGGATCGACACATCGCCAGTGGGATCGAGCCGCACCTCGGCAGTCTCCTCCCCCATCGTGCCGCACACCTCGACATAGCTGGCGAGCCCGATACCGCGCACCAGACCCGCTTTCTTCGCGGCCTTGGCGCGCTTTGGAAATTCCTTCCAGTCGGCGATGTCCATCGCCCGCTTCAGATGGGCGGCAAAGTCGCCGGAATCGTAGACCTTGCCGGTCGCGGTCTTGTAGGGCAACGCGCGCGGCGGGATGAAATTCTTGCGCCGGATCGCATCCGGGGTCATGCCCAGTTTACGCGCGGCCGCATCGACCAGCCGCTCGACCACATAGGCAGCCTCGGGGCGGCCGGCACCGCGGTAAGCATCGACCGGCACGGTGTTGGTGAAGACGGTGCGGACGCGACAATGAAACACCTGGATATCGTAGAGCCCGGGCAGCATGCCGGCGCCGCCATGCGGGATGTAAGGGCCGAAGGTCGATAGGTACGCGCCCATGTCGCCCATCAGATCGACGTCCATCGCCAGGAACTTGCCATCCTGCGCCAACGCCATCCGCGCCGTGGTGACGTTGTCGCGCCCTTGCGCGTCGCCCATGAAGTGATCGGCGCGGTCGGCTGTCCACTTCACGGTCTTGCGTAATTTGCGCGCGGCGAATGCGGCCAATGCATATTCGCGATAGGGAAACAGCTTGGTGCCGAATCCGCCGCCGACATCCGGACAGATCACCCGCACCTTTTCCAGCGGCAGCTTCAGCACCATGCCGCCGATAATCTCGCGCAGGCGGTGGCTACCCTGGCTGCCGATCGTCAGCGTCAGATGATCGCGATTGGCATCGTATTCGCAAACCACCGCGCGGGTTTCCATGAAATTGGTGACGATGCGCGGATTGACGATCGAGATTTCAGCCACCGCCTGCGCGGTCGCGAACGCCGCCTCGGTCGCCTTCTTGTCGCCGAGCGAAACGTCGAACAGCACGTTGCCGGGATGCCCGGGCCAGACCTGCGGCGCGCCCTTCTTCACGGCGTTGGCGACACCGACCACAGCCGGTAACGTCGTCCAGTTGACTTCAATTGCCTCGAGCGCATCGCGGGCCTGATCGAGCGTTTCCGCGACCACGAACGCAACGGCATCGCCGACATGGCGCACCTCATCACGGGCCAGGATCGGATAGGGCGGGCCCGTGAACGGATCGACTTCCAGATTGAACAGGCACGGCAGGTCGCCGAGATCCCTGACATCCTCCGCCGTAAGGATCATCGCTATGCCCGGCAGGCCGCGGGCGCTGACAACATCGATGGTGAACCCGGCATGCGCATGCGGCGAACGCAGCACCAGCGCGTGCAGTGTCGGCGATGGCGTGTGGTCGTCGGTATAACGGCCCTTGCCGCGAATCAGCGCATCGTCCTCCTTGCGGAGCACGCTTTGACCGACGCCGAATTTGATGGGAGCCATCGTATCTCCAATTGCAACCAGATTGGCGCATATTGCAGCGGATCGCGCGGCGGCGCAAACGGCTTTAGCTGCGCACCAGCGACCTCAGCCAGCCCTTGCCGAACAGCAACAGGATCGAACTGGCATAGACCAGCGTACCGACCACGATCAGCCATAAAAACGCAACCTCGTCGGGCCATCGGCTCAGCGTGGCAAGGTGCGAACCCGCGAATCGTGCCGCCAGCCACAATGCTGCGCCCAGCACCGCACCGGACACAATAAACTTCGCCAGCGAGCGTATCAGCGCGCGATCGAGATCGAGAAAGCCTCTTCGCACCGCAAATCCGAGCACCAGCAACAGATTGATCCAGGCCCCCACCGCGGTCGCGAAGGCGAGACCGACCTGCGCCAGCGATCCGACCAGCGCGATTTTCAGCGCGACGTTGACGGCCACCCCCGACAGCGCCGCCTTCACCGGCGTCGCGGTATCCTTGCGGGCGTAAAAGGTCGCGACCGCGCTGCGGATCAGCACGAACGGAATCAGTCCGACCGCGTAGGCCGCGAGCGTGGCGCCGGCGGCGGCGGCATCGGCCTTCGAGAACGCGCCGCGCGCGAACATCGCCCGCATGATCACGTCAGGCACGGTCAGGAACGCGACCACGAACGGCACCGAAAACAGCAGCGTGAAATCGAACGCGCGCCGCTGCGACGCCATCGCACCGGCATGATCCTCCGATGTCAGCCGCCGCGACATTTCCGGCAGCAACACCGTGCCGATCGCGATCCCGATCACGCCGATCGGCAACTGGTTGAGCCGGTCGGCATAATACAGCGCCGACAGCGCGCCGGCCGGAAGGAAGGTCGCGATGATGGTGTCGGCGAACAACGCGACCTGCGTGCCCATCGAGCCGATGGTCGCCGGCCCGAGCGCGCGGAAGAAGGCGCGGACATCCTCGTCTAACTTCAGCGGCGCAAACCGGGGCAAGCCGCCATGGGTGGCGAGATCGCCGGCGAGCAGGAAATATTGCAGGAAGCCCGAAATCAAGACGCCCCACGCCGCGGCGTGGCCGGGCGTCGGAAAGAACACCGCCAGCGCCAGCGTCGCCATCATCGAGATGTTGAGAAAGATCGACGCGGCCGCGGCACTGGCGAAGCGGTGCATCACGTTGAGCATGCCGCCATAGAGCGTCACCAGCGTAATCAACAGCAGATAGGGAAAGGTGATCCGCGTCAGTTCGATCGCGAGCCGCCGCTGCTCGGCGTCGTCGGTGAAGCCGGGCGCGAGGACGCTCATGGCCTGGGGCATGAACAGCCAGGCCACCACCAGCAGCACCAGTTGCGAAACAAATAGCAGCGTGAAGATGCGGCCGGCGAACAGTTTCGCCGAGGTTTCACCGCGCTCGCCGTTGACATGGGCATAGGCCGGGACGAACGCCGCATTGAAGGCGCCTTCGGCGAAGATCGCGCGGAAATGATTGGGCAGCCGCAGCGCCACGAAAAACGCGTCGGCCACCGGCCCAGCCCCGAGGATCGCCGCCAGCATGATATCGCGTGCAAAGCCGGTCAGCCGCGAAAGGAGCGTATAGCCGCCAACGGTGAAAATACGACCGAGCATGCGCCGCTTCTAGCGCA